>JBBRTK010000051.1:0-14330 GCA_038244455.1 Actinomycetota bacterium
AGCGCCGAGGCGATCGACGACGTCCCCGAGATCGGGCCGGAGATCGCCGCCACCGTGGCCGAGTGGTTCGCCGACGAGGAGAACCAAGCCCTCATCGAACGCCTACGGGATGTCGGCGTGCGGATGGAGGACGCTGCTCCCGCGGACGCGGGGCCGAAGCCGCTTGAGGGCGTCACGCTGGTCCTGACGGGAAGCCTGCCGACCCTCTCGCGCGAGGAGGCCACAGCCCTCGCCCAAGCCGCCGGGGCGCGCGTGGCCTCCAGCGTCTCGAAGAAGACGGACTTCGTGGTTGCGGGGGAGAGCGCGGGATCCAAGCTCGACAAGGCCACCTCGCTCGGCGTCGAGCTCATCGACGAAGCCGAGTTCCTGCGCAGGAGCCGCGGGGCATGAAGGTCCGGCCGCCCGGCTAGACTCCCGGCCATGCCGGTAGAGATCGACATCGACCATGTGGCTAAGCTCGCACGGCTGCAGCTGACGGTCGAAGAGCAGGCGAGCCTTCGCACCCAACTGAGCCTTATCCTCGAACACGCCGCCAAGGTCGGTGAGGTCGCGGCCCAGGACGTCCCGCCTACCGCGTACGCGATCCCGCGCTCCAACGTCCTGCGTCCTGATGTCCCCGAGCCCTCCATCCCGCACGAGGCCGCGATGCAGAACGCGCCCGAGGCCGACCAGGGCCGCTTCAAGGTGGTTCGGATCGTCGAGACCGGCTCGTGACCGAACTCTGCGATCTCACGGGCGCCGAACTCGCCGCCAAGCTCCGGGCCGGTGAGATCACCGCGGTGGAACTGGCCGAGTCCTCGCTCCGGCGTCTGGACGCGGTCGACGAGCGACTCAACGCCTTCCTGACCCGAACCCCCCAGGTCGCGCTGGAGCGGGCGGCCGAGCTCGACGCCTATCTGTCCACCGGTGCCCCGCAGTCCGCCGTGGCCGGGATCCCGCTCGCGCTCAAGGACGTGCTCACCACCAACGGCATCCGGACCACTGCCGGCTCCAAGATGCTGGAAACCTACGTTCCCCCGTACGACTGCACCGCGTGGACGCGACTCTCCGGCGCCGGAAGCGTCCTGATCGGCAAGACCAACTGCGATGAGTTCGCGATGGGTTCATCGAACGAGAACTCGGCGTATGGGCCGGTGCATAACCCGTGGGACCTCAACGCGGTTCCCGGCGGCTCTTCCGGAGGCAGCGCTGCCGCGGTGGCAGCGGGCGAGGTGGTTTGGTCGCTCGGGACCGACACCGGCGGCTCGGTCCGCCAGCCCGCGGCCCTCTGCGGCGTCGTCGGCCTCAAGCCCACCTACGGACTCATCAGCCGCTACGGGCTCATCGCGTTCGCATCCTCCCTGGACACCGTTGGGACGTTCACGCGCAGCACGCGCGACGCGGCGACGCTCCTGTCCGTCCTCGCGGGGCAGGACCACCGTGATGCCACCAGCCTGGACACGCCGGTTCGCGACTACACCGAAGGGATCGACGCGGGCGTGGCGGGCATGCGGGTCGGCGTGGTCGGGTTCGGCGAAGGGGTGCAGCCGGATGTCGCGGCATCGGTGCGCGCGGCCGTGGAACGGCTGGCGGCCCTCGGCGCGGATGTCGGCGAGGTCACGCTTCTCCACACCGACTACGGCCTCAGCGCCTACTACCTCATCGCCCCCTCGGAGGCATCATCGAACCTGGCCCGCTACGACGGCGTGCGGTTCGGCTACCGCGCCGAGGGCGGCACGGACGTCGAGGACATGATGTCGCGCACCAGGGGAGCGGGGTTCGGCCCGGAGGTGAAGCGGCGCATCATGCTGGGGACGTACTCGCTCTCGGCCGGCTACTACGACGCCTACTACGGCCAGGCCCAGAAGGTGCGGACCCTCATCATCCGCGACTACGAAACCGCGTTCGCGGGCTACGACGTCCTGGTCTCGCCCACCTCGCCGACCACGGCGTTCAAGATCGGGGAACGCTCCGGCGATCCGATGGCCATGTACCTCTCGGACGTGTTCACCATCCCGGCGAACCTTGCGGGCGTGCCGGCCATCAGCATCCCGAGCGGCTTCGACTCGGCGGGATTGCCCATCGGGCTGCAGTTCACCGCCCCCGTGCTGGGCGAATCGACCCTGTTCCGGGCGGCGCACGCGCTGGAAACCGACCTGGGTCTGGACCTTCGCCCGCCGCTGCTGGCCGGGGTTTGACGCGCCCTCCACGCGCGAGCGGGTCGCGCGAGCGGGTCCGGTAGGCTAGCCCGCGTATGGCCGAGTGGGAGACCGTCATCGGGCTCGAGTGTCACGTCGAGCTGAGCACGCAGACGAAGATGTTCTGCGGGTGCCGCGTTGGGTTCGGCGCGCAGCCCAATACCGACGTCTGCCCGGTGTGCCTGGGCCACCCCGGTTCGCTCCCCGTGCCGAACGCAGAGGCCATCCGGCGCATCGTCACCATCGGCCTGGCGCTGGACTGCACGATCGCACCGCACTCGCTCTTCCACCGGAAGAACTACTTCTACCCGGACATGCCGAAGAACTTCCAGATCAGCCAGTTCGACCTGCCCATCTGCCTCGGCGGGCACCTGGACGTGGAGCTGCCGGGTGGCGTGACGAAGCGCGTCGGGATCACGCGGGTTCATATGGAGGAAGACACCGGCAAGACCACGCACGGCAGCGCGAGCGGACGCATCCACGACGCCGACTCCGCGCTCATCGACTACAACCGTGCCGGAACCCCGCTGGTGGAGTGCGTCAGCGAGCCGGACATACGTTCGCCGGAGGAAGCCGGGGCTTACATCCGCGAGCTCCGAGCGACCCTGGAGGCGCTCGACGTGAGCGACGTCAGGATGGAGGAAGGGTCGCTGCGCTGCGACGCGAACGTTTCCCTGCGCCCGGCCGGCACCGAACCCCTCGGGACCAAGGTCGAGATCAAGAACATGAACTCGATCCGTTCGCTGGAGCGGGCGCTGACCTACGAGATGGCGCGTCAGCAGAAGGCCCTGGAGAACGGCGAGGCCATCGTGCAGGAGACGCGCCACTGGGACGAGGACGCCGGCGCCACCAAGTCCATGCGGTCCAAGGAGGAGGCCTTCGACTATCGGTACTTCCCGGAGCCGGACATCCCGCCGCTGGATCCGGACCCGGCCTGGGTGGAAGACCTCCGCGCCGCGCTCCCGGAGCTGCCTCGCGCCCGGCGTGAGCGCTACGTTCGGATGTTCGACCTGAAGCCCGTGGTAGCCGATGTCCTGGTCGGCGACCGGGTTTCCAGCGCACTGTTCGAGGAGACGCTGGCGCTGGAGGCCGACCCCAGGCTCGCGGCCAACTGGATCACACAGGACCTGGCCGGGCTCCGGAACAAGGCCGGGGCGGAGGGGCCGAACCTGGTCACCGCGCGGCACATCGCCGACCTGGTCGCGCTCGTCGCCGCCGACACCATCAGCGGGCAGGGCGCGAAGCAGGCTCTGGAGGACGCGTTCGTCACCGGTGACGCCATCGCCGGCATCGTGGAACGCCGCGGCCTCACGCAGGTCTCGGACGCCGGCGCGCTGGGGGCGATCGTCGACCGGGTGCTGTCGGAGAACTCGGAGGTCGCGGAGCAGTTCCGCGGCGGGAAGCAGGAAGTCATCGGGTTCCTGGTCGGTCAGGTCATGAAGGGATCAGGCGGCTCGGCCAACCCGAAGCTCGCGCAGGAACTCCTGCGCGAGCGGTTGAACGGGTAGCGGCCGGAGGATCGGTGCGGGTCAGGAGCGGCCGGCCACCATCGCGCTACCCGTGGTGGCAACTGCTCCTGCTGGGCGCGGCCGGTGCCATCGAAGCCACCGTCTGGCCGCTGCGCCGCATGTGGCGTTCGTCCGAGCCCATCGATCGCTACGGACTCTGCCACCTCACCAGCGCCGCGGGTGACGCGCTCTTGGCGATCTCCCTGGCGGACTCCGTGTTCTTTTCGCTGCCCGCGGGCCAGGCGAAGGTCAAGGTGGCGCTCTATCTGGGGCTCACCATGCTGCCGCTCGCACTCGCGGGCCCGCTGCTGGTTCCCCTGCTGGACCGCGCCGGACCGCGCCGGACCATCTCCTTCGCCGCGGCTGCCGGGCGAGCGGTCGTGGCCCTCTACGCCGTTCCCCGGATGGGAACCTTCGCGCTCTTCCCGTGCGCGCTGGCGATCCTGGTCCTGTCCAAGATCCATGCCATAACGAAGAACGGACTCACCATGGCCTACGCCCCGCCGGGGGAGGGGCTCATGCGCTCCAACGCACGCCTAGGACGGATCGCCGCGGTCGGCGCCGTCGTGGCGGCACCGTTCGGCTACGCGGCCCTGAAGCTCTACGGTTCCGCCGGGCCGATCGCGCTGGCTGCCGGCGTCTACGCGGTGTCCTCGTTCATGAACCTCCGCCTGCCCGACCCCTCCACCAAGGGGGCGGCGGCGAAGGCGGTCGGCCCCAGGGGGCGCATCCCCGCCCTGACCGGCGCCTCGATCGGCGCCGTCGGGATGCGTGCCGCGAACGGGTTCCTCCTGTTCCTCCTGGCGTTCGATCTCCGCCGGGGCGGGGAGCCGGTGTGGTGGTTCGGGGTGCTGGCGGTGTGCGGCGTGGCCGGGGGCTTCCTCGCCGACGTGATCGCGCCGGGATTACCCACCGTCGCCCGAGAGGAGGCGGTAGTGATCGCCGGTGTCACGGCCGGTGGCTTGGCCGCCCTCCTGGCGTTCGAGCTGTTCGGACTTCCGCTCCTGGCGTTCTTCAGCGTGGTGGTGGGCGCCACGACGGAGCTAGGCCGGCTCGCGTTCCAGAGCCTGATGCAGCGCCTAGCGCCCGAAGGCGCGCTCGGCCGGGTCTTCGTTCGCTACGAGGTCTTGTTCCAGGTTGCATGGGTGGCGGGCGCCTTCCTTCCCGCGCTCCTGCCCATCCCGTTCCGCTGGGGGATCTTGATCCTGGCCGCGTTCTACCTGGCACTCGCGGGCATCTACATCGCGCGCGCCCGGAAGGATCGCGCGATCCAGGCGTAGGGCGGGCGCGGCCTGTCGCCCCTGCTGTCATAAGCTGGCGCGGTCAACCGAGGGAAGGAAGACCGATGGGCGGATTCGTGACGGTGGGCCAGGCGGCGGATGTGGCCGAGGGTCAGGCCAAGAAGTACGACGTGAACGGTCAGGAGATCGGAGTGGCCAGGGTCGGCGGAGCGCTGATGGCCTTCAGCGACATCTGCACGCACCGAGGGTGCAACCTGGTGGACGGTGGTGAGATCGACGGCACCACGATCAGCTGTGAGTGCCACGGCAGTGTGTTCGACATGGCCACGGGTGCCGTGGTCGAGTCTCCCGCGGTGGAACCGCTCCCGGTGTTCGCCGTCCGCGAGCAAGACGGCGCGCTGCAGATCGAGGTGTAGAGGCAGGTGGCGCGGCCGCTCGCCATCAGGAGCGGCATCGCCGCGTTGTTCATCGAAGGGGCGCTGTGGTCCACGATCCGGCTGCTGTCGTTCACGTACGTGCTCGCGCAGGAAGCAGACCTCGGACCCCAGCATCAGACCCCGGGCTGGCTCCGGCTCAGGTTCGTGGGGATCAGTGTGGCAGTAGCCGGGGTGCTCTTCCTGGCGGGCGCGGGCCTGCGCAACGGGGCGAGGTGGCCCGGCCGAGTCGCGCAGGCGCTGGCGGCCGCCGTCAACGTTGTGGTGCTCGTCCGCGCGACCGCGGCGTTCGTCCGGTTCTCCGGCGCCCAAGCGGCGGTCGTGGCCGCCTTCGTCGTGTTGCTTGCCCTCGCCGCGCTCTCGGGGCTGGCGTTCGATGCTCGTTCCTTCAGGCGGGAGCGCCCTAGCGGCGTCACGCCCGGTCCGTAGGAACCCGGCTGCTAGGCTGAACCTTCGAGCCGCAGGACCTGGCCGGCTCGCGCACCGCGCGGCCGGCCCCCGAGAAGGAGCTGATACCCGTGGACAGGCCGGAGATCATCCTGGCGCCCGGACCCACCCCCATCCCGCCCGAGGTGCTGCTGGCACAGGGCAGCCCGCTCGTCTACCACCGCGGTCCCGGCTTCGGGGCGATCATGCGCGAGGTGACCGACCGGCTGAAGGAGCTCTACCGAACGGACGCCGCCGACGTGCTGCTCATGACATCCAGCGGAACCGGCGCCCTGGAGTCCGCGATCCAGAACTGCTTCTCGCCGGGGGACGAGGTCCTGGTTCCCGTCGCCGGGTTCTTCGCGGAGCGGTGGGCATCGCTCGCCCGGGCGTACAACCTCGCGGTCCACACCGTCGACTTCGAATGGGGGCAGAAGGTCGACCCGGCCCGGGTGGCCGAGGCGCTCGCCGCACATCCTGGAACGAAGGCCGTGCTGCTCACCCAGTCCGAGACCAGCACCGGGGTGATTCAGCCCATCCAGGCGCTCGCCGCCGTCGCCAACCAGGCGGGTGCCCTCGTCGTGGCCGACGTGGTGAGCAGCCTGGGCGCCGTGCCGTTCGCGTTCGACGAGTGGGGTATCGACGTGGCGCTAGGCGGCAGCCAGAAGGCGCTGTCCGCCAGCCCCGGCATCGCGTTCGCGGCGATCAGCCCGCGCGCGTGGGAGGCGAGCAAGTCCGCCACCAACCCCCGCTTCTACTTCGATTGGGCGGCGTATGCGAAGTTCGCGGCCCTGAAGGACCCGGAGAACCCGTGGACGCCGGCCATCAGCGTCATGCAGGGGCTCCAGGCCGCGCTCCGTCTCTACTTCCAGGACGGGGTGCAGGCGGCCATGGCCCGGCACCAGACCCTGAGCATCGCGGTGAAGGAGGGGGCGAAGGCCCTCGGCCTGGACCTGTTCGGCGAAGGGCTCGAGGACAACTGGACCGTCACGGCCATCCGGGCGCCCGAGGCCGCGGACGCCGACGTCATCTGCGACACCATTCGTCGCGATTTCGCGTGCGTGCTGGCGCCCGGACAGGGTCCGCTCAAGGGCAAGGTCTTCCGGATCGGCCACTTCGGCTACTTCAGCGAACTGGACATCATCCGCGGACTCGCCGCCTTGGAGATGACGCTGGAGTCGCTCGGGCACCCCGTCAAGCGGGGGGCCGGGGTGGCCGCCGCCGAAACCGTGTTCTTGGAGCGCCGGTAGCGTGCGGGTCCTGGTCACCGAAACCCTGTCCGAGCAAGGGCTGGATCTGCTCCGCGCGGACTTCCAGGTGGACGTGCGGACCGAGCTGGCGGAGGCGGGGCTCGCCCAGGAGATCGCTCCCTACGACGCGCTCATCATCCGGAGCGCCACCCAGGTGAACGCCGAGGTGCTCGAGGCGGCGACCCTGCTCAAGGTGGTCGCGCGCGCCGGGATCGGGCTGGACAACGTCGACGTCGAGGCGGCCACCCGCCGCGGCGTCATGGTGGTCAACGCACCCCAGTCCAACATCATCAGCGCCGCGGAACAGGCGATGGCGCTCCTCCTCAGCCAGGCGAGGAATATCCCCCAGGCCTCGGCGGCCCTCAAGGCCGGGTCGTGGGAACGCGCGAAGTGGGAGGGCGTTGAGCTGGCGGGCAAGACCATCGGTCTGGTCGGGCTCGGCCGGGTCGGCGGCCTGGTGGCAACGCGCGCCGCAGGGTTCGGGATGCGCGTCATCGCGTTCGATCCGTTCGTTTCGGCCGACCGTGCCAAGGAGATGGGCGTGGACGCCATGCCCACCCTGGAATCCCTCCTGGTCCAGTCGGACTTCGTGAGCATCCACCTTCCGCGCAATCCCGAGACGGAGAATCTCATCGACGAACACGAACTCAGCCTGATGAAGGCGGGCGCCCGGCTCATCAACACCGCGCGCGGCGGGATCGTGAACGAGGACGCGCTCGCCAAGTCGCTGGAAGCCGGACACCTGGGCGGCGCCGCGCTCGATGTGTTCGCCGTGGAACCCACGACGGACTCGCCGGTCTTCGCGTTCGACAACGTGGTGGTGACCCCGCATCTGGGCGCCTCCACCAAGGAAGCGCAGGACAAGGCCGGGACCACTGTGGCCGAGATGGTTCGCCTGGCGCTCAAGGGCGAGTTCGTGCCCTATGCCGTCAACGTCTCGGCCGGGGCGGAGGTCACCGAGGTGGTCCGGCCGTTCGTGCCGTTGTCGGAGAAGCTCGGGGCGCTCCTGGCCGGACTCGCCGGGGGAGGGTTGGGCTCGATCGTCGCCAGCTACACCGGAAGGGTTGCCGAGCATGACACCCGCGTGCTCACGCTCGCCATCCTCAAGGGGATCCTGGCCAGGAGCGTGCATGAGCCGGTGTCGTTCGTGAACGCGCCCACCCTGGCCAAGGACCGAGGCCTGACCGTGAGCGAGATGCGCTCCACGGTGAGCACCGACTACGTGAGCCTCGTGACCCTTCGGGCCGAGACCGACGAGGGGCCCGTGAGCGTTGCGGGCACCATCATGGGCCGCAGCCACGAGCGGCTGGTCCAAGTGAACGACTTCAACATCGAGGTCGCGCCCGCCGCCAACATGGTGCTCTTCCGCTACGCGGACCGCCCCGGCATCATCGGGAAGGTCGGCACACTTCTGGGCGACCACCAGGTGAACATCGCCACGATGGACGTTGGACGCAAGACCGAGGGTGGCGACGCCCTCATGGTGCTCACCGTCGACACACCGGTTGAGCCCGAGGTGCTCGAAGGCGTCGCCGCGGCCATCGAGGCCCATCAACTCCGCTCGATCTCCCTCCCGGGCTGAAGGCGAACATGCTAGGGTTTCCGTCGTGATGAAGCGGACCCTCAAGACGAACCGGAGCGCTCAGGCGTCCTGACGCGTACCCCCGCGTCACGCCCCAGCCGTTCGTCAGCCCGCACCGCCCGGAACGCCGCCACCTCGAGGAGCCCGCACCATGACCCGTCCGCAATCCGTCCGTTCCGCCGTCTATCGGCTTGCGTTCGCCCGTGGGATCTCGATCACGGGCGGAGCGGCCGCGTTCACGGCCCTCATGTTCGCCGTCTACGAACGGACCAACCACAACTCCGTCTGGCTGGCCGCGACCCTCATCCTCACGTTCGGGATGAACGGCGTGCTCGGCTGGTTCGCGGGAACCCTGGGGGACCGGTTCGACCGGCGGATGATCATGATCGTCTCGGAAGTGAGCGGGGCAGGGGTGTTCGCTGTGGCTGCGTTCGTTCATGCCCCTGTGCTTCTCATCGCGTGCGGCTTCGTGGCGGCGATCGCGGAGTCGCCGTTCTGGTCGGCCTCCGGGGCCGCGATCCCGGCGCTGGTCCAGGACCCGAAGGAGATCGAGCACGCCACCAGCTTGGTCTCGCTCGGTGTCTACGGCGGGATCTTCCTCGGTCCCGCCATCGGCGGCGCGCTGGTCGGCCACATCGGCCCCAACTGGATCTTCGCCGCGAACTCCGCGTCCTTCATCCTCTCTGCGGCCCTGATCTGGAGCGTGCGGCGTCCGTTCCACGAGCAGGTATCCGAGGAGGAGCACGCCGAGCATGTCGGGATCTGGGCCGGGATGCGGTTCATCCGCGCCGACGACATACTTGAGCGGATCCTCGCCGGCTTCACGATCATGGTCCTGTTCAACGGGTTCGTGATGGTGTCGGACCTTCCGCTCGTCAGCACCTTCTTCCATGGCAAAGCCGAGATCGGGAGGGGATACGGGCTGGTCATCGCCTCGTGGGGCATCGGTTCGGTCGTCGGCTCGTTCGCGGCCCGCCGGCTCACCCCTGCGATCGAGACGAAGTGGCTGGTCGCCATGAACGCCGGGTTCGCGGTGACGATGGGACTGGTCGGCGTGGCGCCGCTGTTCATCCTGGTCCTTGTGTTCGTCTTCCTCAATGGAACGTGCGACGCCGTGAGCCTGGTGGCGCTTCGGAGCATCCAGGTTCGCCGGGCGCCGGACGCGGTGCGGAGCCGCGTCCTTGCGGCGATGGACGGTGCGCAGAACATCAGCTTGGCGGTGGGCTACGCCGTCGCGGGTGTGCTGGTCAAGCTACTTGGGCCCCAGACCGTGTACATCCTGGCCGGAACGGGGGCCTTGTTCGGCACGGCGGTGATCTGGCCGCTTCGGCGGCGCGCGATCGAGGGAACGACGGAACCGGAGGAGGTGCAGCGATGACCACATCACCCAGAGCGAACATCCGGCGCTTGGCGCTCGGCCGCTGCATCTCTGTGACCGGAGGAGCGTCGGCGTTCACGGCACTCGGGTATACCGTGTGGCATCAGACGCACGATCCCGTCCTTCAGGCGCTCGCCTTCGGCTTGACCTTCGGGGTGAGCGGCCTGGTCGGTCCGTTCGCGGGGGCGCTGGGGGACCGCTTCGACCGGCGCAAGGTCATGATCTGGTCCGAGGCGATCGCCGCGGTGTTCTTCTTCGTGATGGCGTTCGCCGTTCGTTCCCCGCTGCTGCTGATCATGTTCGCGTTCGTCTCCGCCATCGCGGAGGCGCCGTTCTGGGCGGCCAGCCGGGCGGCGACACCGAACCTGGCCGAGACCGAAGAGGACATCGCGTGGGCCAACAGCCTCATCGGCATCGGGTGGAGTTCCGGCGTGGCCATCGGGCCCATCCTGGGCAGCGTCATCGTGGCGGTGGGCGGACCCAGCTGGGTGTTCGCGCTCAACGGGGTGTCCTTCCTGGTGTCGGTGCTGCTGACGGTCTCGGTCCGCGGTAGCTACGCGGACCACCGCACCCAGGCCGAGATCGATGAGCACAAGGGGATTACCGCCGGCGTGCGGTATCTCTTCCAGGAGCCGGTGCTCCGGCGGATCTGCCTTGCCTGGTTCGTGTTCGTGCTGGGGCTCGGGATGGGGATGGTGGCCGACGCGGCGCTCGCCGAGTCGTTCGGCGTGGGGCCCGTGGGGTTCGGGGCGCTCGTCACCTGTTGGGGGCTGGGGGCGGTGTTCGGCAATGGCGCGGGCCGGTGGCTGAACGCGAAGCGCGAGCTCCGATGGATCGTCTGGGGTTCGGCCGGGATCGGACTGGCGGCCCTGGGGGTCGGCTTCAGCCCGGTGTTCCCGCTGGTCCTGGTGTCCCTGCTGGCGTTCGGCGTCTGCGACGGGCTGTCGATCGTCGCGGAGAACGGCGTGATCCAGCGCCGAACCCCCGACGCCGTTCGGAGCCGGGCGATCGCGGGGTTCGAGGCGCTCTTGTCCATCGGACTCGCCATCGCCTACGTCGCCGCGGGGCCGATGCTGCGTGCCGTGGGGCCCCGGGTCTTGTATCGGATCACCGGCATCGCAGCCGCAGGGGCATTCGTCGTCCTGCTGCCGCTCCTTCGACTGGCGAGGGCCGAACCGGAAGCCACGGCCGCCCTCGACGCGCCCCAAGCGGCGATTGGATTCGCGCAGGATCGTCCGGCGTCCTGATCGCGGTTCAGCCTGACCGGCTGTTCAGCCGTCCTGAACCCCTCTGACCTGGGACGTTTCCTGTTGGCCGTTCAGAACAAAGGACATTGCATTGAATGGCCAGTCAGTAGTAGCGTACTCCCCTGCGACCCACCATGGGTTTAGAGGAGGAACCGGCGCCATGTCATCGCAGCGCTACGACGCCATCGTCATCGGGGGCGGACACAACGGGCTCGTCGCGGGCGCCTACCTCGCGAAGTCCGGTGCCAGCACGCTGATCCTGGAGGCTCGCCACAAGACCGGCGGCGCGGCGGACACCATGGCCCCGTGGCCGGAAGCGCCCGAGTTCAAGGTCACGACGCTCAGCTACGTGATGAGCCTCATGCCCGACACGATCCTGCGGGATCTCCACCTCGCCGAGCATGGCTACAAGATGTTTCCGGTCGGGCCTTACTTCCTGCCCTTCCCCGACGGCCGGTACATCGCGCAGTACGACGACGACGCCCGGGCCAACTACGAGGAGTTCGCGAAGTTCTCCACGAAGGACGCGGACGCGATCGAGCAGTGGGACGCATGGATCGGCGGCTTGGCCGCGGTGCTGGGGCCGCTCCTGATGACGACCCCTCCGAAGTTGGGCTCGCCAGGGCTGAAAGACCTGAAGGACCAGCTCACGATCGCCTGGCGCTACCGCGGGCTCAAGGTCCGGGGAGTTGCCGACGTGACCAGGCTCATGACCATGTCCATCGTCGATCTCCTCGACCGGTTCTTCGAATCGGACCAGGTCAAGACGGTCATGGCGTTGAACGGCCTGATCGGCACGTGGGCCGGCCCCCACGAGCCCGGGACGGGGTACGTCATGGCGCACCATTCGATCGGCGACGTGGGCGACGGGCACCTCGGAGCGTGGGCGGTGCCGGAAGGTGGCATGGGTGCGGTGGCGGCGGCCCTCGAACGGAGCGCCACCTCGTTGGGGGCGCAGGTTCGCTGCAACGCGCGTGTCGCGAAGATCCTGACCGCGGGAGGGAAGGCGACCGGCGTGGTCCTGGAAGGTGGCGAGGAGATCACGGCACCGCTGGTCGTCACGGCGATCCACCCGAAGATCACGTTCCTCCAGCAGCTGGACGCGGCCGATCTTCCGCCCGAGTTCGTCGACGACATCCGGAACTGGCAGACGCGCAGCGGAACCGTCAAGGTGAACTGCGCGCTGTCGAAAGCGCCGGTGTTCACCTCGAACCCGGAGATGACGGACTTCACGGGCGGGTTCGAGCTGGCGCATTCGATCGCCTACCTGGAGAAGGCGTTCGAGGAAGCGCGGGCGGGGAGACCGGCGACCGCGCCGTTCAGCGACGGGTGCATGCCGACGGTCTATGACAAGACGCTCAGCCCGGAGGGCACACACATCGTGTCCCTGTTCACGCAATGGGTGCCGGCCGAGTGGAGCGAGAAGCCGCACACCGAGGAGTTGGAGGCGTACGCGGACCGGGTCATCGCGGGCTACGACGAGTTGGCGCCGGGATTCAGAGAGAGCGTTATCCACCGGCAGGTGATCGGGCCCTTCGAGATGGAGCAAGAGTGGGGGCTGATCGGCGGCAACATCTTCCACGGCGAGTTGTCGGCCGAGCAGCTGTTCCACATGCGGCCCGCCCCCGGGTACGCCGACTACCGCACGCCGATCGCCGGGCTGTACCAGTGCTCGTCGGCTACCCATGCCGGCGGCGGTGTGTGCGGGATCCCCGCCTACAACATGGTCAGAGAGATCAAACGCGATCGTAAGATCGCAAGGAGGTAAGCGACGATGACCGAACTGAACAGCTCGTTCCCGTTCTTCCATGCGACCTACTACAAGAAGTCGCCGTACTACCAGCGCACGGTTGAGGCCGGATGCACCAGCTGGGACCTCTACAACCACATGCTGATCCCCACGCTCTACGACGACGACGTCAAGGAGTACTGGCACCTGGTCGAGAAGGTGACGCTGTGGGACGTAGCGGTCGAACGCCAGGTGGAGATCACCGGGCCGGACGCCGCACGGTTCACGCAGCTGCTCACGCCGCGCGACCTGTCCCAGACGCAACCGGGGCAATGCAAGTACGTCCTGATCTGCGCGCCGGACGGCGGCATCGTGAACGACCCGATCCTGCTGAAGTTGGCCGAGGACCACTTCTGGCTCTCCCTCGCAGACTCCGACGCTCTGCTCTACGCGAAGGGCGTCCAGGCGTTCGCGAACATGGACGTGGAGATCCGCGAACCGGACGTGAGCCCGCTGCAGATCCAGGGCCCGCTCTCGAAGCCGTTGGTTCGCAAGCTCTTCGGGGGCGAGGTCGCGGATCAGAAGTACTACTGGCACAAGCAGACCGAGATCGCCGGGATCCCGGTGGTGGTGTCCCGCACAGGGTGGACGGCCGAGCTGGGGTATGAGGTGTACCTGCGCGACGCCGGCCGCGGGATCGAGTTGTGGGACCTGATCATGGACGCCGGCGAGGAGTTCGAGCTGCGCCCCACCGCGCCCAGTGATCAGCGACGGTTGGAAGCGGGCATCTTCAACTACGGCAACGACATGGACAGCAGGAACAACCCGTTCGAGATCACCGGGTTGGAACGGCTGGTGGAACTGGACAACGGGAACGAGTGCGTCTCACGAGCCGCCCTGGAGAAGATCCGTGATCAGGGTGTCGCCAAGAAGCTGGTCGGGGTCGGCATCGACGGAGCGCCGCTGGGGATGTGGCTCGAGGATTACTGGCCCGTCCGGATCGACGGCAGGGCGGTGGGGCGGCTCACGTCGGCCGGCCACTCGCCGCGTCTGGACATCAACATGGGGTACGCCTGGGTGCCCATCGAGCACGCAGGCGCCGGTACGCGGCTGGAGATCGCTTCACCCGAGGGCATGATGACCGCAACCATTACCGAGCTGCCGTTCCTGGACCCGAAGAAGGTGATCCCGGCGAGGAGCTGAACCTGATCGGTCCCGGGTGACTCCAGCGCGAGGCCAGGCGGTGGACGCGCCGGTGTGCGGGCCGGTGCGCTCGGGCCAGGGGGCGCCCCCCGTCAACCTCCGGCCGGAAGAAGCGCGCCTTGCCCATCTCAGCCAACGTGAGGTACACGGCCACG
>JBBRTK010000052.1:0-14138 GCA_038244455.1 Actinomycetota bacterium
CGATCTGGTGAACGGGCTCGACCGGCTGGGCGTCGGCTTCTCCGCCACCGATCGCGCGACGTCGCTGGAGGCCGGGGGGTCGTGGTCCCATTACCTCAGCGCCGGAGGATCGCGGACCCGACTGATCGCCGATTTCCTGGTCGGCGCGCACGCCGCACGCCTAGCCGATCGCCTGTTGACAAGAGATCGAGGCTTCTATCGGACGTACTTCAGCGCGCTCGAGATCGTCGACCCCGGGGTCAGCTAGGGCCATCGAACACGGTCGACGCGCGGCGAGCCTCGATGATCCGGTCGAACCCAGCAAGGACACCGTCGGGGAGCGGGTCAACCTTGTGGGTCCCCCAGATCTCGAAGACCCGTTCGCGGCAGCGGGTTCGAAGGGTCTTCGCGCCGCCTGACTCCCACTCGCGGCGGCCGCGCCAGTCGAGCATCTTCGGTGTCCAGAGTTCGCGAAAGTGCGCCAGGGTGTGATCTTCTCCGAGGTAGACGTTCCCCACGCCGACGGCTTCGATCACGTCGAGCGCGATCGTCTCGTCGCTGATCTCCAGCGGCTCCACCGCGCGGCGGGTCATGTCGGCCACTTCGTCGGAGATCACCAGAAGTTCGGGGCTGAACAGGAGCCCGCCCTCGAGGCAGCCGGCGTCGAAGACCAGATCCACCCCGGCCAGCACCGCGCCGAACCCGTAGAAGCCGACCTCGACCGCGGCCTGTTCGTCGGCATCCTTCGAATCGCCGCCGAAGGTCATGCCCACCATAGGCAGACCCCACCAGCGGCAGAGCTGGCCCATCGTCACCATGAACCGAACGCCGTCGGGCCCGCCCGCGGTCACGCTCCCGTAGCGCATGTCCATAAGGAACGGAACCGTCCCGGAGATGAAGGGTGTCCCCGGATTCCGAAGTTGCGAGAGCACCAGCCCGACCAGCGTCTCGGCCGCCGAGATGACCACCGTGCCGGCGATCGTGACCGGGCCGGTAGCGCCCACCTGAGGCGCGGCCTGGCAGACCACCGGCACCCCGCGATCCGCCGCCAAGAACAGCTTGTCCAGCGTCTCCGGGTTGAACAGCATCGGCGAAACCGAATTCAGGTAAGGGATGACGAACGGCTTCTCCCGGAACGCGTCCACGCCGCCGGCCACCAGCTCGGCCATCTCGTAGATGTCGGAGAGCTCAGGACCACCGGCGATCAGGACCATCAAGGGCTTCGTGGTGTTCGTGACCATCTCGCGGAACTCGCACTGGTTCACGATCGAGAGCGGGAGGTCGTCGGAACCCCGCACCACGCCGGGCGTGGCGAGGAAGTCCAGGTTCGGCAATGCGTCGGTCAGGAGCGCGGTCTCCGCGACGGCCGGGAGCGTGAAGTCCTCGACCTGGAGGGTGCGTGGGTTCAGGTAGTTGAGGTTCGTGACGCCGGTGCCGACGTAGACGTTGCCGGAGCCCAGGTCCATCGCCGGCTCACCGCTGCGGTCATAGATCGTGAATCGCTTCGGGGCGGACGCTAAGGCGACGGCTACAAGCTCGGGGGGGATGCGGACCAGGTCCTCGCCTTCGAGCGCCGCGCCGTGCTGGAGGAGGAGGTCGCGCGCCTCCGCGCTCATGATCCGGGCGCCGGGGTTCGCCAGGACGGAGACGGCGGCCGAGTGGAGCTTCTCCAGTTCCGCCTCGGACAGTGGGTTCAGTCGCATCGCGCTCATGGCAGGGGATCCTGCCCTCTGGCCCCGTCACACACCAGGGTCGAAGGACCCGGCGCGACAGGGACGGTTCGGGACCGGCACATCCCCTAGCGCAGCGGGTGCCCGCACTTCAGACAGAAGTGCTCGTCCGGCTCGACCCTCTCCCCGCAACTCGCGCAGAAGTGGTGTTCGGCACTGACCGGGGCAGCGTCGGCCTCAGGCTCCGATCGCCCATTGGGGTTGGAGGTCCCTTCCGCCGGAGCACCGACGGAGACGGGCCTGGGTGTTGGCGAAGGCATCGGCGTGGGAGCGGTTTGGGACCCCGACACGGGCGCAGGCGGCGGCGAGGGAGTGGCAACGGACAGCGTGCTCGCTGGCGCGGGCCCATCGGGCGCCGGGATCGACGCGGGGCCGGCACTCTGGGCGGGCACCCTCCGGCGGCTCCGCATCAGCAGCGCACCGACCACCAAGAGCAGAACGACTACCCCGGCGGCGACCGGCACCAGCGGGAAGGACGATGAGGTCTTGCGAGGGGTCACAGGTATGTCCTGCGCGGTGCCCCTCAGTTGCTCCGCACGGGCCAGGTACTCCTTCGACAATGGGTGTCCGTCCCACAGGGCGATCGTCCGCTGGAACTGCGGGATCGACGCAGAGTAGTGCTGGGACCAGAACAGATCCATCGCAGCCGCGAAGCTGGTGTCCACGCCACCGCGCTGTGGAGTCACGCCCGCCTGGGCCAGTGCGGACTTGATGTCGTCGACCGTTCTCAGGTACTTGGCACCCGCCTCACCTGACGCCTGCAGGAGTGTGAACGACGTGAGGCCGATCACATCTCCCTGGGCGTCGATCACCGGGCCACCACTCATGCCCGGCTGGGTCGCGGCATCGATCTCGATCAGGTCGCCGGTGGCCTCGTGCCGGATCGTGCTGATGTGGCCGAATACCTTCGTCGGCTCCGTCACGCCCGTCTGGAGAGAGTCGCGAGAGCTCCCGGGGAATCCCACGGCCGTGACCTCGGCGCCCGAGGCCAGGGTCGAGGCAGTGGCGGCCAGGCCCACGGTCGGCATGTTCGTCGCGTTGACCTTCAGGATGGCGACGTCGGTCTTGTCGAAACCCGTGGACAGCAGAACGCTGGCGAGCTCCCCCTGGGGGAGCTGCTGTTGAGCGACATCGACCGCGCTGTACACGGTGATCTGCGGGTTGGTCTGCACCTTCATCGCCACGCCGCGATAGCTCTGCTGAAGCAACGTATTCAGATATCCAAGCGGGAGCGTGTATTGGGCGAACGGGCTCGAGTTCTTGCTGGGATACGAGTATCCGAAGCCTTCCAGCACCATCCGATTGGCCGCGTAGTTCATCATCTCCTGATGCGGCGGCTCGACGACATGGGATGCGGTGACGACCGTTCCGTTCGGAGTGACGGCGAACCCACTGCCCGTCGCGTAGTCGAAGCGATAGGTATCGCTGATCCTCGCGAGCCCCGAGATCGTTGACGAGCTGCGGTAGGTCAGTGCCACCTTCAGCACGACCGACGTGTCGATGAACACGACCGCCGGGCTGGACAGAACGATCGCCCTTTCGATGGCGGTCGCCTGCGGCGAAGGCTGGCCGGTCGCGGCCTGCGCGATCCCCGGGAATGAGATGCCGCTCATCGCAACCACCAGCAGGACGACAGCATGTATCGAGAGCCATCTGCGTGCGCGCACGGTACCCACCTCCATAGGTCTCTGAGTGCACCGTAATCGCGTCTGAGCCGAGTCGCAACCGGCGAATGACCCGTCGGATCGGGGACCGTCCGGGGGACATCCTTAACCCCCTCTTTGCCCCGGAGGGGGCTGCCACTATCCACATGGATGCTCTCCTTGACCGAGGGCCGAAAGGCCCGACGAGAAGGGGGATCCACATGAGGAGATCAGCCATCAAGGTCGGCGTCCTACTGGTTGCGCTGGCGACGATGCTCGGAGCGGCCGGCATCGCGCGCGCCGGTTCCACCACCACATCCGGGAACGGCAACTCCGGCGACACGTCCTTCACCGGCGTCGTCGAGAGCTTGCCGGCATCCGGGTTGATCGGCGACTGGACCGTGAGCGGAACCATCATCCACGTGACCAGCTCGACGGAGATCGATCAAGAAGGGGGTGCTGTGTCCGTCGGTGCCACCGTCGACGTCCAAGGCACGACCGAGGCCGACTGGTCGATAACGGCCGCGCAGGTCGACGTGCAGGAATCGGCCGACGACGACTCGTACGGAGAAGTGTCGTTCTCCGGCGTGGTCGAGTCGATGCCGCCCGTCGGGACCGTCGGTGACTGGGTGGTGAGCGGGACAACCGTCCACGTGACCACCGCCACGGAGATCGACTCCGAGTCCGGTGTCATCGCCGTGGGCTCCGCGGTTGAGGTCCAAGGGCTGTCCGAGGCTGACGGGTCCATCACCGCGTCCAGCATCGATGCACAGTCATCGGTGCAAGAGGATTCGATCTCGTTGACCGGAACGCTCGGACATCGCAGCGGGATGACAGGGACCTGGCGGGTAAGCCACCACGTCGTGCATGTCAGCCGCGCCACGAAGGTACTGCGCCATGGCCACACCTTGACGAAGGGCTCGGCGCTGCGCGTAGATGGTCGCGTACGAGCAGATGGCTCCATCAGCGCGGCACGGATCGACGTTCGCGGCTGAGCACCACGGAGATCTACCGATCGAGATGGGCGGCCCTGCGGGGTCGCCCTTCTCGTTCCCGGCAAACCTAGCTGACCGTCCAGCCGGCGATGGCGACGGCGGTCCCTTTGCCGTGCTTGCCGTGCTCACCGAGCACAACGACGCGGATGGTGTGCGAGGCATCAGCAAGTCCGGTGACCCCGCGTGCCGCGGTCGCCGTCACCGATGCCGAGAGGTCGACCGTTCGCACGAGATGTCCGTCGATGTAGACGGCCGCGCGCCCCATCGTGGGACCGAGCACCGTGTCGAACGACACGCCGGTCCCCTGGAACGTCAGCGAGGCGATCGAGCCCGCCGTATCACTGACCAGGGTCGGCCCGGTGATCGGTTGCTGCGCCACCGGCGACCACGTCGCCGCAGATGGCACCGGCGACTTGCTCAGCGCGCCGCTCTTCTTCACGGCATCGACACCGACCTGGTAGCCGGACGAATGTGGCGAGTGGCGTCCCGCAACGGTGATGGTGAGGGTGTGCGAACCAACTCCGAGGCCGCTGAGGTCGTGGGCCACCCCGAAACGGGGCGACGACGCATACGTTGAGGTCGCTGCCACCGCGCTTCCATCCACCGACACGGATGCCACCCCTCCCTTGGGGCCATCCGACGAATACCAGGCCACCTTGCTGCCCGTGAATGCGAACGACACCGATGCTCCCTTCCGGTGATCCACCAGGTAGGAACGCCCCAGGGCGTGACGGTTGCGCACCCGCCCCCACCCGAACCGCGTGCCGTGGCCGTCGGCTGGGATGGACACAGTGGCATCGAATCGCGCGGTCACGGCGATGGGACCGTTCACCGTCACGGTGCAGGCCGGGTCGGTCCCCTGGCACGAGCCGCTCCATCCGTCGAACCCCGAAGCGCTGTCGGGCGTTGCCTTGAACGTCACCGTGGCGCCGTAGGTCGCGATATCCGAACACACTGCGCCGCAGTCAATCCCGGCCCCAGACGCAACCACCGTCCCGCTCCCGGTTCCCGTGACACCGGCCGTGACCGGATAGCCGAACTCTGCGGAGGTGGAAACCTTGCCGGTCACGCTCAGGGCGCAGACCGCGCCCTGGCCGGCGCACTCCCCCGTCCAGTCGATGAAGACGGCGCCGGGGTCCGGGCTGGCGGTCAGCATGACACTTGCGCCCGGGTCGGTGAGCTGGGTGCATGTTCCCTCCGCGGCGGTGCACGAGATGATGCCGCTATCGGAGGTGACGGTTCCCCCCGGCGTCGCAGCAGCCTGCACGCGGCCGATCTCCCCTCGGGCGAGGTTGGTTCCGTTGAATCGGTCGCCGTCGACACAGTTCGCGATGCCGGGGACCGACGCGCAGTCGGTCCACTGCCAGTAGGTCCACCCGTATCCGCCCCAGTTCGCGGCAGGCACCGTCGGCGAGCTCACCCCCCAGTGCGCGATCCACAACACGGGATACCCGGTCGCGGAGAATAAGGGGGAGTCGCCCAAGGCGGTGAGCCAGAAGTTCGGACTGGTGTAGATCATCGGATGCAGGCCCGTACGCGCGGTGACCTCGAGCAACCATGCCTTCACCCACGCCTTCAGCTGCGTGACGCTCAACCCGTTGGTGTGCTCGATGTCCAGAGCTGGGACCAGGTTCCCCGCGGCCGGGGCCGCGACCGCCACGAAGTGGTCGGCCTCGTCCCTGGCGTCGGCCATGCTCGTGCTGGGGTCGGCGAAGTGGTAGGCGCCGACCGCGATCCCGTTCGCGGCCGCCTCTTGCGCATTCGTCGCGAAGGTGGGATCGACGTAGTTCTTCCCCTCGGTCGCCTTCATGACGGCGAACTGCACGCCCGCGCCAGCGACCCTGGACCAGTCGATCGTGTTCTGCCAGTGGGAGACGTCGATGCCGGGGAGCATCCCGGCGGGGGTCCGTACCGGCACCGCCGCACTCAGCGGCGGCGGCCGGTGGTCCATCCCCATCGATCCGGACGCGGTGGCCGGCGTGATCCAGGCCGCGCCGAGGGCGGCGAACGCAACAACGATGGCAACCCCCCGGCCGGCCCGCATCCAAATAGCCTACGCCACCGAGGAAGGTCTGGTCGATGGCCCAGCACCATGAGGACGGTTCGATCGCGAGCGGCGTAGGCTCACCGGGATGGTGGCGCTGCGAACGGCCGTTATGGAAGACCTGCCGGCGATCGTCGAGACCGCGGCGCGGTCACTCGATACCGAGGCCATGCTCCGCTTCTCGTTCGGCGAAGAGCGGTTCCGGGAGCGGATCCGCCTGCACTTCGCGCACTACAACGGCGAGAACGTGCGGCACGGATGGGTCCGACTCGCCGATGACGGCGATGGGATCGCCGTGTGGATCCCGCCCGAGGGGCGCGAAGCGCACGAGGCGATAGCCCCCGCTCCGCCCGGTGCCGAACAGGAGATCCTGGGCGATCACGCGGCCACGCATGCGGAGTTCTGGGGATGGGTCGAGGACCATGAGCCGCAAGAACCCCTCCTGTTCCTGAGCCACATCGGGGTGATCCCCGAGCGCCAAGGCGAAGGCCTGGGGAGCGAGCTGCTGCGAGACGGGCTCGCGCGCGCCGACCGTGACCGGGTTCCCGCGTGGCTGGAAACATCAAGGGCAAGGAACGCCGCGTACTACGAGGGCTTCGGGTTCCGTTCGGTGATCGATTTGGACGCGCCGGGCGGCGGCCCTCACATCTGGTTCATGCGCCGCGATCCGGCCTGAATCCCGAGAGCGCCTCGGCGACGGCAGTGAAGCCCACGAGCTGCAACTCCTCCAACTCCGGGTCGTCGGCCACCGGGAGCGAGGAGAACTTGGCGATGACGACGTCGGCGGGCTCGTGGATCGTCACGTACTGTCCCTCGATGCCGATGCCGGAGTAGAACGGCACCTTCGGGTCGAGCACCCACCACTTGTTGCGGTAGTGCGCGTCCGGCGTGGAGGGGTCGGGCTCGTCCAAAGAAGCAGCGAAGGCCTCCGCTCCGTCGTTCGCGCCCGCGATCGTGTCCGCCACCCACGCCTCCGGCACCAGCGGGACGCCGTAGGGACCGATGCCTCGGCGCAGCCACACCTGACCGAATCGGGCCAGGTCACGGAGCGAGGCGCTCATCCCGCCCGCCGCCATAGCGGTGCCGGCTCGATCGAGCGCGATGCAAGCCTCGACCTCGGCACCCATCGGCTGCCACAGTTCACGGGAGATCAGTTCGGGCAGGCGTGATCCGCCGGCCCGCTCCACCACCCACCCCAGGAGCGACGTCACGACGGAGCGATAGTCGAAGACTCCCCCGTGGTCGCGGTCGTTGGTCAGGCCGGTGAGGAACCCGTACGTGTCGGGCGCGCCCGGACCCTGCGCCGGCGCCATCCCGCTCGCGATCGTGTACGCGCCCATGTCGCCTTCGATGTCTTCGTAGACCTCCTTGAACTTGGTGCCGGTGCGCATGTCCAGCACGTGCTGCACAGTGGCCTCAGCCCAGGACGTGCCGGCCAGTTCGGGGATCACATCGGCGAGCAACGCATCCACGTGCAGCGCTCCGCGTCCCACGAGGATGCCGGCCACCGTGGCCACGACGGACTTGGTGGTTGAGAACATCACATGAGTGCCGGCGGGTGAGAACCCATTGCCGTAACGCTCGGTCACCACCGCGCCGCCCTGCAACACGATGAACCCGTCGGTGTAGGTGGCATCGAGCATCTCCCCGACCGTCCAGCGTTCACCCATCACCTGGAAGTCGATGCCGTCCAGCTCCTGTTCGTTCCTTGGGAGTGGCTCGGGCGCGATGGCGTGCGCGATCGGCGCGGTGGGCATGATCTCTCGCAGATGCTGCAGGCTCCACCGGTTGAACGGGGCGACGAACCAGTTGTCGAGCCGGACGAGCTGGTCGCCGCTGGGCGGCGTGCCCTCCATCAACCCCAGGTCCTCGGCAGTCGCCGGGATCGCACGCGCCGTCATCACAGCACTCTAGCGGTCTACATCGGCGGCATGCCGGGCAAGTGGAGCCCGGGGAGCAGCCAGGAGGCCCACGGGGCGAGCACCGCTGCCCCCAACAACGCGACGCCGACCACCTGTGAGAACCGTCTGCCGTGCTTCCAGACCTTCTCGACCAGGATCACCACGGCGAGCGCCGCCATCACGGCCACGTTCATCGTTCCTACCGCCACCAGCACGATCATCAACCCCCAACAGCAGCCGACGCAGTATGCGCCGTGGTGTAGCCCCACGCGCAGATCGCGAAGCGGGCCGTTGAAGCCCGCGTAGTGGAAGAGCGAGCCGACCGGCGAACGGCAGTGCTTGAGGCACATCTCTTTGAGCGGGGTGAGCTGATAGATCCCGGCGACCGCGAAGATCCCTGCCCCCAACCATCTCGCCGCGGCCGGGGACCCCTCGACGAGCCGCCCAGTGAGCAAGAGCGCTCCATACGCCACAAGCCCGAACACCGCCCACGCCACCAAGTAGCCCGACAGGAACTGAGCCACACCGCCCGCTCGTTGCATCGCCGTCGGCCTGGCCGAAACCGATCGGATCCACACGGTCACCATGGGCGCGACGGACGGGAACATCATCGCCGCCATCATGACGACCCAAAGGGCCTCGAAGGCAACGAGCGAGAGACCCATCGTTCCCGGGCCTGTCGCCATGCCGCCCGCCTGAACCACGGTCACCACCCAGGCGAGGCCGGCCAACAGGCACAGCCCTATCCACCAGGGCAGGATCTGCCGCAGCGAGGGGTGGTTGGGCGACGTGCGTGTCGCTTCCGTGTCAGCCTTCGTATCTGAAGTCGGTGACGAAGCTGTTCGTGCCCGAGTACTCGACGTCCCAATGTCCGTGGTAGCTGACATCGCCGGCCTTGGCCTGGGTGAGCGGCTGCGTCACGGCCCCCAACAAGGGATTGGTGATAACGGTCCTGGTTGCACCGTTGTCACCGGTGTTGATCGGATGCACGGAGACTCTCCTCACGATTTGAAGCCGGATGGTACCCCGCAGCGTGCCCACGATGCCCGAACGAAGGCATCGCCCCTTATCATCGCGCGCATGACAGGGATGCTCGAAGGTGCCGTGGCGCTCGTCACCGGGGCGGGTCAGCCCGAGGGCATCGGCTTCGCGACGGCGAAGATCCTGGGCCGCGAGGGCGCCCGGCTGGCGATCACCGCGACAGGCGATCACATCTTCGCCCGTGCGGCGGAGCTGAACGAGATGGGGTTCGAGGCGCTCGGGTTGGTCGCCGACCTCACCGTCAATGAGGAAGCTCGCGAGATGGTGGCCGGCGTGGTGGCACGCTTCGGGCGGATCGACGCGCTCGTGAACAACGCCGGTGCCGCCGTCGGCGGGCCATTCGTCGATCTGGACGAGGCCTCGTGGGACCGGGACATCTCCCTTTCCCTCAAGACGGTCTACAACGTGACCCGCCCGGTGCTTCCGATGATGTTCGCCCAAAGGGGTGGACGGATCGTCATGGTGGCGTCCACCTCAGGGGCCACCATCGGGTCGCCCAACTGGTCCGCGTATTCGGCGGCGAAGGCGGGCATCGTCGGCTTGATCCGCACCCTCGCGGTGGAGGTGGGCCGTCACGGCGTCACGGTCAACGCGGTGAACCCAGGGTGGATCAACACGCGAGAGGTCGACATCTCCGGGCGGCCCGACTATGGGAACACGCCGGTTGGGCGGGTGGGCGAACCGGAGGAGATCGGTGAGGTCGTCGCGTTCCTGGCGAGCGAACGAGCGCGGTTCATCACCGGGCAGGAGATCATCGTTGACGGAGGGGCGGCGGTCCAAGACTCGGATGCCGACGAGTGGTACCGAACCGATCCCACCCGCGAGCCCTGACTCAGTACAGGAACATCGGTTTGCCGTCGACGTGGCGGATCTTCGGCCGGTACTCCTCGGTGTCGTAGAGCGCGCCCACGTCGACCCGCTTCACACCCTGGCGCGTAACGGCGATCGGCACGTTCACGTAGTTGCCGTTGCGAACGGCGACCAAGCGACCGACGTTGCCCTCGATCACCAGGTCGGCGGCCATCACGCCGAAGTTGATGGCGACCATGAGGTCGAGCGAATCCGGCTGGCCGGAGCGCATGAGGTACCCGAGCTGCTGGTAGATGACCCCTTCACCCGTGATCTCCTTCAGGGCCTCACCTGTGATCTGGCCGATACCCCCGAGCTTCTGATGGCCATAGGCGTCTGCGGTGCCGCCCTGCACCATCTGGCCCCCCACCATCGAGGCTCCCTCCGAGATCGTCATCATGGCGTACCGGCTCGGGTTCGTTCGTTTGTCTTGGCTGAGCAGTTGTGCGAGCCGCTCGACGTCGAACGGCACCTCGGAGATGACCGCGCGTTCCACGCCCGAAAGGTAGGCAGAGACAAGCGAGGTCTCGCCGCTGTAGCGGCCGAACACCTCGACCACCGCCAGGCGCTCGTGCGAGCCGGCGCTCGTCCGGAGCTGGTGGATGAAGATCACGGTCCGCGTGATCGCGGTCGAGAACCCGATGCAGTAGTCCGTGCCGTGCACATCGTTGTCCATCGTCTTCGGGATCGCGACCACGGGGACACCCTCGTCATGCATCCGCAGCGCGAAGGAAAGCGTGTCGTCGCCACCGATCGGCGTGATGGCGTCGATACCCAGGCGGTCGATGACCTTCAGCACGTGTGCCGTGTGGTCCCGCGGACCGTCGTCGACCCGTCCGGGCTGCAGGAATGCGGGCTCTTCAGCCGGCCGTACCTTGGCCGGGTTCGTCCGAGACGTGTGCAGCACCGTCCCCCCGGTCCGGTCGATCGTCCGCACGAAGCCCGGATCGAGGTCGAAGACGTTGGAAGCGATCGACGCGGGGTCGTCCGGGTCACACTCCAGGAGCCCGGCCCACCCACGTCGGATGCCGAGCACGTCGTGACCCTCCTCCTTGGCCCGAAGCGTCAGCGCCTTGATACACGCGTTGAGGCCAGGAACATCGCCCCCACCCGTCAAGATCCCGATCTTCATGGCCCGGTCATCGCTTCCCTCGGCGTGCGAGCCATCATATGGGCCCGGCCCATATCGCCGCCGTACCCTTGGCGCGTGACCGGCCACGACACCGACGACCTCTGCTTCCGGTCCGCAACGGATCTCGCCCGCCGGATCCGGCTCAAGGAACTCTCGGCGCGGGAGGTCCTCGCCGCCCACCTCGAGCGGATCGAACGGGTGAACCCCTCGGTGAACGCCATCGTGACACTGGTGGCCGACCGGGCGATGGACGCGGCACGCGAGGCCGACGAGGCAGCCGCGCGCGGACTGCCGCTCGGTCCACTGCACGGCCTGCCCATCGCGCACAAGGACCTGGCCCTCACGGCGGGCATCCGCACCACCTTCGGATCACCCATCTACGCCGACTTCGTCCCGGACGAGGACGAGCTGTTCGTCGAGCGGATCCACGCTGCCGGCGCGATCGTCATCGGCAAAACGAACACCCCCGAATTCGGCGCGGGTTCGCAGACCTTCAACCCGGTGTTCGGCCCGACGCGCAATCCGTACGCGCTCGACCGGACCGCGGGAGGCTCGTCGGGGGGGGCCGCGGCCGCTCTTGCATCGGGGATGGTTCCCATCGCCGACGGCAGCGACCTCGGCGGGTCGCTGCGCAACCCTGCGAGCTTCTGCAACGTGGTCGGGTTCCGTCCCTCGCCCGGCCGGGTTCCCTCCTGGCCTTCGCTCGACGTCGGTCAGGGTCTGTCGGTTGACGGACCCATGGCCCGAACCGTTGAAGACGCGGCGCTGCTCCTGTCCGCGATGGCGGGGCCCGATCCTCGGATCCCCATCTCCCTTCCCCAGCACGGGTCCGCCTTCGCCCCGTCCCTGGACGCAGATGTGGACACTCCCCTGTTGGCATGGGCGGCAGATCTTGCCGGAACGATGGCGCTCGATCCCCGCGTCGGCGCCATCGTCGATGCCTCACGAACCGCGTTCGAGGATCTCGGATGCCGCAGCGAGGAGGCCTTCCCCGATCTGGCCGGGGCGCGAGAGGTCTTCTTCACGCTGCGGGCGCACGGCTTCGCGCGCGACCTGGGAGCGTTGCTCGACGCGCATCGCCAACAGATGAAGGCAACCGTCATCTGGAACATCGAGGAAGGACGGAAGCTGACCGCGGATGACGTGGCGGAAGCGCGCCGCCTGCATACCGCGTTGACCCGGAGTGTGGACGCGTTCTTCGAGCGATACGCGTTCCTCGTGATGCCCGTGGTACAGGTGGTCCCGTTCGACGTCACCGTCGAGTACCCGACCGAGGTGGCGGGCGCGCAGATGATGACCTACCTCGACTGGATGGAATCCTGCTGGTGCATCACGGTGACCGGTCACCCTGCGATCTCGGTTCCCTGCGGCTTCACCCACGACGGCCTGCCGGTCGGCGTACAGATCGTCGGACGGCGAGGCGACGACTTGGGTGTCCTTCGGCTGGCGCACGCCTACGAGCGCGCAACCGGTGTGGGCCGGCGCCGCCCGCCGGCGGTGATCGAGCCCCCAGAGCATTGAACGGGCGTGCGACACCTCAGCCCTGTGGCAGTTGCTCCAGGAGGTCGCGCGCAGCCGCCGCCGAGACGACGTTGCCCTTCGCCTCGAAGAGCTGAAGGGCGCCCGAGAGCGCCTCTCGCGACCGTTCAACCTCACCGGCAAGGAGCAGGACTTCTGCCAGATCCTGCAGCGCCTCGGCGCGCATGTTGACGTCGTCGGTCTGCTCGGCGAGCACGGCTGCCTCACCGCACAGACGAGCTCCCTCCTTCCGGTCTCCCCGCGCCGCCAGCGCCCGTCCCCGTGCGCTCAGCAGGAGCACCTGCGTGGTCAGGTCGTCATCAGCTGCGGCCGCCGCCCCCGCGGCGATGAACGACTCCGCCTCGTCCAGCCGGCCACGCTCGAGCATCACCTTCGCGAGCAGCGCCGCCACCGTCGAGAGGAACCCCAACTCCCCCAGCTTCTCGCTGACATCGAAACCGCCGCGCAGCGCCCGCTCAGCCGCCTCGGAGTCACCGGCGAGGCGCTCCACGAACGCGGCCGTTTCGGAGACGAACGCCGCGCGGAGCCATAATCCAAGGTCCTCGAAGATCCCGACCGATCGCCCGACCAGTTCCCGCGCCTCGTCGGTGCGGCCCTGCATCGCCCGGAGCGCCGCCATCGAGCGGAGCGCGAGTGCCTCCACCAGCTGATTCGAGCGACCCTGGCTGAGCGTGCGCTCGCAGCGCTCGATACCAGCCTCCACTGGCGTGGAACCGAACACCCCCGCTCCCGTGTACATCCCGAGGCTCTCTGCCTCCACCCACCCCGCTCCGGCCTCGTGGGCGTAGGAGATAGCTCGCTCCAGTGCCTCATCAACGTCCCCATAGCGGGCCTGAGCCCAGCGGACGTCCGCCGTCAACCGCCACGCCCGGGCGAGTCCGAGGTGATCTCCAAGCTCCTCGAACACCGGGATCACCCACTCCAGCTCGCGAAGCGCCACCTCGGAAAGGTTCTTCGGCTCGGTGGACTCCATGAGCAGGAGCCGGACGATCGTGGCGTGGCCCTCCGATCCCCGGTCCCCAACAGCCCTGGCACCGCGCAGCGCCTCATCCAGAACGCGCTCTGCGCCCACCAGGTCGCCGGCGTCCGTCAGCGCCTCCCCAAGGTCGGGCAGCAGCGCCAGCCGCGCAGGGTCGGTCAGATCGCGTAACGCCACGGCGCGTTCCAGCAGGTTCCCGGCGGCAGCCATGTCGCCGCTCGTAAGGGCACGCCTGCCGGCGGTCGAAAGTCGCTCGGAACCGCGCGCCCCCAACGCCCGCACGCGCTCGTCGGGGGCGGCCAGCTC
>JBBRTK010000053.1:0-13758 GCA_038244455.1 Actinomycetota bacterium
AGGTCGCACAGGTGTCCCGCAACCGTGGTCGAACCGATGTCGAACGCAACTCCCAACGTGACATCGTGCAGACCCGGCCAGGCCGCGATGATCTCCCCGCCATCGTGTACCGCGACGGTGACGGTCCACCTGCCCGCGCGGAGCGTCTTCTGCAGTCCCGTCAGCACATGCGGATCGCAACGAAGACCGACCAGGTCCCAGTCTCGCTCCAACGCCTCCGCGAGCCGTTCGAGATCGCCGCTGGGGTCGATCATATCGGGCTCGCGCACCTCCACGTAGTGCAGGCGCACCACCGGGTCGACCTCGATGGCGTGCGCGTCGGCCTCTTTACGAACCACCTGCTTGTGGATCTGACTGTCCGGCGGCACATCGACCACGAGGTCACCGCAGATCTTCGCGTGACACGCCAGCCGCCGGTCATCTGCCAGCCCCGACCTCGCCTTGTAGGTAGCCTCCGGTTCGCTGAACGGCGTCAGGTGGTCGCCCACCGACGTGATCCCGTGCTTGGCAAACTCTCCTTCGCTCACCACGATCTGGCATCGGCCGCAGATCCCACGTCCGCCGCACACCGAATCCAGGTCGACGCCGAGCTTGCGCGCAGCCGCGAGCGCGTCGGTCCCGTTGGCGAAGGTTCCTCGCTTGCCCGAGGGGGTGAAGACGACGAGCGCGTCGCCCTCCGCGCTCATGGAGCCGGGGTCGCCTCGGGGCCGGCAGCGTGAGCTTCGGCCGCGCGACGGCGTCCCTCGCGACCACCCCGGCGGCCGGTCGTGGCCGGCCCCGTCGGTTGATCCCGGTACCGGGCGATCCAGTGCATGCAGTCCGGGTCGCTGCCCATCAGGACGTCGGCCGCCATCACCGCCTGACGAACCTCCTCGTGCAGCGGGCTGGTGATCGCGCAGGTCATCCCGCTCGCGATGGCCATGGCCAGGAACGCCCCGTTCAAACCGTTCCGGTTCGGCAGCCCGAAGCTCACGTTCGATGCGCCGCAGCCGGTGTTGACGCCCAGCTCGTCGCGGAGTCGCCGAACCAGCGCGAATACCTGCTGCCCTGCTGTTCCCATGGCGCCGATGGGCATGACCAGAGGGTCGACCACGATGTCGTCGGGTGAGATGCCGTGATCTGCCGCACGGTGCACGATCTTCTCAGCCACCGCGAAGCGAACGTCGGGATCCTGCGAGATCCCCGTCTCGTCGTTCGTGATGGCGACCACGGCAGCGCCGTACTTCGCTACCAGAGGCAGCACGCTCTCCAGCCGATCGTCCTCTCCGGTAACCGAGTTCACGAGCGGCTTGCCCTGGTAGACGGCAAGTCCCGCCTCCAGCGCCGCCACGATCGATGAATCGATGGACAGCGGCAGATCGGTCAGCGACTGCACCAGCCGGATCGTCTGGGCCAGGATCGCGGGTTCGTCGGCGAGCGGGATGCCCGCGTTCACGTCGAGCATGTGCGCGCCCGCCGCCACCTGCGCGTGCGTGTCCGCGATCACCGTTGTGAAGTCGCCGGCCTTCATCTCCTCGGCGAGCTTCTTGCGTCCCGTCGGGTTGATCCGTTCGCCGATGATGACGAACGGACGCCCCGAACCGATGATCACCTCTCGGGTGGCAGAGCTGACGACGGTCCGGGCCATGCGGCTAGCCCTCCTCGGGCGGAGCCGCCGCGTGGCGGAGTCCGCCTGTGCGGATGGCTGCGCGCAGCGCGATGTCGTCCCACTCGGCCAGGAGCTTTCCCGCTTGCGCGTTCACCTCGGCCTGGAGGTCGTCCCCGCAGTCACGGCGGTTCATCGTCCAGTGCTCGCCGTACTCATCCGAACCGGTGAGTCCGGCGACCATCGCGGCCGCGTCGATCGCCTCCTGGAACTTCGCGGGAAGCAGGGTCCGGGCGGAGGTGCCATCTTCACCGCGCGCAACCACCTGCGCGGGGATATCTCGCCAGGTGATGACGGTCAGTTCAGCCATGGTGTGATGTCCTCCTCATGACGCGGCCGCCCGCCGGGCGAGCACGAGGGCCTGCGCTGTTTCCGAGGCCACCGCGGCGTCGCGGCAGTATGCATCGGCCCCCACCGCTTTCCCGAATTCCTCGTTGAGCGGCGCGCCGCCGACCAACACGATGTACTTGTCGCGCAGGCCTCTGGCGGTGAGTTCGTCGATGACGACCTTCATGTAGGGCATCGTGGTGGTCAGGAGCGCGCTCATGCCCAGGATGTCCGGCTCGTGCTCGGCCAGGGCCTCCAGGTAGTTCTCGACCGGGTTGTTGATCCCGATGTTGATGACCTCGAACCCTGCGCCCTCCAGCATCATCGCGGTGAGGTTCTTCCCGATGTCGTGGATGTCCCCCTTCACCGTGCCGATGACAACCTTGCCGATCCGTTGAACGCCGGTCTCGGCCAGGAGCGGCCGGAGGATCTCCATCCCGGCCTTCATCGCGTTCGCGGCCAGCAGCACCTCCGGCACGAACAGGATGCCGTCCCGGAAATCGATCCCGACGATCCGCATGCCTTCGACCAAGGCCTCGTTCAGCACCTTGTCCGCGGACCACCCCCGTTTCAACAGGAGGTTCGTCCCGATGACGATCTCCGGTGCCAGCCCGTCGTAGAGATCGTCGTGCATCTGCGCCACCAACTCCGGGTCCGGCAGGGTCGAGAGGTCAAGCTCTTGTTCGCTCATAGAAGCCTCACGCTTTCAGTCGTTCGCTCTTGGGGTCCCACAGGGGTTCGCTGGTGACGGTCGCGGCGTGCCGAATGCCGAAGTACTCGATCTCGAGGGAGGTGCCTTCATCGGCCAGTTCGGCCGGCAGGTAGCCGTAGGCGATCCCTCGCCCGATGCTGTAGCCGTAGGCGGCGCTGGTGACATAGCCGCCCACGCGCCCCCCCGACCAGATCGGCTCCTTGCCCATCACCACTGTTCGAGGATCATCGAACGTCATGCAGCACAGCCGTTCCGCCGGTCCGCCGCTCTCGCGGATCCGCTCCAGGGCGGCCTTGCCCTGGAAGTCCTTGTCCCACCGGACCGCGAAGCCGAGTCCGGCCTCCAGCGGATCATGTTCGGTGTGGATGTCCTGGCCCCAGAGCCGGTAGCCCTTCTCCAGCCGCAGCGAATCGAACGCCCCGCCACCCGCTGCGACCAGGCCGTGCGCGGCGCCCGCCTGCCACAACAGGTCCCACGCCCGGTCTCCCATCGCGAACTGCCCGTAGAGCTCCCATCCCAGTTCGCCCGCGTAGCTGATCCGTTGCGCCCACACCGGCGTGACCTCACCGAGGTTGAGGTAACGCGCGGTCATATAGGGGAACGCGTCGTTGGAGACGTCGGCGTCGGTGACCGTGGAAAGGATGTCGCGCGCACGCGGCCCCCACAGCCCGAGCGCGAAGAGCGAGCCGGTGCGTTCGGTGATGCGGACGTCTTCTCCGCTGCGGATCTGCGAGCGGAGCCACGCCAGGTCGTGCTGCCCACTGCCGCCGCCAGTCACGACGCGGAAGAGCTGTTCCTCCTTGCGGATCACGGTGAGGTCCAGCCGTATCCCGCCCTTGGGCGTCAGCGCCGCCGTGTACACGATCGAGCCCACCGGCCGGTCGATCCGGTTCGCGAACACGCGCTCCAAGAACGTCAGCGCGCCGGACCCAGTCACGTCGAACTTCGCGAACGGCGTGATATCGAAGAGCCCGGCCGTCTCGCGCGTGGCCAGGTGCTCGGCGCCGACCTCGGGCGACCACCCGCGCGCGGCCCATCCGTCCCGGCGCGCCCACTCGCGGGTACCCCCGCCCGACAGTTCGCGGTTCGCGCGGAACCATTGCGGCCGCTCCCATCCGGCGCCCGTGAAGAACTCCGCGCCGAGCGCCTGATGTCGGGCGAAGAACGGGGTGAGTCGGAGGTTGCGCGGCTCCTCCGGTTGCTGGAGCGGATGGATGATGTCGTAGACCTTGCGGTACTGCTGCTTCCCGCGTTCGAGGACGTACGGGGCCGAGGTCTGGAACGGGTAGAAACGGTTCGCGTCGGCCTCGGCCAGGTCGTAGGAGGGTTCTCCCTCCACCATCCACTCGACCACTTGGCGCGCCATCCCCGCAGCGTGCGTGACCCACACGGCCTCGCACACCCACACGCCGCGAACGGCTGCGCTCTCCCCAACCACCGAGCCGCCGTCGGGCGTGAAGCTGAACATCCCGTTCAACGAACGTTCCGGGTCTGAGGGGCGCATGTGCTCTGCCAGCGCCGGGAACATGCGGGCCGTCTCGGCTTCACACAGGTCGAAGTCGCCCGGCGTCCACGGCATGAGCGAGGGCATCGGGCCGTCGCCGGGGCGCCTGATCGTCCGTTGCGGCGTGACGATCGGTTCGTGCCGGTAGTTGCCGATGCCGAAGTGGTCGTCGCGCTGGCGGAGATAGAGCGACATGTCCGGATGGCGGATCACCGGCTGCTGCATCCAGGTGTCTCCGTGCATCGACGCCAGCTCCGGGATCGGGTCGGTCCACACCAACTGGTGCTGAACCGCGACCAGCGGGATGGGCACCCCGGCCATGGCGCCGACCGTCGGCCCCCAGAATCCGGCACTGATCAGGACCCGTTCGCACTCGACTGCGCCCTGATCGGTCCGCACACCGCGGACGCGACCGTCGCGGATGTCGAACCCGGTGACCGTGACACCGCCTTCGAACGCCACGCCCGCTGCCTCCGCCTGACGAGCGAGCTTCGTCACGATCTGGACGGTCTTGCCGGCCCCGTCGGACGGAACCCAATAGGCCCCAAGGATGGTTCGAGGATCAAGCAGGGGACTCTTCTCGGCGGCCTCGGCGGCCGTGAGCATCTGGGTGCCCTCGATGCCGAAGGAATGTGCGTACCCCTGGCGGCGTTTCAGTTCCTCCATGCGCTCCGGCGTGGTCGCGACCTCGAGCCCGCCTGCGCCGTACCAGCATCGGTCGCCGTCCAGGTCGACGCCGTCGTAGATGGCCAGCGAGTCCTGCGCCAGGCGGCACATGGTCCGCGAGCCGTTCGTCTGGAAGATGATCCCGGGGGCGTGGGACGTCGAGCCCCCCGTCGCGAACAGCGGACCCTGGTCGATGACCAGTACGTCGGTCTCGCCGAGAAGGGAGAGGTGATAGGCGGCGCTGACGCCGACGATCCCGGCGCCGATGATCACCGTCTGAGCCCGCTGGCGCATCCCGCTCCTTCCCACCCTGAGATGGTCCTTCACCGGCGTTGCTCTCACAAGGCGTGAGTTGCGCCGTGGGCAACCGCGGCCGGCGGGCCGCTCATCCCAGGTTCAACACGACGGTCTTGAGTTCGGTCAGGCGCTCCATGCTGAACCGGCCGCCCACGCGGCCGACCCCGCCCATCGACCCCGCCCCGCCGCCGAACGGCAGGTGCGACTCCCAGTAGTTCGTGCCCTCGTTCACGTTGACCCAGCCGGCGCGGACTGCCTCGGCGTACCGGAGTCCCCGCCCCAGATCCTTCGTGAACACGGCCGACAGCAACCCGTAGGGCGATCCGTTCACCAGGTCGATGGCCTCCTGTTGGCTGCGGATCACGCTGATGGGCGCGACCAGGCCGAAGGTCTCCTCGCGCGCGATCTCCATGTCGTCGGTCACGCCGTCCAGGACCGTGGCCTTGAAGAAGAGCGGGCTCCCGTGCTGGGGTGCGCGCGCGCCGCCCGTGACCACGCGCGCGCCGGCCTCGCGCGCCCTGATCGACGTGCCGCTCGGTCTTGTCCACGGTGGCCGCGTTGTTGACCGGACCCATGGTGCTGGCGTCGTCGAAGGGCGAGCCCAGGTGGATCTGCGCCGTGACCGATGCGGCCAGCGTCTCCACGTACCCATCCTTCACGTCTGCGTGCACCAGGATGCGCTCGCCGGCGGTGCAGCTCTGCCCCGCGTTGAGGAAACACGCGGTGAGCGTCGCGGCCACGGCCACGTCGATGTCGGCGTCCTCCAGAACCACGAGCGGTCCGTTCCGGTGTCTCCTCTAGACGCGAGGGGCGGCCCTCGAGGGGCCGCCCCAGCGTCAGCTGGGGTTCGTTAGCCCGCAGCGAGGCCGGCGTCCACCCACGGCTGCCACACCGTCGGGTTGGCGTCGATCCACTTCTGCGCCGCCGCATCGGCCTTCATCCCGTTGCTGATGTCCAGGCCGATCCCGTTCTGGTTGTCGTTCGTATACGTCATTGCCGTCAGGAACGCGAACGCGGCAGGCGCTTTCGTCTGCAGGTCCGAGTTGAAGGCCTTGTACAGGTCGTCCTGCGGGTAGGCGCAGGCGTACTTGGTGACGTCGTTCGATGCGGCCGCAGTGCAGGCCGGCGTGACGTCAGGCAGTTTGATCATCGTCAGGTCGTACTTCTGCTGAGCCCAGTGGGGCGTCCAGAAGTACATGAGGATCGGGGCCTGCTTCTGATAGGCGGCATCCAGCGCCGAAAGTTCAGCGGCCTCAGAGCCCGAGTAGACGACCTTGAGATTGAGCCCCAGGTTGTCGGCTATGGACTGGTCGTACGTCACGAAGCTGGGGTCGCCGTCCAGGATCTGGCCGGCGCTGCCGGATTCTGCGGTCTTGAACAGAGCAGCGTCCGCCTTCAGCCCTTCCCAGGTTGCGAGCTCGGGGTGGGCCGTGAGCATGTAGGTCGGGATCCACCAACCGATCTGCCCGGTCACCCCGGTGAGCCCGCCGTCCACGACGCCGTTGTTCCCCTGGATGTACTTGGAGTAGTCCTTCGCGTGTCCCGACGGCCACACCTCGAGCGTTGCATCCAGGTCGCCATTAGCGAGCGCCGGGAACTGCGCGTACTCGTCGATGTTCGTCGTCTTCACCGTGTAGCCGAGCTTCTGCTCAAGGAGCTGTTTCGCGACGGCCACGTTGGCCGCCGACCCCACCCACGGGCTCACGGCGATGTTGATCGTGGTCCCGCTGTTGTCGGGAGCACCCCCGGTTCCGGTGGATGTGCTGCTGGACGACACGTTGCTACAGGCGACCAACATCGACGCCGCCGCCGCGGCCATCGCGAAGAACGCCCTTCTGCGTGTTCGTTTCATGCTTCCCCCTCTCCTTGTCGGATCGTGCCTTGTGCGATCACCGGCTCGGCGTCGGCGGTAGCCACTGCCGTGCCGGACGAACGTTCCTTGCGAGCGCGGGCGGCGCCCGCTCCCGCACGCGCTGAGCTCGGCACCCCGATAGCCTGCGTGATCCGGTCGATCACGATGGCTAGGAGAAGGATGCAGATACCCGCCACCATTCCAAGGCCAGGATCCTTGCTGAGACCCAAGATCACCTGATACCCGAGACCTTCCCCGCCGACCAGTCCGGCGATGATCACGACGGAGAGCACCATCATGATCGTCTGATTCACGCCGAGGAGGATAGCGGGGCGGGCCAGCGGTAGCTGGACCTTCCGAAGCGTCTGCCACGGTGTTGCACCATAGGCCACGGAAGCTTCAACCGTTTCGGCCGGCACTTCCCGGATACCGAGATCGGTGAGCCGGATCCCGGGTGGCAGCGCGTACACCAGCCCGGCGATAACCCCCGGCACCCGGCTGGGATTGAACAGCGCCACGGCTGGGACAAGATAGACGAACTGCGGGAGGGTCTGCATCGTGTCGAGGATCGGTTTGATGATCCGATGCACTCGATCGCTGCGAGCCGACCAGATCCCTATCGGGATCGCTAGCGCAACCGACGAGACCACCGCCACTATCACCTGGCTGAGAGTGTTCATCGCGTCCATCCACAGCCCCATCACCCCGATGGCCGCCAGGCAGACGAACGCCAGCGCGGCCAGCGTCCACCGACGCGAGACAGTCCAACCCGCGAGTGCCGCAGTGCCGCAGAGCAGCCACCACGGCATCCCTTCCAGAAGGGTCCGGAGGGGGTCCAGCGCGTACCTGATCATCGCGTTGCTCAACGCTTGCGTGGTGCCGCCGATGGCCCGCGTGATGGCGTGCACTACATTGTCGACCGAACCAGCGATGGACAGAGTAAGTCCACCGGGGAAGTCTTGCTGCCGCAACACCTGCCGTCCGAATATCACTGCCAGCACGACGAACACCACGCCGGCGACCGCGGCTGCCCGCCGTGGCACGTGCCAGCCGAAGACGTTGACGGTGGTCACGCCTCGACGCTTGCGAGCGGCCTCGCTCCATCCATATGTCACGCGGTCCAACACGATCGCCAGAGCGACGATGGCGAGTCCCCCCGTTAGCGCAACCCCGACACTCTGATCTCGCAGACCGTTGAGGACCTCCAGCCCCAGACCGCCGACCCCAACCTGCGCCGCGATCACCACGATGCCGAGGGCCATCATGATCGACTGGTTCACGCCGAGCATGATCGAGGGCTTGGCTAGCGGCAGCTGGATCTTGCGGAGGACTTGGCCCGAGGTCGCACCGTAGGACAGGCCGACCTCCAACGAGCCCTCCGGCACGCCTCGCACCCCCAGGGTCGTCAACCGGATGATGGGAGGGAGCGCGAACAACACCGTCGCGATGAGCGCGGTGGTCACGCCGATCGAGAACAGTAGGAGGAGAGGCACCAGGTAGGAGTAGGCCGGGATGGTCTGCATCGCATCAAGGACCGGCCGGATGGCTCGGTCCAGCGCGGGACGACGTCCTGCCCAGATGCCGACGGGGACCCCGATCACGATCGTGACCCCGATGGCGAACAAGATGAGCGACAAGGTCTCCAGGCTGGCCGTCCACAGCCCTAGTACCCCCATAAGGAAGAACCCGACCGCGGCGACGACGGCGAGGCGCCACCCGGCAAGGATCCCGGCCACGGCGGCCGCAAGGGAGATCACTCCCGCCCATGTGAGCCGAGACAGCAACAGCGTGAGGTTGTCGTTCGCTGAGTTGACGGCGTCCTTCAGCGGCACCAGGAAGTTGGTGAACACCGCGTTCGTGTTCTGGTGCGTTGAGGCCCAGTCCGCGAACGCGTTGAAGGGCTTGGCGGCGTCCACGGCGAGCCGGTCCGGGAAGCCACCGGGGAACAGCATGGTACCGAGCCAGATCGCGGCCGCGAGCCCCCCGAGCCATGCCAACCGTCTGGGCCATGGGTTCTCCGCCCTATGGACAGCCGCCCCAGCCAGCCCGGCCTGTACTTCCGCCTCAAGCTGCCGTGGAGGCCGGCCTACGCGCGTCTGCATCAGCTGGCGACCTCGATCATCGCCGAGAGCACCGCGGTGCGGTCGACGATGCCGATCTGGGCGCCGTCATCGATCACCCGGTAGGGACGATGCTCTTCGACGAGCATGGGCAGCAGGTCCTGCACGACGGTCGCAGCGGCAACGTCACCCGCGTAGTCCGAAGCGTCACCGGCTGGGCGCATGATGGTGCGAACCGTGAGCACGTGCGCGCGCGGCACGTCCCGGATGAAGTCGGCAACGTAGTCGTCCGCGGGATGGGCAACCACTTCCTCCGGCGTCCCCACCTGGACGAAATGGCCGTCCTTCATGATCGCGATCCGGTCGCCGAGTTTCAGCGCCTCCATGAGGTCGTGCGTGATGAAGATCATCGTCTTCTTCACTTCCTTCTGGAGACGAACCACCTCGTCCTGCATGTCGCGGCGGATCAGCGGGTCCAGCGCGCTGAACGGCTCGTCGAACAGCATGATCTCGGGGTCGGTCGCCAGCGCGCGAGCCAGGCCGACGCGTTGCTGCATCCCTCCGGAGAGTTCGTCGGGATAGGAGTCGGCCCATCCGTCGAGTCCCACCACCTCGATGACCTTCTGCGCGGCGGCCATCCGTTCGGCCTTGTCCACGCCGCGGACCTCCAGCCCGAACGCCACGTTCTCGATGATCCGCCGATGCGGAAGCAGGCCGAAGTGCTGGAAGACCATGCTGACCTTCGTCCGGCGGATCTCGCGGAGCCGCTCCTCGCCGATCTTCAGCACGTCCTCGCCGTCGATCAGCACCTGGCCGGCGGTGGGTTCGATGAGCCGGGTGATGCAGCGCACCAGGGTGGACTTGCCCGAACCGGAGAGCCCCATGACCACGAAGACCTCTCCGGGCGCGACCTCGAACGAGACATCCCGAACAGCCGCCACGCAGCCGGTCTTCGCCATGAGGTGCTGCCGGGAGAGCGTTGCGTCGGGGGAGTCCACGATGCTCTCTGCCTTCGGACCGTAGACCTTCCACACGTTGCGGCAGGCAACGGCGATGTGCGACTCATCCAAGCGCGGGCCCCCTGCTTCCCAGAGTGATCACCGGATAGTGGGCCGCCCTCGCGGTACACGCAACCTGACGGTTGCGCGCTGGGCAACCTGGGGGATGCGCCGCGCAGTGAAACGACCTAGGCTCCGGTGCCATGATCGGGACGTATGACTTCGTCATCATCGGTGGCGGCTCCGCCGGGTCGGCCCTGGCCAACCGTCTCTCCACCGACCGGGCGAACCGCGTCCTGGTCCTGGAAGCAGGCCGATCCGACTATCTGTGGGACGTCTTCATCCACATGCCCGCGGCGCTCACCTTCCCAATCGGGAGCCGCTTCTACGACTGGAAGTACGAGTCCGAACCCGAGCCGCACATGAACGGGCGGCGCATCTATCACGCTCGCGGCAAGGTCTTGGGCGGCTCCAGCAGCATCAACGGGATGATCTTCCAGCGAGGCAACCCCATGGACTACGAACGCTGGGCCGCCGACCCCGGCATGGAGACCTGGGACTACGCCCACTGCCTTCCCTACTTCAAACGCATGGAGAACTGCCTGGCCGCCGAACCAGACGATCCCTACCGCGGCCACACCGGGCCGCTGGCGCTGGAGCGCGGCCCCGCGACCAACCCCCTCTTCACCGCCTTCTTCGAAGCCGTCCAACAGTCCGGCTATCCGCTGACCAAGGACGTGAACGGGTACCAGCAGGAGGGGTTCGCGCCGTTCGACCGGAACATCCGGCGCGGGCGGAGGCTTTCGGCCGCGCGCGCCTATCTCCATCCCGTGATGAACCGGCCGAACCTGGACGTGGCAACGCGTGCGTTCGTCACGAAGATCCTGTTCGAGGGGACGCGGGCGGTGGGGGTCGAGTACACGCATCGCGGCAGCACCCGCACCGCGCGGGCGGGTGAGGTCATCCTGTGCGGCGGGGCGATCAACTCACCGCAAACGCTGCAGCTCTCCGGCATCGGCAACGCCGACGAACTGAAGGCGATCGGCATCACCCCGCTGCAGAACCTGCCCGGCGTGGGCGAGCATCTGCAGGACCACCTCGAGGTCTACATCCAGTACGGGAGCAAGCAGCCGGTCTCCATGCAGCCCTACCTGAAGTGGCGGCACCGGCCGTGGATCGGGTTCCAGTGGCTCTTCCTCCGCAAAGGTCCCGGCGCCACCAACCACTTCGAGGGCGGTGGGTTCACCCGGAGCAACGACGACGTCCTGTATCCGAACCTCATGTTCCACTTCCTGCCTATCGCGGTCCGCTACGACGGTTCGGCCCCCGCCGGGGGGCACGGGTACCAGGTTCATATCGGACCCATGTACTCCGATTCGCGCGGATCGGTGAAGATCACCAGCACCGATCCGGCCGTGCATCCCGCGCTCCGGTTCAACTACCTCTCGACCGACCAGGACCGCAGGGAATGGGTCGAAGCGATCCACGTGGCCCGCAGCATCCTGAACCAACCGGCGATGGACCCGCTCAACGCGGGGGAGACCTCTCCCGGACCGTCGGTGACGACCGACCAGGAGATCCTGGACTGGGTCGCCAAGGATGGGGAGACGGCGCTGCATCCCTCGTGCACAGCACGCATGGGAACCGACGGCATGTCGGTCATCGACCCGCTCACCATGGGGGTGCACGGGATCGGGGGCCTGCGCGTGGTCGACGCCTCCGTCATGCCCTACGTCACGAACGGCAACATCTACGCCCCGGTGATGATGGTGGCGGAGAAGGCCGCCGACCTGATCTTGGGGAACACGCCGCTGGCGCCCGAACAGGTCGGCTTCTACCGGGCCAAGGGTGGCTAACTGCTGCTGAGCCCCAGGAGCACCAACCCGGTCACGACCACCGCGATCCCCGCGTACTGGTTCGGGACCAGCCGCTCCTTGAGATAGACGTAGGACAGCGCGACGGCGATCAGGGGGAACACCGCGCTCGCCGCCAGGACCAGCGACACGCTGCCCTTCTGCGTGCCGTAGGAGAACACCGCGACGCCCAGGATGTCGGCGAACCCGGCGGCCATCGCGAGAGCGATGGCCGCACCACCGGCGCCGCGGTACCGGCGCAGCTCCGCAGGGCGCAGCAGGATCAGCGGGAGGTAGCAGACCAGCTGCGCCATCCGCGAGCCCCACATCGCCGCGACCCAGCCGGCATGCCGGGACGCGCTGGCCAACAGGAATGCGGCCACGCCGAACCCCACCATCGACGCGAGCGCCCACGGGAGACCGGGCGCGTGACCGCGGATCCCCGCGCGCAGCGCCCGGATGTCGGTGGAGACGAGCATGACACCAGTGATCGTGACTCCCGCCCCGACCAGCTCGAGCGCGCTCGGATGTTCGTGGATGAAGATGACCGTCAGCGCGACACCGACCACCGCGTACGCGGCGCCGATCGGTGAGACTACCGCGACCGGCCCCAGTTCCAGCGCGCGGAAGTGCGTGAAGTACGAAGAAGCCGTGAACACACCGTTCAACAGGATGAGCCACACGATGGCGTGCAGCGGCTGGAGCGACGTGCCGCTGATCAGCAAGACCGTCGTGATGAAGGTCCAGGACATGGTTTGTCCCAGCACCACCGTCGCGATGCTGCCGACGCGCCTGCCCGCCGTCGCCGCGAAGAAGTCGGTCAGACCCCATCCGACCGCGGCGATCAGCCCGAAGATCACGTGGCGGGTCTGGCCTCCGCCAGCGCGTCGACGGCGATCGCGCTGCGCGGCCCGACCAGGAGCGGGTTCGCCTCCAACGAGGTGAGGCGCCCGCGCAGGTCGTGCGCAGCCCGCCCGATCGCCGCGACGGCCTTCGCGGTCCCCGGCAGATCGTGCCGCTTGGGATCCAGCCCACATCGCTCTGCCTGCGACGTGACGAACGCGAGCGCCTGCGCGGGCGTGAGCGGCGCCGCGACGAATACGGCCTCGCCTTCCTCCGCCAGCGCGCCGCCCGGGCGCATCGTGATGCATGCGCCGAACTGATCGTCGACGATGGCGCCGACCAGCACCTCGTGCCCGCTCACCATCTCCTGGACGAGCACCTTCGGCGTCTTCGCCCCAGCCCGGCTCGCCGCCGCCAGGACCTCGGCCGCCGCCCGTTCCACCTCCGAGGCGTTCCGCAGCCCGAGCTTGACCCCGCCAAGCTTGGCCTTGTGCGGGATCTCCGCCGCCAGGGCCTTCACAGCCACCGGGAACCCGATCACCTTCGAGGCCGCCGCCGCCGCCGCGGGCGTTCGAACGGTTGCTTCCTTGGGCCGGCGAACGCCGTAGAGCTCCAACAGCTTCGCTCCCTGGGCCTCATCCAGCGGCCCCTGAAGTCCTTTCAGCAAGCGAAGCGCCGCAGACCGTTTGGGGTGGGAAGGCAGGTCGGGCAGACTCCGCGCCTTCGCTCCCTGGAAGTCCACGAGCGCACGGATCGCCCCCGCCCCGGCCCGGTGCCCCTGGAGGAACGGCAGCTGCTTCCACCGCTTGGTGAACGCGACCGCCTCGGGGATGTAGGCGAGCGGCGCCATCGCAACACTCGCGAACACCACGCCCGTCTCCCTCTGTAGTTCGACGGCCTTCGCCAGAACCGGATCGGCCCACGGAGTCTCGCCGGCGAGCCGCGGGGGGAACGCGTCGAAGGCGATGAGCCCGACGCCGGGGTCGGCCGCGAGCGCCTCC
>JBBRTK010000054.1:0-13582 GCA_038244455.1 Actinomycetota bacterium
CGCTCCCGGATGCGACGCTGGTGCTGATACCGGACTGCGGACACATGCTGGCGGCGGAAGCGCCCGAGCGATTCCGTGAGGCCGTGGTGGAGTGGCTACCGTGACCGGATCACGTCGAGATCGAGGCGACCAACACTGGGGCGGTTGTCGGTTGCGGTGATCCGCCCGTCGGTTCGACCGTGATCGCCATCGCGTCCGTGCCTGCGAGTGACGCATCCACCGCGAGAACCACGGTGTTGCCGTCCGGGACGAACGTGGGGCCGGCGACCGGGGTCGAGCCGTGGAGCATCCACAGCTCGTACGCTCTGCCGCTCGGCAGGGCCTTCAGATTCCCGAACACGTAGGAACGCGGGGACCCGGGCTGCGTCGCTGCGGACAGGACGCCGCCCGTTCCCTTGAAGGTGTAGATCCGCGTCTGGGAATCGGTGAGGTAGCGCTCGAGCGCTACCGACTGATCGGTTCCCCGGCGCGCGATCAGGTCGCCGCTGACCGCGCCCACGACCAGCAACGAGACGGCGGCCGCGACCAGGAGGCTCCCCCTCCAACGCCGCCGAGGGCCGGGGATCTCCACGACCGTACCGGCCTGACGCGGCGAACACGTCAGCAGCGGTGAGGGACGAGGCCACCGGCGCCAGCGAGAACGCGAGGTGTCCGGCCGTCTCGTCGAAGCCGGCCGCACCATCGGCGCACTCGGCGCACTCACCATGTTCCACGAGCGCACGGTCCAGCTCGGCCTGGCCCTCCCGGTCCAGCCCACCCAGCGCGCGAACCGCCAGCAGCTCCTGCACGTGTTCGTGTCCGTTCATCGTTCCGTCACCACGATCGACCTTCGGAGCCGTTTCATCGCCAGGAGCGACCGCGACTTGACCGTGCCCAGCGGGATCTGGAGTCGCTCGGCGACCTTCGTCTGCGACAACCCGCTGAAGTACATGAGCTCGATCACCTCTCGTTGCGGTTCCGGCAAGTCCGCGAGCGACTCGCGGACCAGCGTGCGTTCCCCGAGGAGCCATGCCTGCTCCATGGCATCGCCGGGTTCGTCCGGGGCCGGCACGGGTTCGCGCGAGGCGGCCTCGGCCACCCGGCGGACCGATTCCTCCCGCCGGACCGCGTCGACCGCCCTGCGGTGGGTCAAGAGCAGGAGCCAGGAGCGAACCGAACCCCGCATCTGGTCGTAGGCGGCGGCGCCGTTCCACACGGACAAGAAAACCTCCTGAACGACCTCGTCGGCTAAGAAAGGTTGACGCAGGACCCGCCTGGCCAGAGCGGTGGCGCTCGCCGAGTATCGGGCGAACAACGCCTCGAAGGCACGTTCGCTGTTGGCCCCGATCAGTTCGATCAAGCGACCGTCGGCGAGGTCTTCGACGTCCCGCTCCACCATGGCGCCGACTTTATACGCATAAGCCCTTTCCCATCTCGCTGCGGGGTATTCGTACGACCCCCCCAGGCGGATCATCGTGGCGATCCGAGAAGAAAAAGATGAAGAAATATGATCCGGGCCACTCGCTGGCGCGAATCCCCCCCAGTCCGAGAGAATGGGAGGGATGTATGAGCGACATCAATCGTCGTTCGTTCCTGAAGAGCGCCGCCGGTGTGACGGCGGGAGTGGTGGGGGTCAGCGCCATGGGGGCCGGGGCTCTTCCGGCACTGGCGAAGACCGCCGAGTCGGCCGATCTGGCCGATCAGAGCGGCGACCAGGGGAGCCTGGAGCACGTCGTCGCCTACGTCCGGCCGGGGTCGCGACACGAGGTCACCGTCCTGGTCGGCGAACGGGAGATCGTCACGCGCGACCCGGAACTGGCCCGGCGCCTTCGCCGCGCCACCCGCTAGCGCCGCAGTCGTCGCACCCATCCGAAAGACGAAAGAGAGGTAACTCATGTCGTCGCATCGTGAAGCGCCGGGGCTCTCCATGGATCCCGCGGCAGACAATACGGACGTCTACGCGTTCGTGAGCCCCGACGCACCGGACACCGTGACCCTGATCGCGAACTACCTGCCGTTCGAATATCCGGCGGGCGGACCGAACTTCTTCGAATTCGCAGAGGATGTCTCCTACGCCATCCACATCGACAACAACGGCGATGGGAAGGCCGACGTCACCTACCAGTTCCGGTTCAAGACCACGGTGGCGAATCCGGACACGTTCCTCTACAACACCGGACCGATCACGTCGCTGGACAGCCCGAACTGGAACCGCCGCCAGACCTACTCGGTGACGCGGGTCAAGGGCGGGACCACGAAGATCCTGGCGTCGAACCTTGCATGTCCGCCCGTGAACATCGGGCCACGGTCCACCCCCAACTACGGGAGCCTGGCCGCGGACGCGATCCACGACCTTTCAGGCCGGACGCGGATCTTCGCAGGCCAGCGCCAGGACGCGTTCTTCGTGGACCTGGGCTCGGTCTTCGACCTGGGAACGCTTCGCCCGTTCGAGAACCTCCACCTGATCCCAACGCCCGCGGCGGCAGGGGTCAACGACCTGAGCGGTTTCAACGTCCACACGATCGCGATCCAGGTGCCGAGCGGCATGCTCACACGGGACGGCTCCACGCCGAGCGATGCCGCGAGCCCCAAGTCCGTGGTCGGCGTGTGGGCGAGCGCCAGCCGTCGAACGTCAACGATGCGAGAGCGCAACGGCACGGTCACCGAGAGCGGGCCGTGGCGTCAGGTCTCCCGGCTGGGGAACCCACTGATCAATGAGGCAGTGATCCCCATGAGCCGGAAGGACGAGTGGAACGCGGACTCGCCGGCCAACGACTCGAGCTATGCCAAGTACGTTCGGCATCCGGAGCTGGCTGCCCTGATCCCGGTCCTGTACCCGGGGGTCTTCCCCAACCTGGCCGGACTGACCGCTCCCCGTGCGGACCTGCAGGCGATCTTGCTGACAGGCTTGCCCTCTGGGATCGTGCCCGGGTTCCAGAACAACACGGGTCCCGTACTGGCCGACATGCTCCGGCTCAACATGGCGATCCCGCCGGCGTCCAGTCCTAACCCGTTGGGGCTCATCGGCGGCGATCCCGCCGGATTCCCGAACGGCCGGCGTCTTGTGGACGACGTCTTCACGATCGAACTCCGGGCGATCGCCGGGGTCACCTATCCGCTGGTCGACCCGTCATACACACCGGACGGCGCAGCCGCCGTGGTGACCGACGGTGTGAGCGCCCCAGAGCATCCGACCCCCTACCCGGGCAGGTTCCCATACCTGAACAACCCCATCGACGGGTACTCGCTGACCCCGCCGTCGTGATGACGAAGGACGGGGAAGGGCCTGCGGCAGATATCGCGATCCTGGATATCGGTGGCGACACGGGAGCGGTGCAGGTCATGACGGACGCCGTGCTGCTGGGTCAGGAGGTGCACGTCTCGCTGGACGGAACGGCATCGTTCGCCCATGCGGTGGTGCATCGACGGCCGGTGCGCGGCGGTGCGGATCACTCGGCGCTGTTCCCCGAGCTCCCGGCAGGCTCCTACCGGCTCCTTGCCGGTGGAGCCGCGGGGAGGCGGGTGGACGTGATCGCCGGAGAGGTCTCGATCCTGGACCTTCGCTAGCGCGAACGGACCGGGCCTGAAGAGCCGGGCCCGGTCCGTTCGTTGCCGTGCGCCTCGCAAGCGTGTCAGCCTCTGACGAGGGTTCGTCCGGTCGACCTTCCGGAGCCTGCGAGTTCGGTGATCTGGTTGGATTCTGCCGGTCACCCGGCGCGCGGGCGGGGAGGTCCCCGGCCCGCGAGGGACGGCTCAGCAGCCAGTCACCTCGAGGGTCTCATGCTGTATGTGCAGGTGGACCACCTCCTTCCTCTCGTGCTGGAGATGGTGCCGCAGACGAGCCCGAAACACAAGCACGACGGCCGGGTTGGTGATCACCTCGCGCGCATGCGGTTGTTGCGCGCTTCGTGTTCGAGTTCGGCCAGACCGAGCGCTTCGAGGAGCGGCGGGACGTACATCCCGAACCGGCCGCGAAGGCCTTTCTTCGTGCCGTACCAGCCACCGGCCGGGTTCTCGGCGGAACGCCCCCAGGATTCGACGGTGCCCTCTTTCGCCGGCTTCTGTTCATCGGCGGCGCCGAGCGGCATCCAGTCGCCGTGCTTCTGCAGCATCGCGTGCAGATCCTCGATGCAGCGGAGCTGGTAGCCCAGGCGCGTCTTGCCCACCTGGCACACCAGGGCCGGCGGATCGGCGGCCTCGTCGCGCCACATCAGGTACTCCGATGTCCCGGGTGGGGTCCGCAGAACCCACGGATCGTCCGCGGTGCCGGCTCCCTTCGCCTTGGCCATGATCGGTCTCCTCTCGCTGAGCGGTGTCGTCCATCTTGCTCCGTTCCGCCGGGTCGCGCGTCGTCAACGCCGGAGCCGGTCCAACGCGCGATCCAGTAGGGCGGGCGCGCGGCCGGTTCGCCGTTCGCGCCGGTCGGCGAGCCCGGCCAACCCCATCCCGCCCGCCACCCCGAGCCAGCGCATCGGCTCCGGTTCCCAGCTGGGGGAGCGGTGGCCGGTCCACGGCAGGTGAACCAGGTCGGTGTCGCGATCCAGGATCAGGTCGCGGAGCGTTCGTCCGGCCAGGTTCGCGGCGGCCACGCCGTCTCCCGCGTAGCCGCCGGCCCACGCGATCCCGCGGCGGCGGTCCAGACCGACCGACGGGAACCAGTCGCGCGGAACGCCGAGCGCGCCGCCCCACGCGTTCGTGATCCGCGCCTCCGCCGCGGCCGGCCACCGCTCGGCGACGATCCGGCGGAGCTGCCGGAAGACCGCCTGAGGCCGGTCGAACGAGGGCCGGACGCGGGAGGCGAACGGGTAGCGAACGCCGCCGCCCCCGATCGCGATCCGGTCGTCCTGGGTGCGCTGCGCGTAGAGGTAGAGGCGAAGGCCGTCCCATACGCACTCGTAGCCCTCCCAGCCGACCCGGTCCCAGAACGAGGCCGGGAGCGGCTCGGTGACGACCATGTAGCTGTAGACGGGGGTGACCCCGCGAGGCCGGGCCTGGATGTCCGCCCCGTACCCCTCGGTGGCGAAGACGATGACGTCCGCGCGCACGCGGCCGTGCTCGGCCGCCGCGATCTTGGCTTCCACCGAGCGCACATGCGTTGCCTCGAAGATCCGCACGCCGCGCCGCTCGCAGGCCTCGGCGAGCCCGCGGGCGAGCATGGCCGGGTGAACGCGGGCGCAGTGCGGCGTCCAGAGCGCGCCGATCGCGCCGTCCACGCGAACGCGGCATCGCGTCCGTGCGCCGCGGCGATCGCAGTCTTGGCCGCAGGGAACGCCCCCGAGACCCAGCCGCCGTTCCGCCCGGACGCCCCGAACCCTGCGATCTCCCGTTCCAGGACGGCGATCCGAAGCGATGGGTCCGCCGCCGCGAGCGAGAGCGCCGTCCAGAGCCCCGTGAACCCCGCCCCGACGATCGCCACGTCGGCTTGGACGTTGCCCCGCAGCGGTGGACGCGGGTCGAGCGGGCCGGGAACGGTCTCGTGCCAGAAGCTCAGCCCGCGGTAGTCAGCATCGGTCCGCATGTGTGGTCAATCTACCCGAGGGCGGGCCGGCGAACCGCGGATATCGAGGCCGGAGTACGATGCCGGTCGAGGCGGGATCCCCGCCGAGCCGAGGAGGGGATCGGGATGCAGCATCTTCGGGTGGCGCTGTACGTACTGACGGGAGGGACCACGGACCAGGTGATCGAGCTCGCGCGATCGCCGGGCGGCATGGCGGAGGTATTCCAGCAGCAGCCCGGCTTCATCGCGTACGGCATCGGCGTCACCAACGATGAGATCCTCCTGTCGATCTCCCTGTGGGACTCGACCGAACAGGCAGATGCCGCCACGCAGGTGGCCGCCGAGTGGGTCGAGGAGCACATGGCCGATCGCGTCGAGCTGCAAGACGACTTCGTGGCGGATCTGGCGTTCCTCCTGCAGGCCGGTCCTATGCTCGCCGGTTGAGGACGTAGGTTGGTGCCGTGATGACGTCGGAAGAGCCGGTTCGCTGGGGAATCTTGGGCACGGCGGGCATCGCGGAGACCGCGTTCCTGCCGGCGCTTCGCGAAGCGGGCGGCGGTTCGGCGATGCTGGTCGGGAGCCGTAACGCCGAGCGTGCCCAACGATGGGCCGCCGAGCGCGGCGTCGCGGCAGGTGTCCAGGGCTATGAGCGAGTCCTGGATGACCCCGGCGTCGAAGCCGTCTACATCGCGCTGCCGAATGGGCTGCACGCCGAGTGGACGATCGCCGCCCTAGCGGCCAGTAAGACGGTCTTCTGCGAGAAGCCGCTCTGCGCCACGCCCGAGGAGACCGAGCGCGTGCTTGCCGCCGCGGCCGTGGCGCCGGCCCCGCTGTGGGAGGCGTTCGTGTTCCCGTTCCATCACCAGATGGCGCGCGTTCGGGAACTGCTCGACGCCGGCACGATCGGTGAGGTCCGCGAGATCTCCTCGCGCTTCCACTTCTCGCTGGACGATCCCGAGGACGTGCGGATGTTGGCGGAGCTCTCGGGTGGGTCCGCGCAGGACGTGGGGTGCTACCCGATCCGGCTCGCGCGGCTGGTGTACGGGACCGAGCCCGACCTCGCGCGAACCATGGCCGATGCCACGTGGGAGCGCGGCGTAGACACGGAGCTGTGGGGTTCGCTCAGCTTCCCCGGTGACCGGCGGCTGGTGCTCTCGTGCGGGTTCCACAGCGCCTACGACACGTTCACCCGGCTCCTGGGCACCGAGGGCGAGATCCGGATGACCAACCCCTTCCACCCCGAAGCGAGCGACACGATCGTCACGGTGCGCGAAGACGGCATCGACACCGAGCCCGCCGTGCCGAGCGGGGAGGAGTCGTTCGCTCCCGCGATCGGGCACATCCAGCGGGTGGTCCGCGGGCTCGAGCCGCCGCGACACCTCGCCGTGGACGAAGCGCTCGGCAACGCGGAGGCCATCGCAGCGTTGCTGACCGCGGCTCACGGCATGAACCCCGCCTCCTGAGTCGGTATCCTCGGCGGATGTCGCCCGCTCGCAAGCACACGCCGTACTACGACAAGTTCATCGCCCTGGGTGCCGAACTCGGCGACCGGATGGGGTTCGATGCGGCGGTGGTGTTCACATCCACGGACCAAGAGCACATGGCTACGCGCGAGGCGGTCGGCGTCTACGACGTCTATCACCAGGGCCCGATCGACATCAAGGGTCCGGACGCGCAGACGCTGCTCCAGCGGGTGCTGGTGCGCGACGTGGAGCGGCGGATGAACGACGGCGCGGTTCTGTACTCGTCGGTCTGCAACGACGCGGGCGGGATGATCGACGACCTCACCGTCTATCGCCTCTCCTCCGAGCACTTCTGGCTGGTCGCCACGCCTTCACGGGCCGACATCATCGAGGCCCACGTGCGGGAGCAGGGCCGGGACCTGCGCGCCTACATCACCGACATCGTGCCGGGCACCGCTTACCTGTCCATCCAAGGTCCCCGCTCGCGCGAACTGCTCACGAAGCTGGCGCCCGACGCGGACCTCAGCTCGGCGGCGCTCCCGTACTTCCGGTTCATCGAGACGGCAGTCGCCGAGGTGCCGGCCCTGGTATCGCGGACCGGGTACTCCGGCGAACTGGGCTACGAGCTGTACTACCCGCGCGACTACGCCTCGGATCTGTGGGACGCGGTGTTCGAAGCTGGCGCGGAGTTCGGCGCCAAGCCGGCGGGCCTGGGGGCGCTGAGAACCACGAGGATGGAGAAGAAGTACCCGCTCTACGGACTGGACGTGAGCGAGGAGACTTCGCCGCTCGAAGCCGGTTTGGGATGGGCGGTCGATCTGGATAAGGGCGGTTTCATCGGCCGTGATGCGTTGCGCGCGCAGCGCGACCAGGGCGTCGCGCGAACGCTCGTGGGCATCGGGTTCGCGGACACCTCCTTCATGCCGGCGGCGGGCGATCCGATCACGACGCCGGACGGCGCTGAGGTTGGCCGGATCACCTCCGCGGAAACGGGTTGGTTCCTGGGCAGGAACCTGGCGATGGGCTACGTGGACGTGGGAGTGGCTGCAGGGACCGACGTCACCGTGGGATCGGCCGCCGGGGTCGTGACCGCCGAGGCGTTCTATGACCCCGAGCGAGCCCGCGTTCGTTCGTAACGACGGGCGCTACGCCAGTGGCGGCAGCAACCCGGGCAGCCCTTCGACGTAGCCGTCGAGGATCGCCTTCGCGGCGGGGTAGGACGCGACGAGCGGATGCGCCAGTAGCGCCCCGAGCGCTGCGTCGTACGAGCCCTCGACCGCTGCGGTGACGGTGAGCCGTTCGTAGAGCTTGACCTGTTGGACCAGGGCGAGCGCGGCCTCGGGCATGGCGCCCTGCGCGATGGGATGGGCGCCGTGTTCGTCGGCCAGGCACGTGACCTCGACCACGTCGTCGTCGCGCAGGCCGCCGATGGCCCCGCGATTCGGAACGTTCAGGATCAGGGGCACCTTGCGGCGCCGCATCGCCGCGGCCATCACGGCGATGGCAACGCCCTGGTAGCCCTCGTCTTCGAAGACGTCGCCGGACTCCGCGGCTTCGTCGGGAACCGTCTGGCCGCGCTCGCGCGCGAAGTACGTGGCGTTGCGCTCGCCCATCGCTCGTTCCCAGGCTGCACGTGCGCCCGCGAGGTCGCCCGCGTCGACGCACGCACGAAGCACCGGCCAGAGCGCGTCGTTCAGCATCCGGAGCTGGCTTCCGCGCGAACCGCCCGACCCCCGGATGTGCTCGACTGCCCGGTCGCGGTAGTAGTAGAAGTAGAGGTACTCCATGGGGAGCATCCCGATGGAACGGACCAGCTCCGCATCGAACAGCCGCCAGTGCCTGTCGGCCGCCTGGAGTTCCTCGAACCGGTCGAGGAGTTCGGGCATGCGGTCCCGGCCGTCCACGAGCACGCGGTGGATCCATCCGCAGTGGTTCAGCCCGAAGTAGTCCGCGTGCACCTGTTCGCGGGGCTCCCCCAGGAACTCGGCGACGCTGCGCTGCATGGAGATCGGTCCGTCGCAGATCCCCACCGCGCGCACGCTCGAATGGTCGTGCAGCGCCTGCATCACGATCCCGACGGGGTTGGTGAAGTTCACGAGCAGTGCGTCGGGGGCGGTTTCCTCGATGAGACGCGCATACCCGAGCATCGCGGGGATGGTTCGCAGCGCCATCGCGAACCCACCGGGTCCGGTGGTCTCCTGCCCGAGCACCCCGTATTTCAGCGGCACCTCTTCGTCGACGGCTCGCGCGCCCTCCTGGCCGGGCCGGATGGCAGAGAAGACGAAGCGTGCACCGGCGATCGCCGCGCGCGGGTCGGGTTCGCCGCGAACCGTGAACCCGGCTCCCCACTCCTTGCACAGGTGTCCACCGAGGGCGGCCATCAGCTCCAGGCGCTCGGGGTCGGTGTCGTGCAGCACCACCTCATCGAGCCCGAGGTCGGCTTCGGCCGCCACGAGCCCGCGAAGCACGAATGGGGCTCGCACCCCCGAGCCGAGCAACGTCATCTTCATGTCGTATCTCCTTCCCGAGCTCCCTGCGGGGGAGCGTGATGCCGCGCGCCGCAGCGATCTGGCGCAGTTCCGCGGTCCGTGGACATCCACGGTAGCCCGGCGGCGGGTCTAGCGTTCGAGCGAGAACTCTGACTGGACGTCCATGCCCGCGCGCAGTGTGTTGAGTACGACGCAGTAGCGCTCGGCGCTCTTCAACAAGCGCGCGGCGCGTTGTTCGTTGACATCGGCGCCGACGCGCACGGACGTGTGGCAGCGGACGGCGGTCAGGCCGATCGGGAACTCGCGTCCCATGGCGAGGGTGCCTCGCGGATCCCAGTCGCCTTCGACCTCGATCTGCACGTCCAGCAGCTCGATGCCCTGGTTGGCGGCGACCATCCGGAGCGTGACTTCTTGGCAGGCGGCGAGCGCCGCAAGGAGCAGGTCTCCCGAGCACGGAACGTCGCCTGTACCGCCCACCGCCGGGTGGGCGCCGGAACGCCATGTGACATCCGGGGTCGAGTCGGGGCTCACCGCGCAGTGGAGCGGGTCCGCGAGATCGCTCGGCGCGCTTCGAACCCGGAGCGTGAGCGGGGCGGAGGCCGGATCGGCCTCGTAGGCTTCGCGGAGCGGTCGTTGCAGCGTTTTGATGTCCACGGGATCTCCGGTCGGTCGGGTCCGGCGAGCATATCCGCCCCGCCGCGTCCCACCCCGCCGGTAGGATGTCGGGATGAAGGTGCGCGCGTTCCTCGCTGATTCGGTCCAGTCCGTCGACGGCAAGCTCTACGTCCTGGGGGCCGGGTGGAACCGGCTCACGGCGGGCGGGTTCCCCGCTCATCACGACCGCGTGGGCATCGGGGTCCTGCTCACGGTGGAGACCGGCGAGGCCGGCGAACACAACCTCGAGGTGTCCCTGCTCAACGACAAAGATCTGCCGGTCGCGCTGTTCGCCGATCCGTCGGGGAATGAGCAGTTCGCGCTCAACGCAACGTTCCAGACGCAGGAGCCGGGCGACGATCTCGGCGACGTGCAGGTCCCCTTGGCCCTCAACCTGAACGGCCTGACGTTCCCGACTCCCGGCACCTACGCGTTCTCATTCCGCGTGAACGGCGCGGAGGCCGAACGCCTGCCGTTCCGGGTGAGCCCCGCGGTGGCAGGCGCGGCCGGTGACCCGGGCCCCGGCTCCGGCACCTCCACGGCGCCCGGCTACCTGTAGGGCCCACATGGGGGTTCACGCGCCCCGCCGACTGGCCTACACTGGCGCGAACCGAGGCTCGCAGCGCCCCCCAAGGAGGTCACCCAATGGAACGTCAGCAGCTCGCTCGACGGTACCTGGACGGTCAGATGGGCAGGCGGGTCTTCCTTCGCCGGCTGATCGGGCTCGGCGTGGCACTTCCCGCCGCCATCGCCTACGCCGATCTCCTGCAGGCCGATCCCGCGGCGGCCGCCTTCTACGACTACTACGTGGGCGTTCAGGACGCCTTCTTCCCCACCCCGCTGAAGACGGCGACGTTCGCTCAGACGATCGAGTGGGGATTCCAGGGCAGCGCGTACACGCACAACGCGACCGACCCCACCCTGGTCATCAACTCGGGGCCCAAGACGCCGGGGAATATCTATGACCAGCAGATGTCGTTCTCGGGCACCTACCACTACCGATGCACCGAGACCATCCATCCCCTCATGAGCGGGGTGGTGAAGGTCCCGATGGTCGCGTCCCCGCTCACCGGTAGGCTCGGCGACTCGTTCACACTCGGCTGGTCCAACATCTCCGGGCTGGCCGAGTATTCGTTCGACGTTCAGCGCAAGGGGCCGTCTGACGCTCTCTGGCAGAAATGGATCACCGATACGTCGGATCGGGCGGCCATCTACGATCCGCCGACGACGGGGGTCTACGCGTTCCGGGCGCGTGCACGCAACACCGCATCGGGGAAGGTCAGCGGCTGGTCTCCCATAAGGAAGATCACGGTCACCTAGGTGGTTCCAGGGCCTCGCCTGGCACCGCGCACGAGTTCGAACCAGGTGCCGGCCCAGGCGGAGATGGCACCGAGACACACAAGGGGCAACACGCGCCGATAGAGCGTTACAAGTTCGGGTCCGCCCCACGCCTGCACGTTCCTCGTCGTGCTGCCGATCCGCCGAGGCAGGTAGCCGAACAGATGCCTGCCTACGACGTCGCGCCGGATCACCCGCCGCCCATCGGGTGTCGCATCGATCAGGATGCGACCGAATCCGCGACCGCGCGCGAAGTGATGACGCACCAACGCGCGCGCCGTACGGCACGGGCCGGAGTGCACGATGATCACGTCGGCGGCGCGGAACGCTTGATAGCCGCGTTGCGCAAGGGCGTGATTGACCACCGTATCTTCGCCTGCCCGCAGATCGGTGGGGAAACCGCCGACCCGCAACAGGATCTCTCGCTCGTACGAACAGTGGACCGGCGGGCCTTCCAGTTCCGCTGAGGGGCGCCCCGGGAGAGCGCTCGAGTGATCCAGGAAGTACGCCGCCCACCCGGCCGGCGTGCGGGTCCCGTTGAACGTGGAACCCGTGACCATCGGATAGCCGCGTTCGTGCGCGCGGATCCGCGCCGCCAGGCTCCCCTGTGGAAGCTCGATATGCGAACCCGGGAATGAGACGAAGTCGCCGCGGGCGAGTTCGAGGCCGGCGTTGCGCGCGGCGCCGGGCAAGACGGGGTCGGGCAGTTCGACCAGGGTGACATCGGGGAAGCACCGGCGAACCACCTCGGCCGTTCTCGGACCACCACTCACCACGACGATCGTTTCGAAGGGTGCTGGCGTTTCTTGCGTGACCACGGACCGCACGACGCGTTCGATGCGGCCGACGTCTTCGCGCGCGATCACGATCGCCGAGAGGATAGGCGCGTCGGGGTCGAAGCGCTCGTCTTCGGGGAGGGCCCGGGTCCCCGCAAGATCGGATGGGGGTGGAAGAACGGGGAGGCCGGCGGGGCGCGGAACCCACGGGCGCGCCGGACCGGGCGGTGTCAGCAGGCCGTCGTAGTCGCCCTGGAACTCATGCCCTGGATCGGCCTCGCGGTACTTCTGCGAACGCGCGTGGCGGCGCGCCGGGGTCAGGCTCGCGAGGTGACGGATCCGTACCGTGGTCCTTCGCCGATGGCTGGCGGGGATGGACACCGGTACCGGCACCAGGTGGAGCCGGGTCTCAGGCAGGAGCTGGCCGGGTCGCCATGCGAACGCTCGGAAGACCCAGAGGTCATCGAGGTCGAACACGTCCTGGCCCGTCATGCGGTGCACCAGGAAGCCGTACGCGGCCTCACGGTCGGCATCGGTGGAGGCGAGGTGTTCGCGCAGGGCGGCCGCGTCTTGGGGATCGAGGCGCTCGTCGGCATCGAGGAAGAGCACCCAGCGCGGGGCCAGGCCGGTCGCCGCGTCCAGGAGCTCCTGCCGGTTGCGCGCATCGTCCCAGCCGGCTGCGCCGGGTCGCGGTGGGTGGGTCAAAATCGTGCGGATCAGCGGTTCCGATCCCAGGAGCACCCGCGTTCCATCGGTTGAACCATCGTCAAGCGCGATCGCTGCGTCGGCGAACCCTCGAACGTTCTCGAACCAACCGGGGAGGTCTTCCTCGCCGTTACGGACCGGCAGGAGGACGACGAGCAGCGGCCGCAGCGACGGATCCCCAACCGCAGCATCGGCCAGCGCTTCGAGTCCTGCGGGTGAGAGCAGCGCCGGGAGACCCTTGGGCCGGGGAGGCTTCGGCACTAGGAGCCGGGGGGGCGTATCGAGCCCGCCGAACGAGACCGGGTACAGCCCGTGCGGATCGGCCTCGTCGTACTTGCGTTCGCGATCCAGGAGCATCTGCGGGTTCGCGGCGCCGACGTGCTGGAGGGCCACGGTCGTGCGGACCCATGCTTGGCGGGGGATGCCCACCGGCACGGGGTGGAAGTGCAGCGGCGCCTCGGGAAGCTCCTGGCCTGGTTCCCACGCGAACACGCGGTACACCCAACTAGCGGTGGGGTCGATCTGGTCTTGCCCCCACGCGCGGCGGTGTAGCAACCCGTAGGCGAGTCCCGGCAACGCGTCCGTGGCCAAGAAGTCACGAAGCAGGGCGGCGTCGTCGGGTTCGATGCGTTCGTCCGCGTCGACCTGGACGATCCAGTCCGGAGCCAGCGCGGCGGCGCA
>JBBRTK010000055.1:0-12940 GCA_038244455.1 Actinomycetota bacterium
GCGCTCGCGGTTCTCGTGATCCGGACCTTGAAGGCCCGGTTCCCCGAGGACCGCTAGCCGCCACGGAGAGCCGCAGGCGTCAGCCCTGCGGCGCCGGTGGGAGTGTGGGGACCGCGGCCGGGGCTACTGCTGCGGTGACAGGCTGCCTCGGCGTTGCGAGCAGAGCCGCCACCATGTCCAGGTCGAATCCCCGGGCCAGCCGGAACGCGCGCGGCACTCCGGCCGGGGGGTTCGCGATCAGCAGCTCACCGTGGTGCCGGCGCCCCACCGTGACATCACCGAGTGGAACGGCGATGACGCCGGTCGGGTCCGGTACGAACGGGCGCGCCACGTGACCGAACAGCACGCGCTCCGGCGTGATGCCGACGTACCAGAACTTGGTCAGCGCCATCGCAACCAGCGGGCCAAACATCGGGAGCAGCAAACTCCAACCGAGCAGGAACATCACCGGCGCAGGAGCTTTGAAGTGGGTCACCGCGGCGGACCAGCGCACCTCCTCGTGTGGGTTGAGGTTCGGGGTGAGTGCTTCGCGGATCAGCTGTGCGTAGTCGGTTCTCGGCCTTGGCATGGTCATGCCCCTTTCGGCTCGCGCACTAGAACCATCTCCCACGCTACTCCCGGCCCCGGGTTCCACTGCGGGCCCATCGGCCCCTCCCGATCAGGACCGGCCGCCGCCGCCGTTCTTCTGCGAGCATCGGGGACGCGATGACATCCATCCGGATCACCGACCCGGACGATCCACGGTTGCGGGACTTCGTTCAGCTCCGCGACGTGACCCTGCGCAGGAAGCTGGAGTCTGACAGCGGCCTCTTCCTGGCAGAGGGGACGAAGACCATCGAGCGAGCGCTGGCGGCCGGCTACACGCCGCGCCGCGCGCTCCTGGCTGAGCGGTGGCTGGCGACGGTGAGCGATCTTGTGGGCGAGGCCGACGTACCGCTGCTGGTTGCCGACGACGACCTGCTGGAGCAGACCACCGGCTTCCCCGTGCACCGAGGCGCGCTCGTCTCATTCGAGCGGCGGCCGCTGCCGGTGTTGGACGAGGTACTGGCCGGAGCGGCGCGTGTGGCGGTCCTTGAGGACCTGGTCGACGACACGAACGTGGGTGCGGTCTTCAGGAGCGCGGCCGCGTTGGGCGTCGATGCCGTGGTGCTCACGCCCCGGTGCGGCGACCCGCTCTATCGGCGGGCCGTCCGCACCTCCATGGGCGCCGTGTTCACGGTCCCGTGGACCCGGATCGACTGGCGGCAAGGGCCGGAGGCGCTCAAGGCTGCGGGGTTCACGCTCATCGCCCTGACCCCGGCGGTCGACGCCCAGGACATCCGGACGTTGGGCGTCTCGCTCTATCCCCGGCTCGCCGTGGTGATCGGCAACGAGGGAGACGGTTCCTCTCCGCGCTGGATCGACGCGGCGGACGTTCGCCTGCGGATCCCGATGTCCCTCGGGATCGATTCGCTGAACGTCGCGGCGGCCGCCGCGGTCGCGTTCTTCGCGCTGGCCTCTCGCGCTTGAGCGTCCGCTCGCCCGGGGCGGATAGGATTCGCCCCGTGCCCAGAGCGATCGAGATGGTGTTCTTCGATATCGGGGGAGTCATGTACTCCGACACCATCTACACCGATGCGCTGCGTCGCGCGCTCCGCGACCTGGGCGCGACATTCGCGGACGCGGAGTTCGCCGACGAGTATGCGCTGGCGCGGGCGGCACAGTCGGGGTCGTTCCGCAAGCGGATTGCGCTGCGGTTCCTGGGACCCGGCGCCGACGTGAACGAACTCAGGAACGCCGCCACACGCTATTGGTCCTATCCGCCCGATGCGCTCGAACCGGATGTGAAGCCGTGTCTGGAAGCGCTCGCCGGCCGCTACCGGCTCGGCATCATCGCGAACCAGCCGAGCCAGGTGCGCGATGCCATGGCGCGCGACGGCATCGAGGACTTTTTCGAGATCTGGGGGGTCAGCGACGACATCGGTCTGGAGAAGCCCGACCCGCGCCTGTACGCCCACGTCCTCTACACGGCCGGCATCTCGCCGATGCGCACGGTGATGCTGGGCGACCGGTTGGACTACGACGTCATCCCGGCCAAGACCGCGGGGATGCGCGCGGTGTGGATCTTGCGCGGGGAGGCACCGGAGAACCCCACCGGCGCGCAGCTGGCGGAGGCCGACGCGGCGGTTCACTCGCTGGTGGAGATCCCGGAGGTCTTGGCGGCGCTCTAGGTTCAGGCGCCCTTGCGGCGCTGCTTCTGGAGTTCGCTCGCGGCCTTGAGAGCCGTGTGACTGCTGGCGATGTCGGGCATCTCGTGCCCGCCGGCCAGCTCCTCGGCCGCCCACTTCGTGAGGTCGCGGATGGAGACGATGCCGACCACCCTGCCGCGGTCCACCACCGGCAGGTGACGGATGTTCCGGCTGACCATGTGCTCCGCCGCGTCGGTCAGGTCGGTCTTGGAACTGATGGTCTCGAGGTCGCGGCGGGTCATGCCGTGCGCCACCTTCACGCCGTGCGGGTCGCCGCCGGCCGCCACCAGGTTGACGATGTCGCGCTCGGTCACGATGCCGGCGAGCTTCTTGCCCTCGAGCACGACCACCGACGAGATGCCGTTCGTTCGCATGAGCTTGGCCACATCGGCGAACGTGTCGCCGGTGTCGGCGGTTTTCACATCCGTGCGCATGACGTCTGCGACCTGCATCGATGCCTCCTGTGACTCCGGGGCCAGCAGCCTACCGCGCTAGTGGTCGCTGCGGCCGCTGAAGTTGAACTCCTCGATCTTGAGCGCGGGCACGCGGGAGGCGGAGAAGAAGAACTCGCTGGCCAGTTCCGCGGTGCTGCCGATCATCGTGGTGGCGGAGAGGGCCGCCAGGATCGACTGGGTGAACCGGAAGTTCATCACCGGCCCGGCGACCTCGCCGTTCTCGATCAGGAACGTGCCGTCGCGCGTCATCCCGGTGATCGAGGACTCCACGGGGTTCACGATGTTCGAGTAGTGGAAGCGCGTGACCAGGAGGCCGCGCTCCGTGGCGGCGATCATCTCCTCGATGCCGGCGTCCCCGGTTGCCAGGAAGAGGTTGAGCGGGAGTGGCCCCCCCGGGTTGGGGGACGGCAGCGCGTGGCCGGTCGTGGCCATGCCCGCTTCCTTCCCGACCCGCCGGTCGTAGACCGCATCCACGAAGACGCCGTCCCTGATCAGATCAACGCGCCCGTGCGGTTCTCCCTCGAAGTCGAACCCCAGTCCCAGGGTGTCCGGGCGCGTAACGTCATCGAAGATGGATACCGAGGAGGCCACCACCTGTTGCCCCTGCTTGCCGCTGAAGCACGAACGTCCCTCGAAGTAGTCGCGCCCGCCGAACCCTGTCCACGCGAGGAACCCGACCAAGGTTGCGACCGCCGCAGGCTCCAACACCACTGGGTAGACGCCCGGGTCCAGCGCCCGGGGGCTCTGCGACGCCGAGGCCTTCTGCGCCGCGGTTCTCCCGATCGCCTCCGGGTCGATGTCACCGGTGCGGCCCGCGAAGGACTCCGCGAACCCGCTCCCCGCGTCACCGCCGCTGATCACCGTGGTCAGGGAGGCTTGCGTCTGGGAACCCCAGCAGACCTGTCCCTGCGTGTTCGCGATGCCGACCTCGGACGCCACGGTCTCGTAGGCGCCGGCCGCGATGAACCCCTGCGGCGCCTGCGCGATCAGCGCGGTCGCCGCGTCGGCGCGCTCCTCCGGCGTCGCACGGGCCGTCGCCTCGTCGAAGCGTTGGAGCTCGGGCGTGGCGGTCTTCGGGGTCAGTCCCGGCCACAGCTTGTCGGGCGCGACGATCTGCGCCATCTCCTTCGCGCTCTCGGCCGCGGCGCGGGCGCCCTTGGGCGTGCACTCGTTCGTCGCGGCAACGCCCACGCGGTCCTTGCTGATCACGCGCACGCGCAGCCCGGTGTCTTCCCGCGCGGTGCTCTGGTGGATCTCGGAGTTGGCGAAACGGGTGTTGCCGCCCCATTCGTGCATGAGAAGGACCTCGACGTCGTCCACCCCGGGAAGTTCCAGTGCAGCAGCCGCGACCGCCTCGAACCCGTCGCGTCCCAGAAGGCCGGCCATCAACGCACCCCCACCTGGACGTTGCGGAACCTGGCGGGCGCGGCCCCGTGACCGACCCGGCCGACCTGCCCCGGCTGGCCCTTGCCGCAGTTCGGCGTTCCCCAAACCACCCAGTCCTCGCGCCCGGCCACCGCGTCGCACGAGCCCCAGAACTCGGGCGTGATGCCCGTGTAGTTCGGATTCTTGTAGAGGGTGGTGAGCTTCCCGTTCTCGATGCGGTGGGCCATCTCGCAGCCGAACTGGAAGTTGATGCGCTTGTCGTCGATGGACCAGCTGGTGTTCGTGGTCATGAAGATGCCGCTGGCTGTGTCGGCGATGATCTCGGCCAGCGTCCCTTCGCGGGGTTCGATGGAGATGTTGGTCATGCGGATCAGCGGCAGGTGGCTCCACCCGTCCGCGCGCGAGGTCCCGTTGGATGATCGCCCGATGGTGGGGGCGGTCTCGCGGCTGGTCAGGAAGTTCTGGAAGATGCCGTCCACGATGATCGGCGTGGACTGCGCGGGCACGCCTTCGTCGTCCCACCCGAAGGTCCCCAGACCGCCGGGCAGCGAGGCGTCCGCCGTGATGCTGATCAACGGGCTCCCGTAGCGCAGCGTTCCCGCGTCGGCAGGCGTGAGGAACGAACCGCCCGCGTAGGCCTCCTCCATCCCCATCACGCGGTCCAGTTCGACGGGATGGCCGATCGACTCGTGGATCTGGAGTTCCATCTGCCCCGAGTCAAGGATGAGCGTCGTGACCTCGCTGGGGCACTCCGGCGCGCTCAGCAGGTCGACGGTTTCGCGTCCGATGCGCTCGGCCTCCTCGACCAGGCCCAGCGTGCGAACGTGTTCGTAGCCGGCGGCGCGGATGTGTCCGCGGAACGAATTCGGGTAGCTGCGGCGCTGCACGTCGCCGTCGCCGACCGCCGTTGCCTCGATGCCCCCGCCGCTGTGGGTGACCTCCTGGTCGGTGGCCGCGCCGTCGGAGGATGCGAAGAACGTGCGCCGACGGAAGAAGTCGAGTCCTCCCTCAGCGAAGCTGAGGCCGGGGACGGTCCGCATCCGCCGAGTGGCCTCCATGAGGAGCGCTACCTTCTCTTCCAGCGGCACGGTGAAGGGGTCCTCGGTGCAGGGGCCGCGCCACGTGCCCACCGCCGGTTCCACCGGGGAGAGCGTGACGGGCTTGCCGGGCATGCGGCCCGCCGCGCGCGCGATCTGAACGGCCAGTTCGGCAGTGCGGGTGATCTCGCCTTCGTCCAGGCGGGAGGTCGAGGCGAACCCCCATCGGCCGCCGGCCAGGACCCGGATCCCGATCCCCGTGGAGATCGACCGGTCGATCCCCGCCATCTCTTGGTTCCGAACGGTGAGCGATTCCGTCTCGTCGGTGCCTGCACGCGCATCGGCGTAGTCGGCGCCGGCATTGCGCGCAGCCTGCACCGCCATCTTCGCGACATCCAGCAATGTACGATTCCCCCTTCGGAACGGGCTGAACGGCCCGTTCGAACCGGGGCATCCTACCGGAGGGCAACCGTGGGGCGTGCGAGGGGCCGGGTCGGTCTGCGCGACTCCGGCCCTCGGTCAAGGGCGGACGTAGGCCGTTTTCACTGTCGTGTAGAACTCAACCGCGTAGCGGCCCTGCTCGCGCGAGCCGCTCGAGGACGCTTTCGTGCCGCCGAACGGCACGTGATAGTCCACGCCTGCCGTCGGAAGGTTGATCGTGACGATCCCAGCCTGCAGGCCGTCGCGGAACCGTGCGGCGTTCCGGAGCGAGGTCGTCACGACCCCCGCCGCGAGGCCGAACGCAGTGTCGTTCGCGAGGAGCAGCGCCTGGTCGGTGTCCTGCGCCCGAAGCACCGTCGCGACGGGCCCGAAGATCTCCTCGCGGTTCACGCGCATGTCGTTCTCGGTGGCTACTAGGAGCGCCGGCTCCAGGTAGTAGCCGGGCGTTTCGCGTTCCAGGCGCGCGCCGCCGAAGGCGACCTCCGCGCCCTCCTTCGCCCCGACCTCGAGATACTCGAGGTCCTGGGCCAGCTGGCTCTCCGACACCACGGGACCGATGTCGGTGCCGTCCTCGAGCGCGTGTCCCACGCGGAGAGACCGCATCCGCTCGATCACCGCCTCGACGAACGCGTCGTGGATGCCGTCCGTCACGATCAACCGGCTGCTCGCGGTGCACCGCTGCCCCGTCTGGTAGAAGGCACCCTGCACGGCGCAATCGACCGCCACGTCGAGTTCGGCGTCGTCCAGGACCACGAGCGGGTTCTTGCCGCCCATCTCCAGCTGGTACTTGCCGAAGCGGGCCGCCATCGTCTGTGCGACCCGCACACCGACCGCTTGCGAGCCCGTGAACGACACCCCTCGAACCCGCTGGTCAGCGAGCATGCGCTCGCCGACCACTCGCCCAGGTCCGACCACGAGATTCAGCACACCGTGGGGCAGTCCCGCGCGGCTCGCGATCTCGACGAGCGCCCATGCCGAGGCCGGCACGAGTTCCGCGGGCTTAAACACGACGGTGCACCCGAACGCGAGCGCCGGCGCGATCTTCCATGCGGGGATCGCGGCGGGGAAGTTCCAGGGTGTGATGAGACCGACGACGCCGAGCGGTTCGCGAAGGATGTCGATATCGACGCCAGGGCGAACGCTCCGCAGATGCTCGCCGCCCACCCGCAGGGCCTCGCCGGCGAAGAACCGGAAGATCTGAGACGCACGGAGCACCTCGCCGATGCCCTCGGCTCGTGGCTTGCCCTCCTCTCTCGAGAGGAGTTCACCGAGTTCTTGTGCGCGGGCGGCAAGCTCGAGGCCGATCGTCTCGAGTGGAGCTGCCCGTTCCTGCGGCGTCGCGCCGGCCCAACCTGACCCCGCGTACGCGGCGGCCTCGATCGCTTCATCTACCTGCGCTTCTGTCGCCACGGCGTATTCACCCACGACGTCGTGAAGATCGGAGGGGTTCACGTCCGCGACGGTGGAATCTCCCTCGACCCATGCGCCGCCGATGTGATTGCGATGGACGTTGGCCACGACGGCTGGCATGCCGCGCATCATAACGAGAGTCGGGCGCCGTGCGCCTGGCGGTGTGACTGTTCTGCGGAGCGGAACGCGCGTATCATCCGGCCCGTGAGCGAGCCATCGGTCGGGATGGAGGGTGTGGACCGCGCGCTGCGCGTGCTCGACGCCCTGTCGGCGCGTGGTTCGGGCATGACGCTCAGCGAGATCGCAGCAGCGGCGCATGTTCCGAAGAGCTCGCTCCATCGAACGCTCGCCGCGCTGAGGCGGCGCGGGTTCGCGGCGCAGCGCGCGGACGGGCGCTATCTCCTCGGGCCGGACCTGCTGCGGATCGCCTTCGACTTCCACGAGCGGATGGACGTGCGGGTGCTCGTACGTCCGAGCCTGGATTCGCTCCGGGACGACGTGAACGAGACGATCCACCTCGGCGTCCTGGACGGCGCCGACGTCGTCTACGTGGACAAGCTCGAACCATCGGGGCCGATCGCGCTGACCTCGAAGATCGGCGGCCGGAACCCTGCACATGCGACGGCCGTAGGCAAGGCGCTGCTGGCCTGGACCTACCCCACGGACGATGCGCTCGTCGACTGGATCGAACGGAGTGGGCCGCTCGAGGCGCGGACACCGCGCACGATCGTTGACAGGCCCGCGCTCATCCGGGAGATCCGGCACGTGCGCGCCAGCGGTTTCGCGCGGGACATGGAGGAGAGCGAGACCGGCGTCCGGTGCCTGGCCGTTCCGGTGTTCTTCGGGGGCCCGGTGCCGGTCGCATCGATCTCGATCTCGGCGCCGAAATCGCGGCTGCCGGCTACGCGGATGCGACAGGTAGCCGAGATCCTCCGGCAGGCATCGGCCTCGATCGGCATCGGCGGTTGACAGGGCCGGTGGCGATGGGCGAACATGCGCTGCCCGTTTCAGAAACAGTGTTCCGTACAGCGGAATACTCACGGAGGGGTTGATGAAGGCGAACGCCGAGATCAAGACGGACGGTGCTCTCCGCGTGAGCGGCGCGTACTCGCAGGCGATCCGAGCTGGCGACTTCGTGTTCGTCTCCGGACAGGGGCCGCTCGACCCCGGCACGCTCGAGGTCCTGGGCGAGACGATCGAGGAACAAACGGAGCAGACGCTCCGCAACCTCGCAGCGATCGCAGAGGCTGCGGGCGGTTCGCTGGACGACGCGGTGAAGGTCTCCGTGTTCCTGTCCTCGATCGACCTGTTCCCCGCCTTCAACGCTACCTACGAGCGGATCTTCTCCTCGACGCCTCGGCCCGCCCGGACCACGACGGGAGCCGAGCTTCGCAACATCCTCGTCGAGATCGACGCCGTCTTGTACCTTCCCGCCCGATGACGTCACCGTCCGACCTCGACACGCCCGCGCTGATGTTCGATCTCGACGTGATCGAGCGCAACATCGTCCAGATGGCTGAGGTCGCGCACACAGCCGGTGTTCGCCTGCGGCCCCACACGAAGACACATAAGTCGCCCATACTCGCCGCGATGCAGATCGAGGCGGGCGCCCGTGGGATCACGGTCGCCAAGCTCGGGGAAGCCGAGGTGATGGTCGACGCGGGGCTCAGCGACGTCCTGATCGCCTACCCCCTCGTCGGCGAGCACAAGTTGCGACGCCTGCGCGGGCTCTTGGAACGCGCCTCGATCTCCGTGAGCCTCGACGCCGTCGAGGTCGCCGAGGGCATCGGCGCGGTGGGAACCGATCTGGGCCGCCCGGTCCCCGTGCTGGTCGAGGTGGACACGGGTCAGCATCGGATGGGCCTGCCGCCGGGTGAAGCCTCGGTCGCGCTCGCGCGGGCGATCGCGCGCGTGCCGGGCGTCGAGGTCACAGGTCTGCTCACCCACGCGGGTCACGCGTACGAGGCGCCGAACCCTGAGGCCCTGCGGCAGATCGCAGAGCGGGAGGCCCTCGATCTGGTCCAGACCGCCCAGCAGTGTCGCGAGGAGGGTCTGGAGCTCCGCGAGGTGAGTATCGGATCGACGCCGACAGCTCGGATCGGCGCAGAGGTGGAGGGCGTCACCGAGATCCGGCCCGGCACCTACATCTTCAACGATGTCCAGCAGATGCGTCTCGGCAGCGCTCCCGAGACAGCTTGCGGCGCCCGTATCCTGGCGACGGTGGTGGCGCGGCCGACGGCGGAGCGATTCCTCATCGACGCAGGCTCGAAGTCGTTCTCCTCCGACGGGGGCAGCGGTCCGCCGTTCCCGGGTCGCGGCGTGGTCGTGGGGCGCCCGGATCTGGTGATCGACTTCACGACCGAGGAACATGGGGTAGGACACATCGTCGGGGACGCCGCGTCGCTCGCGATCGGCGAGCGCCTCGAGGTGATCCCGCTGCATGTGTGCAGCGCGGTCAACCTCTTCGATGTCGCGTACGGCGTGCGCGCGGGACTCGTCGAGCGGACCATCCCGATCGCTGCTAGGGGCCGGTCCCAGTGATGCGCGGCCTGGCGGACAAGGGCACCTTGATCACCGGCGGAACGAGCGGCATCGGACTGGCGACCGCCAGAAGGTTCCTTGAGGAGGGCGCTCGCGTCTTCGTCGTCGGGAACGACGACTCGGAGCTTGCGTCCGCACTGGAGGAACTCGACGGGGTGGCCGGGTGCGTCGCAGATGTGAGCGTCGAGGCTGATGTCGAGCGGCTCGTGGCCGAGGCCCGTAATCACCTCGGTTCGATCGACGTCCTGATCAATAACGCGGGCATCGCGCGAACCGCAGGGTTCCTCGAAACGACGACCGATCTGTGGGACCGAACGATCGCCGTGAATCTGCGGGGTGTGTTCCTGGTCGCACGCGCCGTCGCCCGGGCGATGACGGCGTCCGGTCGCCCCGGTGTCATCGTGAACATGGCGTCGACAAACGCCCTCGCCGGTGAAGCGGGATTCAGCCCGTACAACGCCTCCAAGGGCGGGGTGCTGCAACTGACCCGAACCATGGCGATCGAACTCGCCGGCCTCGGCATCCGCGTGAACTGCGTCTGCCCCGGGTTCATCGATACGCCGCTCAACCGGGCCCTCGCCGATGAGGGATCCTTCAAAGCCTACGAACAGACGCGGATCCCCGTTGGACGGCGTGGAACTCCGGAGGACGTGGCTGGGGCGTACGCGTTCCTCGCGTCGGAGGACGCCGCGTTCATCTACGGAACCGCGTTGGTGGTCGACGGTGGGCAGACGGCGGTGATGTGAGGTGTCCGTGACGGCTCCGCTCGACCGACTCCGCAGCGCAGGGGCACAGCGCGGACGGCTCGCGCTGACGTGGTTCGGACAGGCGGGTTTCGGCATGTCGGATGGGAGTACCACGGTGTTGGTGGATCCGTTCCTTGCGCCCTGGGAGGGCAGGCGGTACGAAACCTCGCTCCCGCCCGAGCGAGCCACGGGTGTTGACCTCGTGTGCTGCACCCACGAGCACATCGATCACTTCGACGCCGAAAGCGCACCGGCCATCGCGGCCGCTTCGCCGGGCGCGGTGTTCGTGGTGCCCGCACCCATCGTGGATATGGTGACAGAGGCTGGCATCCCGGCAGACCGCGTCGTGGGCGTGCAGCCGGGCGAGGTGCACGAACTCGCCGGCGTCACGATCCGAGCGGTACCGGCCCGTCACGGCGTGACCATGGAGGACGCATACGGGTTCGGTGAAGAACTGTCCGGCGGGTTGATCAGGTTCCTCGGGTACCTCTTCGACATCGGCGGAGTGCGCGTCTACCACGCCGGTGACACGATCCTCTACGACGGCATGCAGGAGACGGTCGGCGCCCTTCGGCCCGACGTCGCCCTGCTCCCCGTCAACGGCAGGCATGCCGACCGCGAGGCCCGAGGCATCGTCGGCAACTTGAACGAACGCGAAGCGGCGCACCTGGCAACGGAGATCGGCGTCTCGACGCTCGTCCCCATGCACCACGATCTGTTCGAGGGGAACCTCGGGTCCTCGGCGGCGGTGGTCGATGCCACCGAAGCCGACAGACTCGCCGTCGGTGTGCTGGTGCCCTCGCGCGATGTGCCCTTCTTCGTTGGGGGAGGGGCAGCGTGAAAGCGCTCGTCTACCTGGGCCCGCGGCGGATGGACCTGCAGGAGGTTGCGGAGCCGCAGGTCGGCCCGGAGGACGCCCTGGTTCGCATGACGGCTTCGGCGATCTGCGGCTCGGACCTCCACGGATTCCGCGAGGCGAGCCCCCGACGGATCCCGCCTCTGGTGATGGGGCATGAGGCTGCGGGAGTCGTGGAGGTGGTCGGCGCCGATGCGGACCCCCAGCTGGTGGGGACCCGGGTGATCGCGATGCCGGTCGTTCCATGTGGTGTATGCGCCCGGTGTCGCGAAGACCAGCCGAACCTCTGCCCGGCGCGGCGGTTGATGGGGATGCACTTCCCGGGGGCCTTCGCGGAGGCGTTCGCGCTCCCGGCGAGCCAGTTGTTGAAGATCCCGGACGGTCTTCAGGACGCCGTCGCCTCTCTTGCGGAACCGCTCGCGAACGGGATCCATACCGCGAGCCGATCCGTGAGGGTAGGGGACACGGTATTGGTGATCGGCGCGGGCGCGATCGGACTCTTCGCGGCGCGCGCGGCCGTCCTTGCCGCCGCTGCCCGTGTGTTCGTCACGGATCGACTCGCCAGCCGGCTCGCGCTCGTGGAAGCGCTCGGTGCCGAGCCCGTCCGGGCCGACGAAACGGGCGAAGTCTTCGCCCAGGCGACAGCGGGTATCGGCGTGGACGTCGTGATCGACGCCGTCGGTGTCCCCTCCACGTGGGCGCTCGGCCTGGACGCCGTCAGGTATGGGGGCCGGATCGAAGCGATCGGTCTCGGAGCGGTGGAGGGCCCCGTGAGCTACCACGCGATCGTCACGAAAGGCGTGACTGTGGTCGGCGCCTACGCCTGCCTGCCTGCGGACTTCGAGCGCGCGCTTGCCCTGCTAACCGGAGGCGAGGTTGACGTTGGATCGTGGATCACCACGGTGCCTCTGGCCGACGGACAGCAGGCGTTCGAGGCGCTCGTCGACGACGACCGCTACAACAAGGTCGTGCTCACGCCGTGAAGCTCGCCAGCACGCTGACCGGTTTCGGCCGTATCGAGGACGATGTGTTCGTCCCGATGGGCAGCGACATCGTGCGGTACTTGGAGACGGGTGTCTCCAGCGACGGGCCGGCGGTCCCGCTCGGGGACGTGGAGCTGCTCGCCCCGGTGCCGCGTCCTGGCAAGGTGATCTGCGTGGGGTTGAACTACCGAGATCACGCGGAGGAGACGGGCCAGGCGATCCCCGACGAGCCCGTGCTGTTCGCGAAGTTCGCGAACAGCGTGGTCGGGCCCGGGGCTGACGTGGTGGTCCCGCAGGTCGTGACGCAGCCCGACTTCGAGGCCGAGCTCGCCGTCGTGATCGGCCGGCGCGCGACCGACGTGTCCGCGTCGGACGCCTTCTCGCACGTGGCGGGCTACACCTGCGCGAACGACGTCTCGGCGCGAGACCTGCAGTTCCGGTCGTCGCAATGGTTGCTGGGCAAGGCGATCGACACCTTCCTGCCGCTCGGGCCGTGGTTGGTGACAGCCGAGGAGGTCGGCGACCCTGGTCAGCTCGGGATCCGCTGCACGATAGACGGTGATGTCGTACAAGACTCGTCTACCGATCAGATGATCTTCGGGGTGGCGGAGCTGATCGCGTTCATCAGCCGAACGATCACGCTCGAGGCGGGGGATGTGATCGTCACGGGAACCCCACCGGGCGTGGGGATGGCGAGAGACCCACAGCGCTGGCTGCGGGATGGGGAACAGATGACGGTAGAGATCGGGCAGGTCGGAGCGCTCACGAACACCGTGAGGCTGATACGAGGGGGTCAGGGATGAGGCGACGGTGGATGATGCTGCCGCTCGTGATCGCAGTGGTCGCGGGCGCGTGCA
>JBBRTK010000056.1:0-12888 GCA_038244455.1 Actinomycetota bacterium
CTCACCGACCACCTGCTGTATCCGCTCTGGGACGCCGGGTTCGAGGTCGGCCAGGCCGTGCGGACCCAGGCTGAGTGTCTCGACGCAGCCGGAGAGCGACTCGACGTTCTGACGGCGATGCTGGACGCGCGGTACTTGGCCGGAGCCGAGGAGATCCTGGAGGCCGCCCTCGAACCGGTGCGCCTCCTAGCCGCCGGCGACATCGAGGCCTTCGTCCTGCGGCTACGGGAGGCCGTCGAACGCCGGAGCGAACGGTTCGGCTCGGCCGCACACCTCCTCGAGCCCGATCTGAAGGAGGGGAGCGGCGGGCTCCGCGACATCGCCTCGTTCGGCTGGCTGGAAGCGGGCCTCGGCACATCGCTCGAGGCCGCCGCGGTCCTTCGGATCCCCGAACGTGGAGCGCTCGAGGACGCCGAGGAGTTCCTGACGCGCGCGCGGGGGGCCGTGCATCTGCACCGGGGCAAGCGGTCCGACCGCCTGAACTCGGACCTACAGAAGGACGTGGCCCGCGACATGGGCTTCGCCGACGAGCCCCTCCTGACCGCGCCCGACGGGTTGATGCGCGCCGTCTTCGAACATGCCCGGTCCGTCGCCTACATCCGAGACCAGGTGTTCGCTCGGATCCCCCAGCGTGCCCAGCCCGCTCCGGATGGTCCCGCGGCGGCGGAGGTGCGGAGCGCGGAGGACGTCCTGGCATCGCTCATCGTGGTCGCGGAGTCGGGCGACGCCGAGCCGCCGATGGCCCTCCTGGATGCGATCGAGAACGCCGACCTGCCGGGCCCGATCGTGTGGACCGCCGGGCTTCGCTCCCGCTTCATGGCGCTCCTGCGTCTGGGGGGACCGGGCGCCGCGATGCTGGACACGCTGGACCGGCTGGACCTGCTCCGCCGCTTCCTCCCCGCGTGGGCGGCCGTGCGGTGTCGCCCCCAACGCGACCCGTACCACCGCTTCACCGTGGACACGCATCTCACGGAGGCTTTGACCGGGATGGCGCGGATGCTGGCCGATGGCGCGGAGTTGGACCAGGATGACGCGTTCGAATCAGGGGTCGTTGAAGCTGTCCACGATCGCGACGCGCTCTTGCTGGGCGCGCTCTTCCACGACATCGGGAAGAACGGCGGTGGGAACCACGTGCCGGTGGGCGCCCAGGTCGCGCGCGACACCCTGATGGCGTTGGGCGTGCCCGCCGCGACCCGAGACCTCGCCACGTTCATGGTGGCCGAGCATCTCTTGCTCCCGGACACCGCGACCCGCCGGGACCTCACCGACGAGAACCTGGTGCTCGATGTCGCCGCGCGGATCGCCACCCCCGAACGCCTGGCCGCGCTGTATCTCCTCGCGAAAGCCGATGCCCTTGCCACCGGCCCCGCCGCGTGGACCCCATGGCGCCGGGCGCTGGTTCGGGAACTGGCGATGCGTGTCCAGCGCGTCTTCGATCGGGGAGAGATGGGGTCTGAGCTCGCCGAACGTCTGAGCGACCGCATCTCCCGCGTCCGAGACCTCCTCACCAACGAACCCCGGGACAGCGTCGAAGGGTTCCTCGCCCGCATGCCGCGCGGCTACTTCCTGGCGGTGGAGCCGGCGCAGGTCGCGCGCCATTTCGCGACGATCGCCCCGGACGTCGGTTCTCGCGAGGCCAGGACCGCTGCCGTTACAGGTGCTCGGGAGGGGAGCTACGAACTCCTGGTGGTGGCTGCCGACCACCCTGGCCTGCTGTCCCAGATCGCCGGCTCGCTCGCGCTGGCGGGGCTCTCGGTGCTGTCGGCCCAGGTCTTCACCACCGACGACCACGTCGCGGTCGACCTCTTCGAGGTTGAAGGTGCGTTCGAGGGCGAGATCGGTGAGGATCGCTGGCGGGAGTTTCGCGGCACGCTCCGCAAGGCCGTCGAGGGGCGGCTGAGCCTTGGGCATCGCGTCGCCGAGAAGCGGCGCCACTACCCGGCGAAGGCAGGGTCCGCGCCGGTGACGGTCGCGGTCGACAACCATGCGAGCGACTTCTACACGGTGGTCGAGGTTGGAGCACCGGATCGGATCGGGCTCCTTTTCGACATCACCTCCGGGCTGGCCGAGGCCGGCCTGGACGTCCATGTGGCGAAGGTCGCCACCTACACCGGCCGCGTCATCGACGCCTTCTACATCCGGAACGCCGACGGGACCAAGGTGATAGACCCCGCCGTGATCGAGCAGATCGAAGCGGTCCTCGGGACGCTGAACTAGGCCGGCCTGGACATCCGCAGGAACCGCCGTTCGACTCCGCCCTCGAATAGGCGCAGGTGCTCTTCTCCGCGCACGAACCCGGCTCGTTCGTAGGCTTTGATCGCACGTTCGTTCCAGGGGAGGACATCCAGCACGAACGTCTCCGGCGCCCATCGATCCCGCGCGAACGCCAATCCGGCTTCCACCAGCGACGCGCCGAGTCCGATACCGGTTAGATCCGGCCGCAGCCCCAGCCCGATCTCGAGCTCGTGCGCGCCGTCCGCCGGCTTGAACTCCAGGAACCCCACGAGGTCATCGCTCTGCGGGTCCACCACCGCGAACCAGCGGTCCGTCGACCCGATCTCGGCGAGCATCAGTTCGATGTCGCCCGGGTCCGAGTCGCCGTCGTACACCTCGTAGGGCGCCGGGTAGTGCCAGGCGCGCATGGCTTCGACATCGTCGGACGTCATCGGTCTGAGGGTGTAGCGGTCCCGCTCCATTCGCGCACCAGGATAGCCACCTCCTTGCTCTACCCTCAGGGGGGCGGGTGCGGTGAGCGAACGGTCGGAGCGGGCGGGCAGGAAGCGGACCCGGCGCATCGCGCAGATCGTGGTCTCGGTCGCCCTGGTCATCGGGATCTTCGCGTTCGCGATCCCGAAGCTCGCCGACTACTCGGCGGTCTGGATCGCGATCACGCACATGTATCTGATCTGGCGAACCAAGAAGAGCTGGTTGAAGCCGGTTCCGCGCTGACCCCGGCTATCCTCGGGACGGATGCTGGCCGGCCACGGCATCCGGGGGGCATCGTGCAAGGATCCGCGCGGGACGACGAGGTGCCGCCGATCCATCGGCGCGCGGCCCGGTTCGGAGCGGTGTTCGTGGTCTTGGCGGTCGGGCTGGCCGCCTGGAGCGTCTGGCTCGGCTTCGCCCTTCCCCGCCGCGCGGACGCGCGCCACTGGGACCTCGCGTGGAGCGGGTTCGACATCGGATTGGCGATCGCGCTGGGGCTCACGGCGGCCGCGATGTTCCGGCGTTCGGCCTGGCTGCTCACCGCCGTCGGGGCCTCCGCGGCACTGCTCGCGTGCGACGCCTGGTTCGACGTCGTCACGGCGACGCCCTCGGCGCGGCCGCTCGCCGTCCTCGAGGCGGTTCTGATAGAGCTGCCGCTCGCCGCACTCTGCCTGTGGATCGCGTTCCGGACCGAGCGCGCGATCGCGGATGTTGCCGATCTCCGCGCGTTCGGTCGCCGCTTCCGAGGCCGCCCGCCCGCTGAACCCGGCGATTCCGGGCAAGCGCCCCCCTGACGCCGCCTTCCGAACGGCCGTGCGACAAGGGGTCGGACGCCTCCCCGGGCACCACGGGATCAGCAGGATGATGTCGGGCATGGAGGGGCTGAGCGTCGGTGTAGTCCGCGAGCGGTTCCCTGGGGAAACCCGGGTCGCGGTGACTCCGCAAACGGCGGCCCAGCTGGTTCGCGCGGGTCTTGCGGTTCTGGTCGAGCGCGGCGCCGGTGCCGCCGCCGGGTATCCGGACCACGAGTTCGTCGAGCACGGGGCCCGGCTGGCGGACCGCGGGGAGGCCTTCGGCGCGGACATCCTCCTTCAGGTTCGGACGTCCGCCGCGTCCCCTGGCGACGAAGCAGCCGACATGTATCGGGCCGGTCAAGTGATCATCGGGATGGCGGCGCCGTTCGAGGGGTCCGCAGCTCTGGCAGATCTTGCCCACCGGGGTCCGACCGTCTTCGCGGTCGAACTGGTCCCGCGCATCGCGCGGGCGCAGAGCATGGACGTGTTGTCCTCGCAGTCGACCGTGACCGGCTACAAGGCGGTGCTGTTGGCCGCCGCCCGTCTACCGAAGATGTTCCCGATGCTCACGACCGCGGCCGGTACAGTTGCGCCGGCCCGGGTCTTCGTCATCGGCGCCGGTGTGGCGGGTCTCCAGGCGATCGCGACGGCGCGGCGCCTCGGGGCGGCGGTCGAGGCCTACGATCTGAGACCCGCGGCGCAAGAGGAGGTTGCGAGCCTCGGGGCCAAGCTCGTCCCGCTGGAGTTCGAACCGGGTGAAGTCAGGGACGCCGGAGAGGCCCAGGACGCCGGTGGCTACGCGAAGGCCATGGGGGAGACTTTCTACCGGCGCCAACAAGAGCACCTCACGAACGTCGTCGCCGGTGTCGATGTGGTCATCGCCAGCGCGGCGATCCCCGGCGCGCGGGCGCCGATCCTCCTGACGGAGGAGGGCGTCGCCGCGATGGCGCCGGGCTCGGTCGTCGTGGATCTGGCCGCTCCCCAGGGCGGGAACTGCGCGCTCACCCAGCCGGATCAGGAGGTGGTGGCGAGCGGTGTGACGATCCTGGGCCCGACGAACCTGCCGGCGACCGTGCCGTATCACGCCAGTCAGCTCTTCGCGCGGAACCTCGCGACGTTCCTGCTGTCGATGGTGCGCGATGGGGTCTTCGCGCCGGACGAGGACGACCCGGTCGTTCGCGCGACGCTCGTCGCCAAGGATGGGAAGCTCGTCCGCCCACCTGCGGAGGGGGGAGCGCCCCGGTGACCGACCGCCTCGAACAAGGCCTCTGGATCTTCATGCTCGCGACGTTGATCGGCTTCGAGGTCATCCGGCGCGTCCCGGCGCTCCTGCACACCCCTCTGATGTCGCTGACGAATGCCATCTCGGGGATCTCGCTCGTCGGGTCGTTGATCCTGGCGGGATCGGGCCGCGGATCTCTCGCGACCGCCCTCGGCACGGCGGCCGTGTGTCTGTCCACCATCAACGTCGTCGGTGGCTTCATGATCACCGACCGGATGCTGAAGGCGTTCAAACGCCGTGAACCGCGTCCGCGTACCGGGGGTGGGCAGCCGTGACCGGCTGGCGCGAGCCTGTTCTGGTCGGGCTCTATCTGGCCGCGAGCCTCTGTTTCATCCTCGCCTTGAAATGGCTCAGCCACCCGGCGAGCGCCCGCCGCGGCGTCAGGGTGGGTGAGTTCGGGATGGCCGGGGCGATCGTGGCAACGCTCCTGCACGCGGACATCGTCGACGTTCGATGGATCGCGATCGCCGCCGTAGTCGGGGCCGTCATCGGGGCGGTCATCGCCGTCTTCGTGCCGATGACCGCGGTACCCCAGCGGATCGCCTTCTCCCATGCGTGCGGTGCGCTGGCGGCGGCGCTCGTCGGCACGGGGGAGTACCTGCTGAACCGCTCGAGCATCTCCACGTTCACGATGGCGGTGCTCGGTGCCGAGATACTGCTTGGCTACCTGACCTTCACCGGTTCGATGATGGCGTTCGGGAAGCTGCAAGGGGTCGTGCGCGACCGTCCCTACGTGTTCCCGGGGCAGAACCTGGTGAACGCTGCGACATTCGCGCTCGGCCTCGTGCTTGTGGGCGTGATCACCGCAGCTCCCCCACGGGTCGGGCTGCTCCCGGTGCTCATCATCGTGAGCCTGGCGTTCGGCGTGATGCTCGTCGTGCGGATCGGCGGGGCCGACATGCCGGTGGTCATCTCGCTGCTGAACTCGTTCGCCGGGCTGTCGGGGGCAGCCCTCGGTTTCGTGATCGGGAACCCGATCCTCATCGTGGCCGGCGCGCTCGACGGGTCCGCCGGCTTCGTGCTCTCCGTGTTCATGTGCCGAGCGATGAACCGCTCCTTGGCGAACGTCTTGTTCGGCGCCGTCGGCACCGATGACGCCGCGACGGGCGCGGAGCACCGGCCGGTGCGCTCGACGACAGCGGAGGAGGTCGCGATGTTCCTGGACGCCGCGAATCTCGTGATCATCGTTCCCGGCTACGGGATGGCCGCCGCGCAAGCCCAGCACAAGGTCCGCGAACTCGCCGACCTCCTGGAACGCCGGGGCACCGAGGTTAAGTTCGCGATCCACCCCGTTGCCGGCCGCATGCCCGGCCACATGAACGTGCTCCTAGCCGAGGCCAATGTCCCTTACGACCACCTCGTTGAACTCGAGGACATCAACCCGGAGTTCCCCCAGTGTGACGTCGCCATCGTGATCGGCGCGAACGACGTCGTGAACCCGGCGGCTCGCCACGACACCGCCAGCCCGATCTACGGGATGCCCATCATGAACGTCGACGAGGCACGGGCGGTCGTCGTGATCAAGCGCTCGATGCGCGCGGGCTTCTCCGGCATCGAGAACGAGCTCTTCTACCTGCCGCAGACCATGATGCTCTTTGGCGACGCGAAGACCGCGGCCGGCGACCTCGTCCACGAGGTCTCACGTCTTCCGGGCGGAGTGTCGGCCTAGGGTTGCGTGCGCGGGTTGGCACTCGCTCACGACACGTTTGACCGTTGACAGTCCGTAGAAGTAACGTGGCGCCCGTCACACCCGGCACCGTCTTGTGTTCGGGGATGGAGCTTCGGCTCGCGCGCTAATCAGATTCCCAACCGGCTCGTGTTCGCCAAGATCAAAGAGATGAGGGGCACGATGAAGAGGCTGGTCGCGGTGCTCGTTTCCCTCGCTGCTGTCGTGGTGTTTGCCGCGCCGGCTTCTGCGAACACGTACGTGGACAGGTGGACATGGCACCGGCACCATCGAGTGGTGGCCCAGATCAAGACCATCGTCTGGGAAGAGAGCGTGTACGACCTGGGGACCTGCGAAAACGCGGTCGGCCCCCCAACAACGCCGGAGGTGTATTGCACGGTCCTCAGGGCGAAGAACCTCCTCTCGAACGGATTCAAGGGCAGCTGCATCCTTCGCGTTCAGGTGGGCACGTTTGGAATCGGAGGGAACCCCGATCAAACGGTCTCCGACACCTCGTATCCGGTGACGCTCAATCTAGGACCGAAGGGACAGCTGTTCCCGGTCGTCGTGGCCTCCTACTCTCAGCCGGTTGCCGCCCAGGGGCAGTATCCCGACGATTTCTGGAGTGACTACTGGGTGCAGAACTGCACCCACAAGGGCAAGACTCTCCACTAGGCCAAGAGTGGCCTCCCCGTCTGCTGGCGAAGGTCGCCTCCGCTAGGTGAGCTGACCCAACGCTTCTTCCAGCCGCTTGGCCATCGCGGGGCTCGCGCCCTCGTCCTCGTGCTTGAAGTAGCAGTAGATGGACGAGCCCTCGGCAAGGGCCGGCTTGATCCGGTCGGCCCACTCCTTGAGTTCGGCGTCGGTGTACTCGGTTTTGCGCAGGCGGAGGTAGCCGGCCGGCTCCCAGCTTAGGTCCTCGGGCTTCGGGTCCTTGTCGTCGGTCTGCGCGACGCACCACGCGACCCCTTGGGACAGCAGCAACTCCTTCGCCTCGGCCCACGAGTCATGCCGGAACTCCATCGCGAACGTCGGCGTTCCCGGCCCCGGCGGCGGCAGGTACCCGACGAACCCTTCGATCAGCGCCCGGTCGTACTTGAGGTTCGGCGGGCATTGGAACAGCACGCACCCCAGTCGGTCACCCAGGAACTTCGCGCGTTCCAGGAAGTCGCGCACGTCCTCGTCGGTGTCGGCGAGCCGTTTCCAATGGGTGATCCGCTGGTTCGCCTTGAGCGTGAACACGAAGCCGTCCTGCGCCTGTTCGCGCCAGGTGGTCAGCGTCTTCTCGGTAGGGAACCGCCGGAACGTGTAATTGATCTCGACCGAACTGAGCTGACCCGAGTAGTAGTGGAGCATCTCGCGATCCTTCAGACCCTCCGGGTAGAAGACGTCGTGCTTCCACTCCGGATAGGCGAATCCCGACGTTCCCAGGTAGAACCGGCCGCTCATGGCGTGCATCATGGCACGGCATGAGCGGCCCTGAGGAACGCCTCACCATCGCCACGCCCTCGGGCGACGTGAGCGCCGCGTACCTCCGCCCGGCGAAGGCCTGGGCCTCGATCGTGGTCGCGCACGGGGCGGGCGCCGGGATGGATCACCCGTTCCTGGCAGGGTTCTCGCGCGCGATGGCGGACGAGGGCGTGGCCGCATTACGGTGCAACTTCCCCTACATGGAGGCCGGACGGCGATCGCCCGATCGCCCGGCGGTGGCGGTTGCCGCGCTCGCTGCTGCGTTCCAGGCGGCGACCGACCGCGCGCGACCGGGGGAGCCCGTCTGGATGAGCGGGAAGTCCTTCGGTGGGCGGATGGCGTCCGTTGCGGTGGGGGAAGGGCTCCCGGCAGCAGGGCTGGTGTTCCTCGGCTACCCGCTCCATCCACCGGGTAAACCCGACCGAGTCAGGGACGAGCACCTCTATACGATCACCGTCCCGATGCTCTTCATCCAGGGGACGAACGACCCGTTCGCGACGCCCGAAGTGCTGAAGCCCGTCTTGAAGCGGCTGGCGAAGCGGGCCACGCTCCACGCCGTCGAGGGCGGTGGGCATTCGTTCGAGGTGCGCGGGGCGAAGCGTGATGCCAGAGAGACCGGGGCCTCGCTCGCGCCGGTCGCCGCGGCCTTCATTCGCGCGCATGCGGGACACTGACGCCATGCCACGGAAGAACCGCCGCGACCCCCAGTTCTTCGAGAAGCCGGAGGCACCACCGGCCCGCTCGGACGCCCCCTTGTGGGCCACGGCGCCCGGCTACGACGTTCGTCACGTCGGCGGGCAGAAGGAGTACCGGTGTCCGGGTTGCGACCACGTGGTGCGCGCGGGCATCTGGCACCTGGTGGTGGTCCCTACCGACGACGTCGACGCCCGTCGCCACTGGCACACCGAATGCTGGAAGCGCGAGCTGAAGCGGCTGGGGATCTTCCGCCCCGGCTCGTTCGGTGGCTGATGGTCAGCTGGAGCGAACTTCACGCAGCTCGGCCCGACCTCACGGAGGCGGGCCACGGCCTCTTAACGGTCTGGAACGCACCCGCCGACTGAGAGACGGACCCGAGCGAAGATCGAACTCCGGTAGGAGACAGCGTCATACGCAAGGGGTTACCATCCCGCCCATGGACCGGTCTGCGAGGGCGCGGCTGTGGGCGACCGGCGGGCGTTGGTACGCCCATATCCTCGATGCCCCCGCCTATATCGAGGTCACCGGGACCTCCCAGGACGCCTGCGTGCGCGAACTTCGGAAGGTCACCGGTGAGGACGTGACGCTCACCCTCGAAGTCATCCCGCAGGTGGTCGGCGTCGCCGAGGCCGCCGAGATCCTGGGGTGGGACAAGCGCCGGGTGGTCACTTACATCGACCGGGGATCGTTCCCCGAGCCCATCACGGCGCTTGCCTCCGGCCGCATCTGGCTGCGGGAAGACGTGGAGTCTTACGCGGCCGAGTGGCACGCGCGCCGGGCCGCGAAGACCGCCAAGTAGGATGCGCTTCGCATGAGCGTGCAACCCGAGCGGCGGCTCTACCTCATCCGCCACGGCAAGGCCTCCCATAGCTCCACCGGCGAGTTGCGGACGCCGCAGGGGCTCGTCGCCAACCCGCCGCTCGACGACGTCGGCCGCGAGCAGGTCGAGATCCTCACCCGGCGCTTGCTGAAGATGCCGCGCCCCGCGGGTCTCTACGTCTCGCCGCTCGCCCGCGCCCGCCAGACCGTCGCGCCGTTCGAGCGTGAAACGGGGATGAGCGCCACCGCGGTCGACGACCTGGCGGAGTGGTTCGGCGGCGATTGGGAGTTCAAGGAGTTCGAGGAGCTGATCGGCGAACACCCTGAGATGCCCAACAGGGTCCTCATGCAGGACCCTGTGTTCGAACTCGCCCCCGGCGCGGAGTCGAAGGCGAGGTTCCAGGGGAGGGTAGTTCCGGCGGTGGAGGCCGCGCTGGCGGCGCACCCCGGCGGCGACGTCTGGATCGTGTGCCACGGAGGCGTCATCAACGCGTACCTAAGCCAGATCCTGGGGCTGCACCCGCAGCAGGAACTGTTCTTCCTGCCCCCGAACACCTCGCTGAACACCGTCCGGATCGTGGGAGATCAGCGGTTCGTCTGGTTCATCGCCGACGACACGCACATCACCCAACCTGACCTCTACGCCGACCGCTAGACTCGCTGATACCCCAACCCAAGGAGCGAACCCCTATGGCCGTGAAGTTCCTCTCCACCGAATGGGCCGCGGCCGTCAAGGCCGCTCTCAACGACAACGCCGAATTCAAGAAGGCTGCCGGGGACCACAAGGCAACGATCCAGCAGGTCATCACCGGTGACACCGAGACCCGCTACTGGATCGTCATCGACGCCGGCACCATCGACATGGGTGTCGGCGTCGCAACCGCGCCCGACGCCACCATCTCCCAGAGCTACGACACCGCCGTCGGTCTGGCGAACGGCTCCGTGTCGGCGGTCACCGCGTTCATGACCGGCAAGATCAAGGTCACGGGGAACATGGGCATGCTGCTCGGGCTCCAGGGCGCTCTGGGGCAGCTGCCCGTCGCGATGGCAACGCTCGACGTCGAGTACTAGGCGGGCGACTCCGCGACCGAGACCGTCGCAGTCGCCGTTGCGATCACCGTCCCGTCAGCCGCCGTGACCTCTGCCGAGGCGAACGCGAGCGTTCGCCCCACCTTCAGCGTCCGGCCGGTCGCGATGAGCGCACCCGCCTCCGGCGTTGCCGGCCGCAGGTATTGGATCCCCAACTGAACGGTTACGTGCGGGCGCCCGGCCGGAAGCTGTGTGCGAACGGCCAGACCCATCGCCGTATCGGCCAGCAGCGCCAGCAGCCCCCCGTGGACCAGGTCCTGGACGTTGCGGTGCCCCGGCCCCGGGGTGAACGAGAGCCCCACCAAGCCTGGTTCGGCCCGCGAGAGCGAGATCCCGGCCTCCGCGTAGAGCGGGGTTGCCGCGAGCAGGCTCCGAAGGTCCTCGTCCAGCTGGTTCACGGGGGCATCCTAGTCGGGCGCTTGTCATCCGGGGCCGAACCCTGCCACGATGTCCCGGACATGGAACGCACCTACCGCTACTGGTTTGCCTACTTCGGGCCCGGCCCGGCGTAGCCACCTGTAGCCAACGAACACAGGGACCCCGGGCCGAAACACCCGGGGTTTTCGTTTCCCCGGGCATCAGTGCCGGGCGAACGGGAGGTCAGCGATGGTCGTCGTGATGAAGCAGGAGGCCACTGAGGCCGACATAGAACAGGTCTGCTCCAAGGTCCGCAATGCCGGAGGTGAAGCCTTCGTCAGCCGCGGCACGGTGCACACCGTCGTCGGGCTGGTGGGAGACACCGCCCGGTTCCAAGCGATCCCGTTCACCCAGCTCCCGGGCGTCGACCACGTCATCCAGATCGGCAAGCCCTACAAGATGGTCAGCCGCGACCTGCACCCGGCCGCCACTACCGTCAAGGTCGGACCGACGCCGGTCGGGCGCGACACCTTCACCATCATCGCCGGGCCGTGCGCCGTGGAGTCCGAGGAACAGGCGATGATCTGCACGAAGGCGGCCAAGGCCGCCGGCGCCACCATCCTGCGCGGCGACGTCTATAAGCCGCGAACCTCCCCGTACTCCTTCCAGGGACTGGGGGAGCGCGGTCTGGAGATCCTCACCGAATGCCGTAGGGAGACTGGCCTGCCGATCATCATCGAGATCGTCGATGTCTCGCAGGTCGCGCACGTGGCCGAGGTCGCCGACTGCATCCGTATCGGCACCCGCAATGCCCAGAACTTCGAACTCCTGAAGGAAGTGGGCCTGACCGCGAAGCCGGTCATGCTTAAACGCGGCCTGGCCATGACCATCGACGAATGGCTCCAAGCCGCTGAGTACATCGCCCAGCGCGGCAACTCCGAGATCATCCTGTGCGAACGTGGCATCCGGACGTTCGAGCCGTCTACGCGGAACACCCTGGATCTGGCCGGTATGGCGGTGGCGCAGCACGAGTCCCACCTGCCTGTCATCGTCGACCCGAGTCATGCGGTGGGCAAGCGACACCTGGTGGGGCCGATGGCGCTGGCCGCGGTGGCCGCCGGCGCGGACGGCGTGATGATCGACGTGCACCACGATCCGGAGACGGCGCTCTGCGACGGTCCTCAGGCACTCCTGCCCAGCGAGATGGCGGCCTTGGGCAAGCAGATCGCCGCGGTCGCCGCAGCGCTCGGCCGCGAGATGAACGTCTAGGTCGGAACGCTCGGGGTGAGTTCGACGATGTGACAGCTGGTTCGCCAGCGGGTGATGGCGTCGCCGGGAGGGCCGTTGCGGCTGCGGCGCCGATCGGCAAGCGCCGCGGCGGCGACCTCCCACTCGGCGCCCTCCAGGACGCGCTGGGACGCCACGAATTCCTGCATCGAGGTGTCGCGGAGCTTACGGCGGGTGATGACCACCAGCTCCTGGGCGTCGGGAACCCCTGGGACCGTCTGTTCTTCGGGCCCGGATTCCTTTTGGGAGACCAGCAGGATCTTGCCGTTCTTGTAGGTGAACCAGGCAGGGGCGGTCTGGCGGCGTTCACCGGTCTGCGTGCCCACCCAGATAACGTCGGACTTCTTGAGTCCGTCCTCGGTGTCCTTGCCGAGCTTCTGGGGCGCGACCTGCACCGCGACCGGGATCTCGATCTCCCCGACGATCTCCCCGTCCATGACGAACGACACCACGTAGGTCCCTGTTTCGTCGAACACGGCGCCGTCGACCCGGTCGATCTCGGTGGTGAGGTCCATGGACCCGACCATGCGCCGGATCTCCGGTCCCCAGCGATATACGAGGCGCCCGGACGGGCTGTAGAAGCGAACCTCCTCGTTCACGAAGCCGGTCGGCACCTTCCACGCCCGGTAGATCACGAAGGACATCGCCGGGCCGGGTTGGCCTACCAGATACACCCCGTCGGCGGACTCCCGCCCGTAGGCCTCCCACACACGGGCATCGAC
>JBBRTK010000057.1:0-12754 GCA_038244455.1 Actinomycetota bacterium
CGGCCCGCGCCCGTGAGGTCGCGCTCCCGCAGGGCGGCCAGGATGCCGATCCCCGCGTACAGCCCCGTGATCACGTCCAAGAGCGCCACTCCGGTCTTCGTCGGTTCGCCCCCCGGCTCCCCCGTGATGCTCATCAGGCCGGATAACGCCTGGACGATGATGTCGTAGCCGGGGCGGTCTGCCGTCTCGGCTGCCTCTTCGCCGAACGCCGTCACCGAGCACGTGACCAGGCGGGGATTGGCCGCGCGGAGTTCGTCGAGACCCAGACCCAACTCCCGCATGAGGCCGGGCCGGAAGTTCTCGATGAGCACGTCAGCGCCGGCGGTCAGCCGGCGGACCGCCGCCACGCCCTCCTGATCCTTCAGGTCGACCACGACGGAGCGCTTGTTGCGGTTCAGCGAGAGGAAGTACGCGGCGTCGTCCCCGGCGAACGGCGGACCCCACGCCCTCGTGTCGTCGCCGTGGCCGGGCCGTTCCACCTTGATGATGTCCGCGCCCAGATCGCCCAGCACCATCGTTGCCAGCGGTCCGGCGAGCACTCGGGACAGATCGATCACTCGCACGCCCGCGAGCGGCGCCGGTGAAGGGGTTGCACCCGGGTGCTCCGACATAGCCGAAGCCTATCGGTTCAGGGGTAGCCGCCACGGCCGAGTTCCGCCATGATGGGCGCCATGAACGACGAGAGCCTGGGTCGGGCGAACGCCTTCTTGGCTGCGGTGGCTTCCCGCACGGAGGTCGGCGCGGTGATGGGAGCTACTCCCGCGGAGATCGGCCGGGAGCTCGGACTCCCCGACCCACTGTCCACCGCACGGGCCGTCCGCGCCCTCATCGCGCGCAGGCGGCTCCAGCCGGCGCAGGGTTCCTACCGCCTGCTGGACGCGCGCCCCCTGGATCCGGGCGAGCGCGAACTTATCGCGCGCAAGCCCCGCGGCGCTCGCCGTGGTCCTCGTTCGTCCGGCGAGGATGGCGGCGGTGGTGGCGACGGCGGCCAGGCCTATTCCGACTTCGGCCGTGCCGCGGTGGACAAGCTCATCGAACTCGGGCGGGAGAATGCGACGCTGCGGGCTTCGCTCAAGGTTGCGCGCGAAGAGGCGCGTACTGCGCGCGAGGCCCGCGTCGAATCCGACCGGCGCGCCGACAATGCTTCTCACAAGCTCCACGAACTCGAAGCCCGCGCCGAGATGGCCGAATCGAACCTGCGAACCATGCTCGCCGCCGCTCGCGGGCGCGAGGTGCGTGCCGACAGCCCCGTGGGGGATTCGGAGATGGCCGCCATCCTGGGTGTGCTCAGGGGCGAACCTTCCGCCGGCGACGAGCCGAGCGCGGAGGAGTAGTTCGCGGGATCGCGGCTAGCGGATCTGGCCGATGTCGGCCGCGTAGCACGCGGCGAAGTGCGTGGGATCCAACGGCTTGAGCGCCAGATCCTGACCCAGACACTTGTCCTCGATGCCGAGTTCCTTCGCCCGTCCGGACGCCACGAGGGGGCAACGGGTGTGGAACCGGCAACCCTCTGGGATGCGGGTGGGGTCGGGGGTCTCGCCTTGGAGGATCGGGCGTTCCAATCCACCCGCTTCCGGCACGACATCCAGGAGGGCCTGCGTGTAGGGATGTTTCGGCCGCAGGAGCACGTCCTCGGCGGGCCCGATCTCAACGATGCGGCCCAGGTACATGACCGCGACGCGGTCGGCGATGGTCCACGCGAGGCCCAGGTCGTGCGTGACCACCAGGATCGTCAATCCCAGCCGGTCTCGAAGGTCCATCAGCAGTGCCAAGATCTCGCCGCGAACCGACGCGTCCAGGTTCGAAACGGGTTCGTCGGCGACGATCATGTCGGGCTCCAGGGCGAGCGCTCCCGCGATCACGACGCGTTGGCGCTGGCCGCCGGACAGCTCGTGGGGGTAATTGAGGAAGAAGCGCTCGGGAGGGCGGAGGCCCGCGTTCGAGAGCGCCTTGGAAACCTGTTCGCGCTCGTCGCCCTTGACCTTGTGGATCCGCAGGCCTTCGGCGACCGACTCGTAGATGGTTTGACGAGGGTTGAGCGCGCCGGTGGGGTCCTGGAACACCATCTGGACGCGGCGCCGGTACGCGCGCAGATCCTTCCAGATGGGCTCGCCCTTATAGAGGATGGTCCCTTGCTGCGGGCGCTCCAGCCCCATGATGGCGCGCGCGGTGGTGGTCTTCCCGCATCCGGACTCGCCGGCCAGCGCCAGGATCTCTCCGCGCTGCATCTGCAGGCTCACACCGTCCACGGCTCGCGCGATGGTGGCCTTCTTCCCGAAGAGGCCGGCGCCCAGGCCCACGCGCCCCGCGAACTGCACGTGGATGTTCTCGATGTCCAGGATCGGCCCGTTCTCGCTGCCGGAGGCCGGGATCGGCGTTGCGGCGCTCATCCGTTCTCCTTCGGCAGGTCGGGAGTGGACGGCGTGGCCGCCTGCGCAGCGGCGAGTGCCCCTTCTACCAGGAGGCACGCGGCGCGACGCCCGGGCGAGACATCGAAGAGATGGGGATCGACCGTCGAACACGGCTCGAATACGGATGGGCACCGCGGGTGGAACGTGCACCCGCCGGGCAGGTCGCCCGGATACGGCGGATCGCCCGGTAACCCTGAGGGGTGCTTGCGGAACCGCGCGTCGCCGATCTCGGGGAAGGCCGCCGCAAGCGCCTTCGTGTAGGGATGTGCAGAGGCCTTGAACACCTCTTCCGCGGGGCCGGTTTCGATGATCCTGCCCGCGTACATGATCGCCAGCTTGTCGCAGGTTTCCACGAGGACCGAGAGATCGTGCGTGATGAAGATCATGGCCAGGCCCAGTTCCTTCTGGAGTTCCTTCAGCAGACGAAGCACCTGCGCCTGCACCATCACGTCCAGCGCGGTCGTGGGTTCGTCGGCGATGATGAAGCTGGGGCTGCACGCGAGCGCCATGGCGATCATGACGCGCTGCCGCTGGCCGCCCGAGAGTTCGTGTGGGTAGTCCATGAGGCGGCGCGAAGGCAGACCGACCTGTTCCAGCAACTCCCCCGCGCGCACCCGCGCTTCCCGTTCCCCAGCCTGGCCGTGCAGGATGATGGGCTCCGCGATCTGGTCCCCGATCCGTTGGACGGGGTTGAGGGCGTGCATCGCGCCTTGGAAGATGATCGACGCCTCGCTCCAGCGGACCGCGCGGAGCCGTCCGGGGGTCATCTCGAGCACGTTCTCTCCATCCAGGAGCACTTCGCCGGTGACGGCGGTGCCGATGGGGAGGAGCCGAAGGAGCGCTCCGGCGATGGTCGACTTGCCGCACCCTGACTCGCCCGCCAGGCCGAGCACCTCACCCCGTTCGAGCTGCAGGTCGATCCCGCGCACCGCGGGCACATCCCCCGCCTGGGTCTTGTACGTGACGGTGAGGTCGTTGACGCTCAGCAGGCTCATCGCGACCTCAGCTTCGGGTTGAGGATGTCGTCAAGTGCGTAGCCGATCATGGTGAATGCGAGCACCAGCAGCACGATCGCGGTGCCCGGCGCAACGATCCACCACCAGTACCCGGAGTAGGCCGCTCCATGGCCGAACGCCGACTCAAGGATGGTTCCCCACGACACGTTGTTGATCGGGTCCGGCCCCAGACTCAAGAACGAAAGCACCGCTTCGGACAGGATGGCAACGGCCACGATGAGGATGGTGTTCGCGAAGATCAGGGGGCCCACGTTGGGAAGGATGTGCCTCGTCATCATGTGCCAGTCGCCCGCGCCCAGCGCGCGCGCCCGCTCGACATAGGTCCTGGTCTTCACCGACAGGACCTGCGCTCTGATGACACGCGCCGTGCTCGGCCACGAGGTGACGCCGATCACGAAGATGACCGTATAGAGCGACGGCTTCAGGATGATCGACAAGACGATCGCCAACGGAAGGAACGGGATCACCAGGAACCAGTCGGTGAGACGCATGAGGATGATCTCCGTCCACCCGCCGTAGTAACCGGCGATCAGCCCGAGTCCGGCGCCGATGACCACCGTGATAAGCGTGGCTGCGAGTCCCACGATAAGCGAGATCCGCGTGCCCCAGATCGTCAATGACAGCACCGAGCGAGCTTGGTAGTCCGTGCCGAACCAGAACTTGCCCGATGGCGGCTGGATGGGCATGTTGGTTGGGTGGCACAGAGGTGAAAGGTCACAGTGGCTGGCCATGAGCGGACCGAAGATCGCGACCAGGACGAAGAAGATGAGGACCACGAGGCCGATCATCCCCATCGGGCTGCGGCGGTACTGGTTCCAGATGCGCAGGAGGGAGTCCTTGCGCCTGCGCCGCGCTATCGCCTTCGGTGTGGGAGGCACGATGATCGTCGACATCAGGCAGCCCTGACTCGGGGATCGAGATAGGAGTACAGGAGGTCGGCCACGACGTTCGACACGATCACCGCGGCCGAGAAGATCAGGAACAGCCCCTGCAACAGCGCATTGTCTCGCTCGGTGATCCCCAAGTAGGTGAGTGCCCCGAGACCGGGCCACGAGAAGATCGTTTCGATGACGATGGCGCCACCGAGGACGTACCCCAGGGACAAGATGGTGATCGTCATGGTCGGCAGCAGCGCATTCGGAACCGCGTGACGCCTTCGCACCAGCTTCTCGCGGACGCCCTTCGCCCGGGCCGTTGCGATGAAGTCTTCGGTAAGCACCTCCATGAGCGAGCTCCGCATGATGATCGAGTACTCGGCCAGATAGGACACCGTGAGGACGAAGAACGGCAGTGCCAGATGCTTCCCGATGTCGAGCCACAGGGTCATACCGTGAAGGTCCGTTGCAGTGGTCTGCATCCCGCCCGACGGGAAGATGTTCAAGGTGACCGAGAAGAGCATGATCATCAAGAGACCGAACCAGAACTCGGGCATGGCGTAGAGCACCAGGGTGACCCCGAGCATGGACTTGTCGAACTTCGAGCCGCGACGCCAGCCTTGCACGATGCCGATGTAGACCCCAAGAGCGATCGAGGCGATCGTCGAGGTGCCGATGAGGAGCACCGTGGGCCAAACGCGAACACCGATCTCCTCGGTCACGGGTGTGCCGCCGAGCGTGAACCCAAGGTGCCCGGTCACCGTCTCTTTCACGTAGTGCAGGAACTGCTGGGGGAGCGGCAGGTCCAGCCCGAGGACGTGGTTCTCTTCCTGGATGGCCGCCGCCGTCATGGCCCCGTGGCCCCTGGATTGCAGTTCCACGGGATTGCCCAGCCCTCGGAAGAGGAAGAAGTTGAAGGCCAGGACGAAGGCGAGGGTGAGCAGCGCCTGCAGGATCTTGCTGATCAAGTATCTGCGCGTGCTCACCCTCGCCCGGTCCCCTTCTTCTCTCTAGTCAGTTATCGAACTGTCGTCAGGCTTGGTTCTCGTCGTCGCGCCGGCCCCGCGAGACCACCACGATCGCGACGATCGCGATGATCACTACGCCCAACGCGATCCAGATCCATGACTTGACGCCACCGGATCCGCTCGAGGTGCCTCCACCCGTGCCCCCGGTGCCGCCGGAAGACGCCAGACGGACCGAGATGAACGAGAACGGGCCGTAGGTGGCCAGAGCGTCACCACGGTCGTTCCCCGGCTGCGACACGAACCCCGTGAACTTCGAGCCCCATGCCTCCAACACCTGGTCGTTCCACAGCATGACGTAGGGCTCGTCCCGATAGAGGATGGCCTGCATCTGGTGGACCAGGTCGATACGTTGCGTCGCATCCGTGACCGAGTGCTGCTGGTCGTTCAGGGTGTCGTACGCAGGGTTGCAGTAGTAGCTGTCCGAGTTCAGGTACGTGCCGTCGCCCGGTGGGCGCTGCCCGCAGCTGAAGACGTCCAGGATGTAGTTCGGGTCGGGGTTCGGGTACCAACCCCACTCGAACAGATCGTAGTTACCGTCCAGGATGACGTTCCCCAACTTCCCGCTGGTGATGGTCTGCGCCTCGATCTTGATGCCGATCTGACCCAGCCAGTCCGCCACGTACGGAACGATGTCCTGGGAAGGCTGGTCCGAGGAACGGCTGAAGAACCGGAAATCGAGCGTCTTGCCCGTGGCCGGGTCCACCCGTAGGTTGGTGGCGCTCGGCGGTGCACTCGGATCCGTCAGCTTGTAGCCGCCGGTCTCGAGCATGGCGTTGGCGGCGTCGATGTTCCAGGACAGGTCTGGGTCGTTCGGCCCCGGTGTCCAAGCGCCGGTGGTGGCGTCGGGCTGGACGGGCGAGATGCCCGGCGTCCCGTACCCGAGCAGCACCTTGTCCACCAAGAGCTTGCTGTCCACCGCTCTCCGGATGGCCTGCCGAACCACGACGTCGGTCAACGCCTTCGCACCGTCACCGTGGGGTTTGAATCCAGTGGCCGGATCGGCGGCCTGATAGGCCGAGCCGGTGTTGATACCGATCTCACCGAAGCTCGGAACCTGTGCGCCTCTGGTGTTGAGACCTTGACCCTTCAACGTGTTCAGGATGTTCGCGCTGGTGAAGTAGCCGAAGTCGATCTCACCGCTCTTCAGCGCGGCCGCTTCCGCGTCCTGGTTCCCGAAGATCCGGTAGACGACCTTGTCCACGTGCGGGGTCAGACCCGCTGCGGTACCCCAGTAGTTCGGGTTCTTTTCGAGCGAGACGAACTCACCCTTCTTGTACTCCTGCATGATGAACGGGCCGCTCCCGACCGCGCCGCCGGTGGTGGGATCCTGTCCGATCACCGAGTCCTGCTTCGCGGCCTTGTACGCGGTCTGATCGGCCGTTGAGCCGGAGGGGCAGGAGCAGTCGTACTTGTCCCAGATGTGCTGGGGAAGGATGTACTCGTACATGAACACGCTCTTGCCTGAGTACAAGGACGTCGGCTTCGTGCTGGTGAGGACCATCGTTGTGTCGTTGGTCGCCGTGGCCTTGTCCATAAGGACCAGGTCGGAAGAGTAGTTCGACGTGTTGTGGGTCTTGTAGTAGTTCAGGGTCCACGCCACGTCGTTCGCGGTGAACGGTTGTCCGTCCGACCACTTCATGTTCGGGCGGATGTGATACGTGAACGACATGCTGTCCGAGCTTACGTCCACACTCGTGGTGATCGAGTGCTGGAAGTCGGGCGAGAAATCGCTCGGCGAGAAGTTGATGAGCAGGTCGTAGTTCATCGCCCACAGCACGTAGTCCGTCCCCAGATAGCCGACCAGCGGGTTCAAGGAGCTTGGCTCGCTGACGTCGGCGTAGGTGAACGTCGTAGGCCCGGCCGAACTGCTCGGCGTGCCGCTGTCCTGGGCCATCGCTGAGCCCATGAAACTGGTGGTGATCACGACCATCGCCGCGATCATCGCGAGTCCGGTTCCTCTGAGCCGGCTCGCCATGTTCCCTCCCATCATGCGGTGCCCCCTTCTCTCGTTCCCTTGCCCACTCTTACGCAAGCCCTGCCACGCCCGACTGGTCGATCACGAGCGTTCCCCCATCCGCGTCCAGCGTCGCCTGGACGCCCAGCGGGATGGTTGCCAGGTGCTTCCCGTGGCCGAGAGGGAGTTTGTATAGCACGGGTACTCCCAGTTGGCCTAGGTTCATCTCCAGGACATCCTCGATGGATCTGGTCCTTGGTGCTTCTGGACGCTCCTCCCGCCAGTCGCAGTTCTTCAGCTCACCGACCACCACGCCGGCGATCCCGTCCAGCTTCCCGGCCAGCCGCAGCTGGGTCAGGTGGACGTCGATCACGTACGGCGGCTCGTTGACCTCCTCGAACAGGAGGATGGCGCCGGTGAAGTCGGGCTCCCACAGTGTCCCGAGCAGATGCACGAACGTGAAGAGGTTGCCGCCGACGATGGGCGCGGTCACCTTGCCCGGCGCGATCGTTCGAACGTAGGGATCGTCCGGGTCACGCGGCACTTCGCCGACGCCGCCCATGGTGAAGGCATCCAGAGCGGAGTTCCACGTGAAGTCCGTTCGGTCCGGTATGCCCATCGAACCGAACCCGGGACCGTGGAACGTCGCGAGGCCGGAGCGCTGCCGAAGGGCGATGTGCAGGTTGGTGATGTCGCTGTAGCCCATGAGTGCCTTGGGGTTCGCGGCGATCGTCTCGTAGTCCAGGAACGGGAGGAGTTGGATGCAGCCCGTCCCCCCCCACAGGACCTGGATCACATCCACCTCGGGATCGGCGAACAATCCGTTCAAGTCCTCGGCGCGTTTCTCAGGCGGGCCGGCGACGTAATCGTCTTTGGCCCATGTTCCGTCGACGATCTTCACCTTGTATCCCTTGGACTCCCACCATTCCTTGGGGCGCAGGATGTCTGAGGCGTTGAAGTACGGGCCCGACGGCGCGCAGACGCCGATCGTTCCTCCGCTGGGCAGCGGACGTCCGAAACGAGTGGCGGCGATCTGAGTCATGGGATCCTTCACAGGTCTGAGAGGTCGATCTCTTCGTAGGGGTTCTGGCACGGGTTGCCCCGGGCCACCCAGAGCCGCTTCGCACCGACGTCCGACACCATGGAGAAGAGGCAGGCGCTGGCTTCGTCCCCCTCGGCGGGTTCCGGATGCAGGCAGATGGCCTGCGGGGTTGAGTCGTGATCGCGCATGACGTCCATGAGATCCTCGGGCGTCTGCGGGTTCCGTTCGGCCAGGAGTGTCTTGAGGCGAGCGAGTCGCGCCTTACTGCCGTCGGAGGCCGGCGGTGCGAGTTCCGCCAGGTCGCTCTGGTAGTGGTTGGTGTGCGAGCCGGGCCCGTCCAGCACACGGTGCTGTTTGCCCGATGTCTCCACGATGAACGCGTCGTCGGCCAGCGCGCACACGTAGCCATACCCGCCGGCTCGCGTGGGCATGGAAACACGCGTCACGGCGTCGTTCTTGTCGCGAGCCTCCAGCGAGCTGCGCGAAACGAACACGCGAGGCGCGCCGACGCCGTCGTCGCTCGCCATGAGCGAACCGACCCCTTGCGCTACTCGGTGGGCGTTGATCCCCACCGCCGGGAGACAACCGACGATGGTGGGCGAGGCGATGGCCACCCTGCCATCGGCAGGGATGTCGATGATCACGGCGATGTTGCCGCTGTCGCCCGCCAGCCAGTGTTCGTTGTGAGACAGGAGCGTGGTGGTGGGCGTTCGGACCGACACGCTGGAACACCGTTCGGGCGCGGGTGCCTTCGTGTAGCCCTCCTTCCGTTGGAGGAAGAGAAGCTTGCCCTCGGGGGACTCCAGCAAGGGTTCGAGCTCTTCGAAGGCATTGATGGCGAAGAGCTCCATCACGGGCACGAGGGCACCGATGGACATCCCCTTGAGCACGGCCATCGACTCCGGGTAGGCGATCTCGGCCGCCATGACGTAGGGCGTCAGAAGATCCTGGAGCTTCTCCGAGGACACGCCGCGCCGTCCCAGGTATCGGTGATAGAAGTCGATGGAGGCCTGGATCAGGTCGGCCAGCTCCTTGCCGATCTGCATGCCTCGCGCCAGCCCGTCCCCTTGGGCTCGAACAACGCGTATCCCCGTCACGCCGTCACCGTGCGTCGAAGCGTACGCCTTCGCTGGGCGGCGGGCAGCCGCAGGCCGTGATGGGCCACCGGGGTGCGTTCGGTCCGGTCTGTTGGCCACATCACCGTACGGATGTCCTCCCAAGGTTGGTTCCTGCCGAATGAGGTCCGCTGCATCCGGCAAGATGGCGGAGATTATTCAGCACCTGCGCCGGATGCGCTAGTCCCTTTCGCCTTCCATCACGGATGCGGGTCTTTCGCCACCTGGGCGAACCGGCGGAAGAGCTCCCGTCCCTTGATCTGGTGAGCGGCAAGGTCTTCGCCGGCTTCGGCCCGGATGGTCTCAGCGGATTTCCCCCAGTCGGGTTCCAGCGCAGCCTGGTCCTCGGCCTGCAGCCACGAATCGATCTCGTCGGCGTCGATCTCGAAATGGAACTGGGTGGCCCACGTGACGTCGTTCACTCGGCAGGCTTCGAGCGGCACGTGCTCGCCCGTTGCCAGAACGCTCGCCCCATCAGGGAGCTCGAACGTGTCCTTGTGCCACTGGAAGACGCGGTCCCCGGTGACGTAGTGGCCCAGGAGCCGGTCGCCGGCCGCGTCGGGGGTCATCGTGATGGGTTCGAAACCGATCTCACGCGTGGGGGACTGGGGCACAGACTTGCCGAGCGCGCGCGCCAGGACCTGCGCCCCGAGGCAGATCCCTAGGTACGGAACGCCCCGGTCTACGACTTCCATCGTCAGCTCCCGGATGTGCCCCAGGAACGGGTAGCGGTCGGTCTCATCGACGTTGTAGGACGAGCCGAACATCACCACCGCGCTGACCCGGCCCAGGTCCGGCCGTTCGCCGTCGCCGATCGCGTCCCACGTGAGGATCGACGCGCCCGCGTCCCCGAACGCGTCCATGGCCACGCCGAACGTCTCCATGGCGTCGTTGCGGACCAGCAGGATGGGCTTCACGCCGGCGAGTTTACGGCCGCCGGGTCAGCCACGTTCGAAGTAGCGCTGCAACTCCCAGTCGGTGACGACCAGGTTGTCGAAGTTGATCTGCTCCTGCTCGGCGGTGTTGAGCAGATGCCCGTAGACGTAGTCACCGAAGATCTCGCGCGCGGTCGTGCTGGCGCGGAACATGTCGATGGCCTCATGGAGGCTCGACGGAACACGCGGCACGTCTTTCGCCTCGTAGGCGTTGCCCTCGAACTTGTCCGGGGGCTCGATCTTGTTGCGGATGCCCCACATCCCCGCCCCGATCGTCGCGGCGAACGCCAGGTAGGGGTTCGCGTCGGCGCCGGGGATCCGGCACTCCACCCGGAAGCCTTTGTGTTCCCCAACCGTGCGGAACCCGCACGTCCGGTTGTCGCCGCTCCACACGATAGCGGTCGGCGCCCATGAGCCCAGTTGGTACCGCTTGTAGCTGTTCACGAACGGTGCATACATCCAGGCCATCTCGCGCGCGGTGGCCAGCAGGCCGCCCAGGTACCAGCGGAACTCGTCCGTCATGTGGCCCTGCTTCGTGTCGTCGTACGTCCGCGGCTCCTTGCCGTCGGCGCTCCAGATGCTGGAGTGCACGTGGCAGCTGGAGCCCGCCTCCGCCATGCTCCACTTCGCCATGAAGGTGGCGGCAACCCCGTTCAGCGCCGCGATCTCCTTCACGCCGTGCTTGTAGAGCGAGTGGTGGTCAGCGTTGGAGAGCGCGTCGGAGTACGTGATGTTGATCTCGTGCTGGCCCCTGCCGAACTCGCCCTTGCTGAACTCGATGGGGATCCCGGCGCCACGCATGTGGTTGCGGATCTGGCGGATGATCCACTCGTCCTTGGTGGTCTGGAGCATGTGGTAATCCATGATGTAGCTGCTGCTGGGCCGCGGCTGCTGGTAGCCGCGTTCGGCCAGTTCGTCGTAGCCGTCCTTGAACAGGTAGAACTCCAGTTCGCTCCCCGTCTTGACCAGGTATCCCATCTCCGCAGCCGCGGTGATCTGATCGCGGAGGATCTGGCGCGGGGCCACCGCCACGGGCGAGTCGTCGTGTTCGTCGGTGATGTCGCACACGACCATCGCGGTCTTCTCGAGCCACGGGCACAGCCGAAGCGTGGACACGTCCGGCACCATCTTGAAGTCGCCGTAGCCGGTATCCCAGCTCGCGTACTCGTAGCCCGGGAGCGGCTCCATCTCCATGTCCACGGCCAACAGGTATAGGCAGGCGTGAAGCCCCTCTTCGCCAAGGATGTCCTCGAGGAAGAAGTCGGGCAGGACGCGCTTGCCCATGAACCGCCCTTGCATGTCCGTGAACATGCAGAGCACGGTGTCGATCTCGCCAAGCTGGGCAAGGTCTTGAAGTTGGGCTTTGGTGAGCATCCCCTGGACTTCCACGATGAACCTCCTGCGAAGACGCGAGAGGCGCGGCCGGGATCCGACCGCGCCTCTCTCTGCCGTGCTGCCTAGACTTCCCCGAGTTCCCGCTCGATCGCAGCGAGCTCTTCGGGCGTTCCCATCACCTTCGGTCCCTTGAACCATTTACGGGCCGACAAGATCCAATACAACCAGGCGAACCCGATCACCACCCCGACCGCGATGGGCGCGAAGTTCAGGGCATTGACGACGGGGATCCCGAACCCTCCCGGGCTGAACTGGGGCATCATCAGGATGATGCAGATGAACACCGTCCAGATGACAGCGATGTACCCGACCGGCTTGCTCCACTTGCCGAGGTTCCATGCGCCCGGCTTGAAGGAGTCGCCGGCACGCAGCCGCAGGAACGTCGGCGTCACGTAGGCGATGTAGAGGCCGACCACCGCGATAGATGTCACCGCGAAGTAGGCGACCACGCTGCCCAGCCAGTACGCGGGGGCAACCAGCAGCCAGGCCAGCACCACGGCTAGCCAGATGCTGTTGGTGGGGGTCCTGGTGCGCTTGTTGATCGCGTGCCAGAACTTGCTCCCCGGGAGCGCTCCGTCTCGGGAGAACGCGTAGATCATCCGCGAGTTCGCCGTCACCGAGGACATGCCGCAGAAGAACTGCGCCCCCATGACGATGAGCAACATGAAGATCGTCCACGACTTGCCCACGGCATCAAGGAAGATCTGGGCCGGGGCAGCCACCGTTCCCGTGGCGGCCTGGAAGCCGCCGACCGCCGCGTCGTACCCGGCTTGGCCTTGGACCGCGTACCACACACCCAGCAAGAGGATGTAACCGAAGATCACCGAGATCACGACCGACCGATACACGCCCTTGGGACCCGCGACGTCGGCCTGAATGGTTTCCTCGGTCATGTGGGCGGACGCGTCGTATCCCGTGAGCGTGTATTGGGCGAGCAGCATCCCGATCACGAACACGTAGATAGTGGATCCGAAGATCCCGCC
>JBBRTK010000058.1:0-12667 GCA_038244455.1 Actinomycetota bacterium
ACGTCGGCGCGCGTCACGCCGCCCTCGGTCGCCACGTGGAGGAACCCGCCGTCGATAACCGCCCTGATGTCCTCGGGGTCCTGGGTGATCTTCAGGACCCCGACGGCCAGTTGGACCAGGATGGGCATGTGCCCTGCCTGGATCCCGACCTCCCCATCGACGCCGCGCGCGATCAGGAGCGGGGTCTCGCCCGACCAAACCTCACGCTCCGGCGTGACGATGTGAACCTCGACCGGCATCAGGCCGCTTCCATCTTCTTCGCGTTCTCGACGGCCTCTTCGATACCGCCGACCAACAGGAACGCCTGCTCGGGAAGGTGGTCGTAGTCGCCCTCGCATAGACCCTTGAACGACGCGATCGTCTCGTCGACGGGCACGTACTTCCCCGGGATCCCCGTGAACTGCTCCGCCACGAAGAACGGCTGCGACAGGAACAGCTGGATCCGGCGGGCGCGCGACACGATCACCTTGTCCTCTTCCGACAGTTCGTCCACGCCGAGGATCGCGATGATGTCCTGCAGGTCCTTGTTGCGCTGCAAGATCTCCTGCACCCGGCGCGCGACGTCGTAGTGCGGCTGGCCCACGTAACGGGCGTCCAGGATCCGGCTGGTGGAGTCCAGCGGGTCCACCGCCGGGTAGATACCTAGCGAAGCGATGTCACGGCTGAGCACTGTCGTCGCGTCCAGGTGCGCGAACGCCGTGTGTGGCGCCGGGTCGGTGATGTCGTCGGCAGGCACGTAGATGGCCTGGAGCGATGTGATCGAGCGGCCCTTCGTCGAGGTGATCCGCTCCTGGAGCACGCCCATCTCGTCGGCCAGGGTCGGCTGGTAGCCCACCGCGCTCGGCATCCGGCCGAGCAGCGTGGAAACCTCGGACCCAGCCTGGGTGAAGCGGAAGATGTTGTCCACGAACAGGAGCACGTCCTTGCGCTCCACATCGCGGAAGTACTCGGCCATGGTCAGGGCCGACAGCGCCACGCGCAGCCGGACGCCGGGCGGTTCATCCATCTGGCCGAAGACCAGCGCGGTCTTCTCCAGCACGCCAGATTCCTGCATCTCCAGGAAGAGGTCGTTCCCCTCGCGGGTCCGCTCCCCCACGCCCGCGAACACGGACACGCCACCGTGCTGCTCGGCCTGACGGCGGATCATCTCCTGGATGATGACGGTCTTGCCCACCCCGGCACCGCCGAACATCCCGATCTTGCCGCCCTGCACGTACGGCTCCAGGAGGTCGATGACCTTGATGCCGGTCTCCAGCATCACGGACTTCGGCTCCAGCTCGTCGAACGGAGGACTGTCGCGGTGGATGGGCCAGTAGTCGCTCGCCGTGATCTGATCCATCGTGGTGTCGAGCGGTTCGCCGAGCACGTTGTACACGTGCCCCAGGACGCCCGAGCCCACCGGCACCGTGATCGGCGAGCCCGTGTTGACCACGGGTGCCCCCCGGACCATCCCATCGGTCGGCTTCAGCGCGATCGCGCGGATCTGGCCGCCACCGATGTGCTGGGCGACCTCACAGGTGATCGTCGTGGTCTGCCCTCCCAGCGTCACGTCGACCTTCAACGCCGTGTTGATCTCCGGCAGTTCGGATGGAGGGAACTCCACGTCGATGACCGGGCCGATCACCCGTACGACTTTCCCGTTGATGTTCTCGTGCTCAGCTGGCATCGGTTACTCCTTTGATGCGCCCGACAGGGCCTCGGCCCCGCCGACGATCTCCATGATCTCCGTCGTGATCTCATCCTGGCGGGCGCGGTTCGCCTGCCGGGTCAGCACCTTGATGATCTCTTCTGCGTTCTCCGTCGCAGCCTTCATCGCGCGGCGGCGCGCGGCGTTCTCCGACGCCGCCGACTCGAGCAGCGCCGCGTAGACCTTGGTGATCAGGTACTGCGGCAGCAGGTGGTCCAGGATCTGCGCCGGCGCGGGCTCGAACAGGTACTCCGCATGGGCGACCTTCTTCTTCGCGCCGCCAACCTCCTCGGGGGCGATCGGCAGGAACCGCTTCTCCGTGGCGCGCATCGTGAAGGCCGAGCGGAAGTCCGTGTACGCGCAGTACAGCTCGTCGATCTCCCCGGCCGCGAAGTCCTCGATGAGGCGGCGGCCGATCTCCTCCGCCTTGTCGTACGGCGGGACCTCGCTGAAACCCTGCCACTCCGCGCGCATCGGCACCCCGCGGAACCGGAAGTAGCCGACACCCTTCTTCCCGCAGACATACACCACCGGCTCCAGTCCGCGGGCCCGCACCGACGCGATCGTCGTCTCGGCGATCTTCATCACGTTCGAGTTGTAGGAGCCGGCAAGGCCCCGGTCGGACGTGGCCACGAACACCCCGACCTTGGTGGGGTGTTCGCGGGCCTCCAGCAAGGGGTGGTTCAACGAGCCGGCCTGGCGCGCCAGATCCTCCATGGCGCTGGTCAGCTGCGAGGCGTAGGGCCGCGACGCTTCCACCCGGGCCTGCGCGCGCACGATGCGCGAGGACGCGATCAGCTCCATCGCTCTGGTGATCTTCATCGTCGACTGGACCGACTTGATCCTGCGACGAACGACGCGGAGTTTTGCCCCCATCGGTTAGCCCGGGAAGGGAGCGCCGGCCGCGCCGGCGGGCCCCGCCTTCCCCTCGAACTCGGCGCGAGCCTCGCCCGGGCTCGGGATATGTGGCCGCGGGGTTGCCTCTTCGTTAACCGATGACATCCGGTCCCAGCCGACATCCTTCTTGACCTCGTCCGGAGGTGTCGTCTCCCCCAGCGCCGCCTCAGAGCCCGGCCCGGTGGACGTGGGCACGAACGTCGCAGCGTAGGCTTCGATCGCCGCCTTGAGCGCGCTCTCCGTCTCGGCCGACATGTCCCCGGTGGTGCGGATGGCCGAGAGGATCTCCGGATTCCGCGTCTCCAGGTAGTCCCCGAACCCGAGCACGAACCGCTTCGCGTCCTCGACCGGATACTCGTCGATGAACCCACCGGTGGCGGTGTAGATGAACACCACCTGCTTCTCCACCGGCGCAGGCTGATACTGCGGCTGCTTCAGCACCTCGATCACGCGGGCCCCGCGCGCGAGCTGCTGCTGCGAAGCCTTGTCCAGCTCCGAACCGAACTGCGCGAACGCCTCCAGGGCCCGGTACTGCGCCAGGTCGATCCGCAGGCGTCCCGCGACCTTCTTCATCGCTTTGATCTGCGCGGCTCCGCCGACGCGGCTCACCGAGACGCCGACGTTGATCGCGGGACGGACCCCGGAGAAGAACAGCTCGGGCTCAAGGAAGATCTGCCCGTCGGTGATCGAGATGACGTTCGTTGGGATGTACGCGGAGATGTCGCCGCCCTTGGTCTCGATGATGGGGAGCGCCGTCAGCGAACCGCCGCCCAACTCGTCGTTCAGTTTCGCGGCGCGCTCCAGCAGGCGCGAGTGTAGGTAGAACACGTCACCGGGGTATGCCTCGCGGCCCGGGGGACGACGAAGGAGCAGCGACAGCGTGCGATAGGCGGTGGCCTGCTTGGATAGGTCGTCGTAGATGATCAGCGACGCCTCGCCGTTGTACATCCAGTAGGCGCCGAGCGCCGCACCCGCGTAGGGAGCCAGGTACTGGAACGGCACCGGGGACGACGCGGCCGCGTTCACGATGGTCGTGTACTCCAGGGCGCCGTTCTCGCGGAGGGTTTCGACGACCTCCGCGACGGTGGACGCCTTCTGGCCGATGGCCACGTAGATGCACTTGACCTGACGGTCGGTGCCCCACAGTTCGCGCTGAGCGATGATCGCGTCGATGGCCACCGCGGTCTTGCCGGTCTGCCGGTCTCCGATGATGAGCTGACGCTGTCCGCGGCCGATGGCCGTCATGGCGTCGATGGCCGTGATGCCGGTGTAGAGGGGTTCCTTTACCGGCTGGCGGCTGACCACGTTCGCCGCCTGGACCTCCAGGTTCCGGGATTCGGTGGAGGCGATCGCGCCCTTGCCGTCGATCGGACGCCCGAGCGCGTCCACGACGCGCCCAAGGAACCCGTCACCGACGGGGATCGAGAGGATGCGGCCCGTCTGCTTGACCGGGTCGCCCTCCTCGATATGCGAGGCGTCTCCGAGGATGATGCAGCCGATCTCGTGTTCGTCCAGGTTGAAGGCCACGCCGAGGATCCCGCCGGGGAACTCGAGCAGCTCGTTCGCCATCGCCTGCGGAAGGCCCGAGACGCGCGCGATGCCATCACCGGTTTCGATGACGCGGCCGACCTCCTCGCGGTCGATGGAGGGCGTGTAGCTCTCGACGTTCTTGCGCAGGGCCGCGGCGATGCTTGCCGGGTCGATCAGGTTCGATGCCATCGCGTTAGCTCCCTAGTTGCTGTTTGGCGTTCGTGAGGCGGCTCGCAACCGAGCCGTCGAAGACCTCGTTGCCCACGCGGGCCACCAGACCCCCGACCACCGTCGGGTCGACGATGACCTTGACTTCGATGTCGTGGCCCGTGGCCTGGGCCAGCGCTGCGGCGATCCGTTCGCGCTGGGCGTCCGTGAGATCGACCGCGGTCCGAACCTCGGCGACCTCGTGACGGCGCCGCTCGGCGGCGAGGGCGGTGACCGCGTCCGCGATGGCCCCGAGGTCACGCGCGTGGCCCGACTCCACCAGGAACCCGATGAGGTTCATGGTCACAGGGTGGGCCCGGTCGTTGAGCAGGTCACGGATGACGGCCTTGCGGTTCTCGGCCGGCAGGGCCGCGTCGGTGAGGGCTTCGCGGAGCGCTCCGTTGGCCTCCATGGCCCGGGCGAACGCGAACAGCTCGTCCTCGACCTTGCCCAGCGCACCCTCGGCTTCGGCGATGGCGAGCACCGCGTCGGCGTAGCCGGCGACCAACGACTCCTTGGTCAACTCAGCTCCCGTTCCCGCTGGAGGCCACCTGGTCGATGTACTCGTCGATCAGACGTTCGTGCGCGGACTTGTCCAAGGACTGCCCCACGACGCGGCCGGCCAGCTCGACGGCGATGTCGCCGACCTGGGTCCGCAGCTCGGCGAACACGCGGTCGCGCTCGGCCCGGATCTCCTCTTGCGCGTGGGCGACGGTGGCCTGGGACTCCTGTTCAGCTTTGGCCTGGATGTCGCGGCGCAGCTGATCGGCGGTCTTGCGGGCCTCTTCGATGATCCGGTTGGCCTCATCCCGTGCCCCGGCCAGGTTCGCGCGGTACTCGGTCAGGACCTGGTCGGCCTCACCGCGGGTGGACTCGGCCTTCTCCATCTCACCCTGGATCTTGGCGGTCCGTTCGGCGAGCATCTTGTTCAGGGCGGGGAACGCGAACTTCGCGATGACACCGAACACCAAGAGGAAGGCGATGGTGCCGTAGATGAGTTCAGCCGGATCCGGCAGGATCGGATTCTTCGCCTCGGCGGCGATCAGCGCTACTGCGTGCAGCATGCGCGGTCCCCTTTACTTGACGAGGAAGGTAAGGACGAAGCCCAGCAGTGCGAGCGCCTCGACGAAGGCGATCCCCAGGAACATCGTCGTGCGGACCTGGCCTGCGGACTCGGGCTGACGGGCCATGGCTTCAACGGACTTGCCCACCAGGAACCCGATGCCGATGCCGGGGCCGATGGCCGCGAGGCCGTAGATGAGTCCTTGGCCGATCGGCGTACCGATGGTCGCAGCTGCGAGCAGTGAAAGTGCGGTCATTGCCATTCCTCCTTAGTGCTCGGAGCTGGTGGCCCCGGAGATGTAGACGGCGGTCAAGAGCGTGAAGATGTAGGCCTGCAACAGGCCCACCAGAACCTCGAAGGCGGTCATGAACGTCCCGAGTGCGAACGAGGCCGCCGCGAACGGGATGGTGACGATCTTGAACTGCAGGTACCACGTTCCCAGGAAGAAGATCGTGAGGATCAGGTGCCCGGCGATCATGTTCGCCAGGAGCCGGACGGACAGGGTGAGCGGCCGCAGCAGGAACACCGAGACGAACTCGATGGGCGTGACCAGGATGTAGATGGGCTTGGGAACCCCAGGCGGGAACAGCACGCTCTTGAGGTAGTGCCCGCCGCCCTGCGCCTTGATGCCCGCGATGTTGAAGACAAGCCAGACCAGCACGGCGAGCATGAGCGGGATGGCCATCCGCGACGTCGTCGGGAACTGGATCCCCGGGATGATCCCGAACACGTTGTTCACCCACACGAATACGAAGATCGTCGTGAAGAACGGGACGTAGGCCAGACCGGCCGGCCCCATGACCTCCAGCGCGATCCCGTCGCGGATGAAGTCGACGATCGCTTCCATCGCGTTCTGGATCCCGGTGGGGATGAGCTTCGGCTTGCGGAACGCGGCCAGGAACAGGGCCGAGATGATCACCACGGACAGGAGCATGAGGAGCGAGACCTTCGTCACGCAGGCGGGGCCACTGCCGATGATGCAGCTCTTGGTGTAGTCGAAGATCGAGGTGTCCGGGGGGAGGAAGCCCCCTGGGGGCTTCGAGATACCGTGGAGGAGCGAGCCGAGCATCTAGTGAGCCTCCTGCGCGGCCAGCACGGCGGCGGCGCGTACCGCTGCCGGGTCGGCGGGGATCTGGAGCACGGCGCCCACACCGCGGATCGCCAGCCGGGCCTCGTACGCGAGGAGGAGCATGGTGGCCGGCGCGACCGTCAGCACGAACGCCGTCGCAGAGAACCAGCCGAACAACCGAAGCACGAACAGCAGGCCGACGATCACCGCCATCCGAACCACGAGGCCCCCGAGCGCTGCCGCCTGCACGGCGGGGATCGAGATCTTGGAAGCCCACGCAAGCGACCAGCCGTGCGCCGCGAAGTTCGCCGCTACGACGATGACGCCGAGGGCTGCCGAAACCCCCGCGCGCGGTCCCGCGATCGCCCAGGCAGCCGTCGTCGCAACAACGAAGGCAAACGCTGTGGGGACGAGAGCCCGGCGAACCATCTCGATCTCGGGTCGGTCAGTCATGGAGCCTTCCGTATCGCCAATACACCAGCCAGATGGACGTGAACATCCCCACCAACATGCCGATCGGAGTGAACAGCGCTTCGAAGCCGAGCCAATGGTCCAAGAGCTTCCCGGCCCCACCCCAGACCAAGATGCCAGCCAAGAGGGTTCCGGTGATGCTCCAGGCCTGGTTCGCTTCCCTCCACGCTTCCCCTGAGTGGCGTCCCGGCATGAGCGCGCAAAGTATAGGTGCCGCGTGAAGAAGTCGTCAAAACTGTTTCCGCAGGTCAGCAGCCGTTTTCTCGTGCGCTTGTGAAAACTTTCACGAACAGGGCGCGCCCACGATCAGGCAGGCCGCGCCTCGGCGGCTTCTGCAGCCTTCGCCCGAGCGGCCAGTTGCAGGTCCTGCGCCAGCCGCCTCGCGTCCCGCTTGGACGTGTAGATCGGCGCGAGCGAGGCCAGCACGGCGATCAAGACCCCGCCGGTGAATAGGAAGGTCCCGATGACGTTGAAGTCGGGCGTGAGGCCGGTCTTCGCGGATCCGTTGATCAGCAGCGGGAAGGTCGTGGCCGAGCCCGATACGAAGTACGTGATGACGAAGTCGTCGACCGAGAGCGCGAACGACAGCAGGAATCCCGCCATGATCGCGGGAAGCAGGAGAGGGAACGTGACCAGCCGGAACGTCGTGACGGGGTTGGCGAAGAGGTCCTGCCCGGCCTCCTCCAACTGCGGATTCAAGCCGAGGACCCGAGCGCGAACCGTTACCGCGACGAACGAGATCGAGAACATGACATGGGAGATGACGATCGTCGTGGGGCCGATCGGGATGAACTTGAACACGGTTGCGAACATCGTGAGGAGCGATGTACCCAAGACGATCTCGGGTGAGGCGATCGCGAGGAACACCAGGTAGTTCACGGCGCCGGACCCCCGGAACCGGTACCGCCCCAACGCGAGACCCAGGAGCGCCCCGATCCCAGTGGAGATCGCAGACGAGGTGACGGCGATCTCCAACGACAGCTTGATCGCCGCGATGATCTGGGTGTTGGCGAAGATGTTCGTGAAGTTGCTGGTGGTGAACCCGACCCAGCGGAGGTTGATCCTGCCTGGCGGGTTGTTGAACGCGAACACGATCATCACGATCACGGGGATGATCAGGTAGAAGATCACTGTCGCGGTGAAGGCCGGGAGGAAGTAGCTGGTCCACCTTCGGCCGTGGCCTCGCCGCGGCGGCGCGGCGGCGGCCGAAGCTCCGATCGCGGGGGCCGTGGCCGAGCTCATGCTGCCGTCGCCTCCATCACGGCATCGGTACCGAGCGCGCGGGCGTAGAGGCTCGCGCCCACCAGGAGCACGGCCATCAAGACGAACGACAACGCCGCGCCGTGGGGGTAGTCGAAGAAGTCGATATACAGATGTTGGATGTTGTTGCCGATCATCCCGTTCTCGGGGCCGCCCAGGTATTGGTAGTTGATGAAGTCCCCAACGCCCGGAACGAAGGTCAGCAGAAACGACGCGAACACCCCTGGAAGGGCGAGCGGCCACACGACCTTGAGGAAGGTGGTCTTGCGGTCGGCGTAGAGGTCGCGGCCGGCCTCCAAGAGCCGGGGTTCGATCCGTTCAAGGGCGACATACAGCGGCAGAACGGTGAACGGCAGGTAGTTGTAGGCGATGCCGAAGATGACGGCGTACCCGGTGCCCGTGATGTGGAAGCTGTTGCCCACCAACCCCAACCTACGCAGCGTGCTCACAACGATCCCCTGATCCGACAACAGGAACGCCCACTGGTACGTGCGCAGGACGAAGGAGACGAAGAACGGAACCAGGAGCAGGAGCAAGAACACGTTCTTCCTCTTGCCCCCGTAGAAGGAGATCCAATACGCCACGGGATACCCGATCAGCAGCGTGATGATCGTCGCCGCCAGCGCGTACTCCACCGCTCGGATCAGCTGAGGGCTGTAGACGCTGAGCATGTCCGGATAGTTGCTCCACTTCCATGCGAAGTGCATGCCCGGCCCGAGGAACCCCGTGTTGAGCGACACCGTGAACATGTAGACGGTCGGCAGCAGGAAGAAGACGCCGAGCCAGACCACGGCCGGCCCGGCCAGGAAGTATGGCACCGACGCCTTCCGCCGGTTCGGCTTGCGACGAACCGGCGTCCCCGTGTTCCCGAAATCGAAACCGGCCTTGAGGATCTGGTCGATATTGGGGACGCCGGTGTCGCTCATTCCACCTCTTCTGTGTCGGTTGCGACCATCAACCCTGGTAGATGGGCTCGAACAGCGCGTTCCATTGCAGCTGCTCGTTCTCATCCAGGACGCGATACGTGTGGAAGTTCGACATCTCGCTCGCCAGCGGGAAGACGAGCGGGCTCTTCGCGGTGAGCGGGTCGGTCTTCGCGATGATGGCTTGTGATGCCGGCACGGGACAGATGTACCCGTTGTACTCCTCGATGAGCGCCTGGACGTCCGGCTTGTAGACGAAGTCCATCATCATGATGGCGTCGACCGGGTTCTGCACGCCGACCGGGATGCACATGTTGTCGGTCCAGATGATCGCGCCCTGCGTGGGCACGGTGAACTGGAGCCCGGTGGCCGCACCGGAGAGGTTCGACTGGAAGATGTCGCCGGACCACGCCATGGTGATGGCCACGTCGCCGTTGTTGAGCGCGTTGATGTAGTTCTGCTCGTAGTAGGCACGGACGTTCGGGCGCTGAGCCGTGAGCTTGTCCGCGGCCTTCTGCCAGTCCGCCGGTGTGCTGGTCTCCGGGTCCACCCCGAGCGCCAGTAGGACGAAGTTCGGCAGGTCCTGGTTGTCACCGAACATCCCCACCTTACCGGCGAACGCCGGGTCGAACAGGTCCTCGATCGAGGTGATGGTGGGGTTGGCCGGGCGAAGGGCGGCGACCTGCTTGGGGTCCCAGCCGATGCCGGTCAGGCCCGACTGCCAGGCCATTGTGAGCTTGTTCCCGGGGTCGTACGCCGGGTCCTTCACCGCGTCACTCGCGTTCGCGTCGAAGTTGGGACGCATATCCGTCGGCAGCGGCACCAGGTAGTTGGATTGCACCAGCTTGGTCAGGGTCTCACCGTTCGTGATGACGATGATGTCCCACCCTGTAGGCTCCCCCGCCGCCAGCGACGGCTGGATCTTGCCGAAGAACGACGAGTTCGCCTGGATGACTTCGCGATAGTTGACCTGGATGCCCTTCGGCAGGTCCGTGCTCACCGTGCTCTGCGTGAACAGATCGAGCGAAGGGTGCGTGAGCTGGCCGCTCGCGTCCTTCGCCTTGTCGATGTAGTAGGGCCAGTTCGCGAAGTTCACAACTCCGTTCGGCTTACCCGAGAACATGTTCGCGCTTCCGGAGCCGCCTGGGATGACCGCACTCGAACTGCTGTTGCCACCGCAGGCTGCGAGGATCGATGACATCGACAGCGCCCCGGCGCCGATGCCTGCGTACTTGAAGACGTCCCTTCGCGAGAGGCGTTTCTGGGTCATACCCCTGATGAAGGACGGATCCTTGAACAGGTCGTCGTTGCGCTCGGTCATTCCTCTTCCTCCTCCTGCGATAGCGGGGAAGCCGACGGCTCCACCACGAACGTGTGCTCCGGCAGCCACTCCAACCGGACCTTCTGTCCTGGCTGGGGACGCGTCTCCGCCGTTCCCAGGTTCTGCTCGTACACCGTCAGCGAGACGCCACCGGGACCGTCAACCTTGTACTGGTAGTTCACACCGATGTAGGTGGACATGCGAAGCAACCCGGTGACCGAGTTCCGCTCCGACGGGTCGACTCCGTCGTCGGCGACGATGCGGATCTTCTCCGGCCGGACCCCCACCTTCACCGTGGGTCCGATCCCCGCGGCGATACGGGAGCTGGTCGCGTACATGAGCCCGCCGGTGGCCAGAACGATCGAGGTGAGGCCATTCCCCGATTCCTTGATCTCGCCATCCAGCATGTTCGAGGCGCCCAGGAAGCCCGCCACGAACTCGGTGGCGGGACTCTCGTACACCTCTTCGGGACCGCCGATCTGTTCGATCTTGCCATGGCGCATCACGGCGAAGCGGTCAGACATGGTCATGGCCTCTTCCTGGTCGTGGGTCACGTAGATGAACGTGATCCCCACCTCTTGCTGGATGCGCTTGAGCTCCAGCTGCATCTGCTTGCGGAGCTTGAGGTCGAGCGCGCCGAGCGGTTCGTCCAGCAGGAGAACCTTCGGCTGGTTCACCAGAGCCCGGGCCAGTGCGACGCGCTGCTGCTGGCCCCCCGACATCTGCGGCGGCTTCCGCCGTTCGAACCCGACCAGGTCGACGAGCTTCATGACCGCGCGCACGCGCTTGTCCACCTCGTCCTTGGCGACCTTCTTCCGTCGCAGCCCGAACGCCACGTTCTCATAGACGTCCAGGTGCGGGAATAGGGCGTAGGACTGGAAAACCGTGTTCACATCACGCTTGTACGGCGGGAGGTCGGTCACGTCGCGGCCGCCCAGGAAGACCGTCCCGAAGGTCGGCTCCTCGAACCCGCCGATCATCCGCAGGGTCGTGGTCTTCCCACAGCCAGACGGGCCCAACATGGAGAAGAACTCGCCCTCTTGGATATCAAGGGAAAGGTCGTCCACCGCAGCCGTGTCTCCGAACAGCTTGGAGACGCGGTCAAGGCGCACGTCAACTTCCGGCACAGTCACCCCCTCGCTCGCCTGCGGCGGCATGATGCCACACGGCGGCAGCGATTATCACCCTCTCTCTCGAGAGGAGAACTCCCGAGAGTGGAGACTCATCTTTCACTACTTGTACGGAACGGACAAGGGGGCGGGCTTGACCGGCTAGTTGGTCTACCCCGCTGTGTCGGCGCCGCCGCTGCCGTTCGACGGGGGCACGGACCCATCCTTGGGCCGCTCAGCCAGCCGTGGCAAGGCCGTGACCAGGAACAACGCCACCGCGGCCATCATCACCAACCCCACAACCAGACGGCCGTTGATGAACCCCACCGCCAGACCGCTCACCGCGATCAGGCCGGTCCATAGGTACATGAGCAAGACCGCTTGCCGGTGAGAATGCCCGATGTCCATGAGGCGGTGATGCAGATGTTCCTTGTCGGCGTGCCCGATCCCTTGCCCCCGGCGTACCCGCCTGACGATCGCCAGAGCCACATCCAGGAACGGCACGAACAGCACGAGCAACGGGGTGAGGATAGGGATGGCGATAACGGCGAGGTCCCCGCCTCCGGGGGGGACCTCGTTGCGACCGACGCCGGAGATGGTGGCGATGGCCAGCAGCATGCCCAAGAACATCGACCCGGTGTCCCCCATGAAGATCTTCGCCGGGTGGAAGTTCCACGGAAGGAAACCCAGGCACACCCCGGCGGTGATCGAAGAGAGCAGCCCTGCCGAGGACGCCAACCCGAAGATCCCGGGCGTGCGGACCATGTACACGAAGAACGCGGTCGCGGCGATCCCCACCATCCCTGCCGCGAGACCATCCAGCCCGTCCGTCAGGTTCACCGCGTTGCAGACGGCAACGACCCACACGATGGTGAGCGGGACGGCCAGGTCCGAACCGACGTACACGATGCCCGCGGTCGGAAGCCAGAAGTAGATCACCTGAACCCCGAGCAGGATGAGAACCCCTCCGATGAAGATCTGGGCGGTGAGCTTGGCCAGGGCGCTCGTACCCCGTTTGTCGTCGATGACCCCCAGCCCGACCATAAGTGAGCAGGTCACGACCGCCGCTAGCGGCTCCGGGCTCGCATGGTTCATGTCCCCGAAGAACGGGAGGAAGCGGGAGACGCCGA
>JBBRTK010000059.1:0-12495 GCA_038244455.1 Actinomycetota bacterium
GAGTGGCGGCGTTGAGCGGACCTTGGAACTGCGAAGGCCGTTCGGGTCAAATCCCCCGGATGCCCTACATCATGCCCGCGGGCTATCCGGTCGCGTAGGGCGATTCGAGAAGTTCACGGACCGAGCCATCCTGTTCGAAACTGAGGAAGCGGTCCATCAACCGCATGAACCATCGGTCGTGAGTGACGGCCACCACGGTTCCCTCATATCGGCTCAGCGCATCCTCCAGCGCTTCCGCGGAGTGAACGTCCAGGTTGTCGGTCGGTTCGTCCAGCAGAAGCATGGTCGGGCTCTCGATCTCCATCAGGAGCAGCTGGAAGCGCGCCTGCTGCCCGCCGCTCAGCAGCTCGAACGGGTTCCCGGATGCGCGTTCGAGCTCGTAGCGCTTCAGGGTGCTCATGGCCTCGCTCATGCTCATGCCCGTCTTGCGGAGCACCTCGAGCACCGCCACGCCGGCCAACTCCGGCCGATGGTGCAGCTGTGCGAACAGTCCGGGCCGGACGCGGGCGCCGAGCTGCCACTCCCCGGTGTGCGCCACATCCTCTCCCGCCAGCAGCCGGAGGAAATGGGTCTTCCCCGTTCCGTTGGGGCCGATGACGCCGACACGTTCGCCGAAGTAGAGCTCGGCGTTGAAGAACTCGATGAGCCCGGGGAGCCCGAAGGCGCGGACGCGCAGCGCGAGCTTGCCGGTGCGCCCGCCGTCGATCGACATCTTCACGTTCTGGGTGGCGGCCTTCTCCGGCGGCGCCTGGCGTTCCTCGAACATCCGCACGCGGGTGACGGCTGCGCGGGCGCGGCTGGCCATCCCATCGTTGTAGGCGGCCTTTCGCTTCATCTCCTTCATGTAGGCGATGAGCTGCGCGTGCTTCTCGTTATACCGGCGGTGCTCCTCGTCGATGCGCTCCAAGCGTGCTTCGCGTTCCTCCGCGTAGGTGGCGTACCCCCCCGGATGCACCCACGCCCCGTGGGCCTCCAACGTAACCACCCTGGTTGCGGTCCCCGCAAGCAGCGCCCGGTCGTGGCTCACGAACAGGATCGTCTTCGGGCTTCGGGAGATCTGGTCCTCCAGCCATGTCTTGCCCGCGATATCCAGGTAGTTGTCCGGCTCGTCCAGGAACAGCAGGTCGAACGGCGAACGGAAGAGCACCTCCAGGGCGAGGCGCTTCTGCTCGCCTCCGCTGAGCGTGTCCACCGGCCGGTCTGCGGCTGTGGCGTACGGCACTCCGAACGCGGCAACCGTGCACGTATCCCACAGCACTTCGGCGACGTAACCACCGGCCTCGTCCCACTCGGCCAGCGCGTGCGCGTAGGCGAGCTGCGCGTCGTGCGACGCGTCGCCGCCCGCGAGGCGCAGCTCCATCGCCTTGAGGGCCGCACCTGCCTGGGCAAGCGGCCGCTCCGCGAAGGAGACCAGGAAATCTCGGATGCTCGTCGGCTCGGCGGGAGTCGCAACGAACTGACGCATGTAGCCCAACCTGCCGTCGACGTTCATCGCGCTGCCGGCGCCCGCAGGTTCCACGCCGGCGAGCACCTTGAGCAGCGTGGTCTTCCCGATGCCGTTGGGGCCGACCAGCGCAGCATGATGACCCTCAGGCACGCGGAACGTCACCCCGTCGAACAGCGTCCACCCGCCCGGCAGGGCATAGGACACATCCGACACATCGATGATGGGCATGGTCGCTCCAGACTAGCGGCGGGTCTGCTCTCTACCAGTCGGACGGCTGCGGCATCTTGGCCAGACGCTTCCACGCCTTCCGCCACTCGCTGCGCGCCCGGGCCGCACGCTCACGCTCGATCTGTGCGATCGCGCCGGCGGCGAATGCCACCTCCGCCTCGCGCTCCGGCTCCGCCGCCCAGGCTCTGATCCAGTTCTCCATGACCACGGCGTCGGTCTGTTCCCCGAGCACGGTCTGCAGCCCCGCCGCCGCCTCGGCGAACGCCCTTGCGCGCTTGCCCACGACCGGCTCCAGTGCCTCGGCCGCGTACCGGCACCGCTTCGCCTCGATGCGGATCCGGTGGAAGCGTTTGAGCTCGGTTGCCTCCTTCGCCGCGCGAGCGCGTTTGTGGAGTTCGCCGCACTGGGACTCCGCGAGGGTGGTGAGCGAGGCGGATCCCCTGGCCGGGACCTCCGTGAGGGCGGGCACAGCCGCCCCTTCCACCAGTCGGTCGAGGAGCGTGGCGTAGCGTCCGCTGCGAAGAGCCCGCAGCGCCCGCGCACGCGCCGTGTCGCGGCTGCGGATCAGCGCACGGTCGATCCCGGCCTTCACGAGCGACTCGCGGTCCTCGTCGGGGATCTTCGCGATCAGGAGGGTCAGCCGTTCAGTCATCACATCAGCGTCTCTGTGTGCGCCGAGCGTCCGCGCAAGCCAAGCCAGTTCACCTGAGATCGAGGCGCGCCACGACGTCTCGGTCAGCGGTCCGAACGTATGGAGCAACGAATGCAGGTGACGAGCAGCCACGCGCATCTGGTGAACACCCTCCGGGTCCTCTCCCAACCGAACCTCGGGATCGAACCGGATCAGGTGCCTCGTCCATGTCACGAACGAGGCGCTAAGGACGTCGGCGGCCGTCGGCGCCGCGCCGAGCTGGACGGGGGCGGGGTCGGATGGGTCCAGCCCCCTCGGACCGATCGCTCGGAGGTACTTCGATGCCGCTTCCGCCGGGCCCGCGCCGGCTGAGCGGAGCGAGCTCACCAGCGAGTCGAGCAGTGCGGCCGGCGTGGCCTCGCCTATCTCCACTTCCAGCTCCCGGAAGCGAGCGGCCAGCCGAGACGAGGCGTACACCGAGACCTCGTCGTCCGAGATCTCCGCCAGTACGACATCGTCGGTGCCGCTGAGCACGACGCAGCGGCGAACGGTCCGCAGCCGCACCACCGGCCGGAGGTCGCCGGTGCGTGCGAACGCCCGGACCAGGTCGACGGCGGCGGCGGGTGGATCGTCGGCTCCGCCCGGGAACACCAGCGCGGGCCGCACGATCAGCGAGCCCGATCCCTCGTTCGGCAGTTTGACGGTCCACCCTTGGCCGGCCCGGTGGCGAAGGCTCACCCCCCACCGAGCCAGCCGCACGTCGTCGGTATCCAAATACGTCGTCTCCAGCCGCTGCGGCGGGAGCGTTCTCGCCGCAACGTCCGGACCGAGGTCGGCGAACGATGGCATCCGGAAGGCGGGTGCCGCCGACAGCTTCGCTTCGCGCTCGCGGTCCATCATCGCTCCCGTGTTCACCGCCCGGCTTCAAGGTCGAGCAGCACGTCTCGGCACTGTATAGCAGCGCCCCAGGCCGGCTGCAGGGCCGCGCGGCAGAGGTAGTCTCACGAGGTGCGCAAGCAGGACGGAAGCGACGAGTCCAGTGCGGCAGCGGACGCCGTTGAGATCCACGTTCGTCCCGACGGGTCGTACAAGGTCTACGGGCCGGTCGTGGTGCGGGACGTGGACGGGAACCCCTACGACCTCGGCGGGCAGACCAAGGCCGACCATCTGGGGACGCGCATCAAGCTCTGCCGGTGCGGACAAAGCGCCACCATGCCGTTCTGCGACGAGTCGCATGTTGCCTCGGGCTTCGTCTCATCCCCGCGCGCACCCTAGGAGACTTTCCGTGGCGGCGAGCCTGCTGGATCGTTGTCGCTACGCGACGGGAGTGGTCGGCTCCGGTTCGTCGAACCCGGCCGGGTCACGGCGTCCCGCGCGAACGACGAGGGTCGCCGTGGCACCGATCACCAGCGCGCCGCCGGCAGCGGTGAGCGGTCCGACCGATTCGTGGAGCACGATCCACGCCAGCGTTGTTGAGACTGCAGGCTGGCACTGTAGGACGAGGGCGCCCAACCAGGCCGGCACGTGTTGATGCGACCAGGCGACCAAACTGTGCCCAACCGCCCCCGCGAAGAGCGCAACGCCCCATATACGGAACCAGTCGGCTCCGCGCGGCGGGGTCAGCGCATGCCCGGTGAGTGGTACTAACGCGGTCATCACGATGGCGGCGACCAGCATCACGGTGGCCATGTACTCGAGGGCCGTGGCGTTCGCTCGAGCCTTCTTGGAGAACAGCCAGTACCCGGTCCACGAGAAGATGCCGACGACCGCGTAGAGATCTCCCGCCAGGCTGAAGCTCGAGCTCCCCCTAGACCCGATCGCAACGGCTGCCACCCCGAACAGCGCCCCTGCGACGAACCAGAGGTCCTTGTGCTCGAGATGCTCCCCGAACCATCGTGCTGCTCCGATGATGATGGCCACGGTCGCGATCGAACCGATGATCGTGGCGTCCGCGATGCTGGTGAGCCGGAACGCCGTGAACGAGAGGGCCACGTCGGCGGCGAACAACACACCGCCGGGCGCGCAGGCCTTCAACGTTGCCCACCGCAACCGCCGTCCCGTCAGGGCGAACATGACGGCATAGATCGCCACGCCGGCCCAGAGCCGATAGGCGGCGAAATCCAGGGGTTGAAGCGCGGTCTGCTTCAGGATGAGCGGCGGAACCGACCAGATGGCCGTGGTGAGAACCAGGGCGGCCACGCCGGCATCCCGGCGCTGGTGAGCCTGTCCTGGTTGCTCCACGCCCCGACGCTACCAGCGCCGGTCAGGCGGACTGCCGCTGGGCGAGATCGATACCGATCGGGGTTCGTGACCCCGCGCTAGGACTCCGCGACGCCGAGCGTGAACATCGCCGGCACCCCGCCACGCTCGATGATCTCGGCGAGCGTCACCCGCGATAGGGCAGATTCGACCGCGGGGCGCAGCTCCCGCCACCTGAAGTGAAGCGGACACGGTTCGCCATCTGAACACGTCTCTCGCCAGAAGATGCATCGATCGTCCAGTACACCCGGCCCCTCGATCGCGGCCAGGATGCCGCCGAGCGTGATCGCCGACGGCGGTTCAGCCAGAGCGAATCCACGACCCCGCTGGGAACGAAGGACCCCGCCGACCACGAGTTGCCGGAGGATCTTCGCCAGGTACGCGGCGGGAAGGCCGGACTCGGTGGCGACAACGCGGGAATCCAGCACGGTATCCGGAGGATGGATGGCCATCGCCATGAGTGCGAGCACGGCGTAGCGGCTCTCTCGCGACAACCGCATGGTCGGCTCCTTCCGCCCGGCTGGGGCTACAGATCTTTGCGAGACACGGCCCACCGCGCCAGCAGCAGCGGTCCGGCGACCCAGAGGAGCAGATCACCGGAGAGGACGAGCACCGTTCCCACCTTACCGAAGAGGTTGAGCAGGTAGGCACCGAACGGTCCGAGCGCCGTCCCCTGGAAGTTCGTGCCCAGCAAGGCCAGGATGCGGCCAGCCTCGAGCGGGTTCAGCAGGATGGAAGCCAGGAGGCCGGAAGGCCCAAGGTGAACCGACGGGGCCAGCGCGGCAAGCGCAAGGTCCACCCCCAGAGAAAGGACGATCCAGAGCCCCACGGCGATCGACACGGCCTGAACCCGGCTGGTCACCAGGGTCGACACCGCGACGCCGATCGAAACACTGGCTGCGGCCACGGCGAACGTGGCACCGACCAGCGTCACCAACGCGGGCACGTCCCCGGACTTGGCCACCGCCGCAAGCACCAGCATCGAGAGTCCGAACCCGATCCCGAGCGTGCTCCACAGCGATCCCGTCAGGCCGATGAACGTGCCGGTCGGGATGGCCGAACGCCGGACGGGCTGGGCGCACATCATCGAGAGCATGCCCGCTTCCCGGTTCCCGACCACGCTCCCTGCACCCAGCAGCAATCCCATCAACGACGGGAGCAGCACGCCGAGATTCACCAGCGTCGCCGACGCGGGCCCGATACCCGAGAGACCCAGGTCTCGGACGGTTCGGAAGGCCAGTAGCGTCACCGCCAGACACATCAGCGCGAAGATCCCGCCCATCACGAGCACCCAGCGCGCACGGACCGCGTTGCGGTACTCCCAGCTCGCCACGACGTTCGTCGCGCTCATGGACACGTCTCCTTCGATCGGGCGCCGGGATCGTCGGGCGCGCTGTCCGGGTCACCGCGCAAGTCCTCCTGCAGGACGAGCCGCCCGTCGTCCATGTAGAGCGCGAGGTCCGCCACGCCGCGAAGCTCGGACGGCGACGGGCTGGAGACGATCGCGGTCACGCCTCGTTCGTCGCGCAGGGTGCGGACCACGCGCCAGAACGTCTCGCGGCCCTCCTCGTCCAGGTTCGCCACCGGTTCGTCCAAGAGGAGAAGGGTCGGCGCCCCCAAGAGCGCCACCGCCAGCGCGACGCGGTGGCGCTGGCCTCCGGACAGGATGCCGATCCGATCGTCGTCATCACGAACGAACCCTTGTGGGAGTGGGATCGTCTCCCGGTCGACCCCGCGAAGATCCGCGAAGAAGTCGATGACCTCGCCGATCGTCGCCTGGTCGGGCATGGAGACCGTCTGGGGCAGGTAGCCGATCGCCTCCCGAACGGCAGGCTCACGGGTCAGCGGACGGCCGGCCACCCGAACCCCCCCCTCATAGGACGCGAGCCCCGCCAGGCACCGGAGCAACGTGCTCTTCCCGCTCCCATTCGGCCCGCCGAGCGCCGCGATCACGCCCGCCGGCAGGTCAAGGGACACGTCGTGCAGCCCCCATCCCGAACGGAATGCCTTCGTCAGGTGCGAGACCTCCAGCGCCGATTCAGCCATGCGCGATCCTCCTGCGGGGACGCCGGGCGCGCGTGAGGAACCATAGGCTCACAGCCACCAACATAAGACCCGGTATCCAGAGCGGCGCCGCACCTCCGGGACGATCCACGCGGAACGACAGGGCGGGAGCGCGCATGAGCGGGTGCGGGTCGGTCACCAGCGGATGGGTCGGCGCCCATTTATCCGAGACCGCGCTCATCAGCCGGAACGCCGGCCCCGAGGACAGCGCGCCGAGATCCGGATTCTGCTCCAGGAGCGTGCTGAGCCGGCCGCTCTGAACATAGGGGACGTCGCCGATCCCATCCCGGTTCGCGTCGTAGCCGCCGTAGTCGCTCCAGTAGTTGCCGATCCCTCCGCTCTCCCAGGAGGCGAGGGTCGTCCCCTCCCCTCCCAGTGCGACCTGGTCGGTGTTCTCGACGAACGCGTTCTTCGTGAACACCGCTTCGGTCGATGGGTAGATGAGCATGCCGAGCTGGTTCATCGCGATCGTGTTGCCCGTGAGTGTCATGCCCTCGGGACCGGTGCGCCCCGCGTTGTCCAGGTGGAGCCCGACGCGGTTGTCGGCGATGAGGTTGCCGTCCATCGTGACGCCCGCCACGTTCATGATCAGGACGCCGTACCCGGTTGCCGCGCTCCCAGATTCGGTGATGGCGTTGTCCTTCATCACGACCGGACCCCCGTACATCAGGACGAACCCCGAGAGGTTCCCGGTCACGGTGTTCGCGCCGAGGGTCAGACCTGTGGCGTACATGTCGTGCACCGCGTAGCGCCCGTTCAGAATGTGGTTCCGCTCAAGCACGGGGTCCACCCCGTACGTGAGGTAGACCCCGTCACGAACGTTGCGGATGGTGCAGTCGCGAACCGTCGCCGTCCGGGTGTTCCAGAGCCAGACGCCGTCGCCGCGCAGGATCGTTGCTCCCGGCGCGGGCGCCGAGGGGCTAGAGGCCATGCCGGGCATGTCGCTCATCGCGGCCGATGGGTTGGTGGTCACCGCGTGGAGCTCCCCGGTGATTGCAGCCTCGGCCGGACCGTCGATCGTCACATGGTCGATCACGACACCGGTGGCCGCGCGCACCGTGATCCCCATGTACGACCGCATGATGGTGAGGTTGGAGAGATGGGCGCGGTCGGCGCCGGCAACCATGACGCCGGACGGCGCCCCGATCGGACCGGCGCCGCTGCCGTGGATCATGAACCCGGACACGCTCACGTCGGGCGCTCGTACGGTGAGGACGGAGCCTTTCACGCCCTGCCCGTCCAGCGTTGGCATCCCTTGGCCCGTCAGCGTCAACGGCTTGTCGATCACCACCTGCCCCAGGTAGGTGCCCGCCGGAACAGAGACGGTGCTGCCCTCCGGCGCCGCGTCGATCATCGCCTGCAGATGCGCAGCGGGCATCGACCCTCCGTCCATCCCGGGCATCGGCGAGGCCGCGGTCGGCGTGCCGGATGCCAGTGATCCGGTGGCAAACACCGGCATCGCGAACACCAGTGCGAGTGCCGCGAGGAGGAGGAGCGCCGCGATCCGGATACGTCGCAACTCAGTCGTCCTCGTCGTCCCAGTCATCGTACCGGGCGCGTTCGTTCCACCGGCGTTGCGTGTATCGAACGGTCCACGTTCCGAAGGTGATGAGGTACGCGGCAAGGAACAACGCCCATAGCGCTGGGCCAGGGTAGGCCCAGGTGGTGAAGTTCAGGACGTGCGTCGGGCCCACCACCAGGGGCGTGAACGGATCCAGCCGGATCGGTGCGTCGGGCTGCACGCTGTGACCGTATTGATAGAGACGCCACTGCACGTCGAGCAGCGCCCCGATGGGGATGAGCCACAGGCCGAGGCGAGCGAGCTTCCCGATCCAGCTCGCCTTTGCGAGCAGAGAACCGATGGCTACGCCGATCAAGCCCAGCAGGATCGCGGGGAGCCAGAGCGCCATCTCCCACGCGTCCGCGTTGCTGTACGCCTGCATCCCCACGTAGTGGTTGAGTTCGTTGATCTCGCGGATGTCGCCGGTGACGCCGGCGGCAGAGGCCGACAGCTTCAGCCCTTGCGGGTACTGCGGCGCGGACAGCGACGCCTGCCAGATGGGGAGCTTCCACGCCGCGATGACGAGGATGGCGGCCACCGCGGCGAACACGATCCGCAGCGTGCGATCGGACCGAGCCGTCTCGGCACCGTTCGCCTCGTTCGCCGCCTGATCGGACATCACCGCGCCGGCCGCCATCTTCCTCGTCTCCTCTGCCTGCCTACTGCACCGTCAAGGTGCCGGTCATCACGGCCGGGTGGATGGAGCAGGTGAAGGTGTACACGCCCGCGTCCAGGGCCGGGATCTCGTACTTGGTGTCACCGACACCCGTCACCGTGGCGTTCCCCTTCGGCGCCCACACCGGGTCCTTCGATATGTCCGTCCCCGCATAGAGCACGACGTTGTGGGGGATCCCGGGGTCTTTGTTCTCCAAGGTGATCGTGAAGGGCTTCCCAGCCGGGGCCGTGGCCGCGGTTGTTTCGAAACCGAGGGTCGAAGCGTTCGCCGGGGCTACGAGGGTGATCTCCCCGCTGTCGGCGGCCGTACTCTCCGACTCGGTCGGTGCTGCCGTGGTGGTCGCCGCCGTGGTCGCCGCCGAGCTTGGGGCTGCTGCCGTGCTGCTCTTGCCGCTGCACGCGCTCCCGATGATGGTGACCGCACCGATCACCATCACCACCAGTGTCATGCGTATCCTTCCCATGTCGTTGCCTCTCTCTTCCTAGTTGGGTGAGACGTTCAGCCAGCCCTGCATCTCCAGGTGGAGCGCCGAGCAGAACTCCGTGCAGTACATGGCGAAGTTGCCCTCCCGGTTGAGCGGCAGGTCGATGTTCACGACCTCGCCGGGGTCGATGCTGGCTTCGATGTTGTACTGCGGGATCGCGAACCCGTGGGTCGCATCCGGGGTCTGCTCGATGTTCGTGATGTGCAGGTGCAGGGTGTCGCCGACCTTGGCGTCGATCAGGTCCGGCGTGTAGTGCGACCGCATAGCCGTCATATACACGTGGACATCCTTGCCGCTGGTATCCACCCGTTCCTTTCCCGCCACTGTTGCGAACGGCGAGGGCTTGAACGTCATCGGGTCGGTTCCCGGTGGGTAGACGGATAGGACGTTCTTCAGCTTGTCGCGGTGCATCATCTGCACGTAGTGGGGCTCGCCGTTCCCGATCGGCATATCCTTCATGATCTGCATCTTGCTGCCCGAGATATCCACCAGCTGGAAGTTCTGCGGGTGGAGCGGCCCGAGCGGCGGGAACCGATCGATCGACCACTTGTTGAGCGCGACCAGGTAGCCCCCGTCGGGATTGACGGTGTCTCCCTCGGCCGTGACGAGGTGCCCGATGTTGTACTGAACGGGCAGCTTCTCGACCAGCGTGAATGCCTGGTCCGCTGGCACGCCGGCCTTCTCGCCCAGTCGCCAGTGGGCCACCGCAGAGTCCACGAACAGTGACGTGTACGCGTGTCCCTCCGGTCCGAATTGCGTGTGCAGCGGTCCGGCACCCAACTCCACCTGCGCCTCCATCACGGAGTCGTAGGTGAGGATGGGAACCCCGAACGGGTCCTTGCCCTGGTAGTCCTGGTTCGCGATCGCGGCCTTGATCTTCTCGGTCGAGAACACGGTGGCGTTGGGGTCGAGCTTGCCCGACACACAGATGTAGTCACCGGTCGGGCTCACGTCGACGCCGTGGGGGTTCCGCGGTTCGGGCGCGAAGTGAAGGATGCCCTCGGATACCGCGACATCCAGCGGGATCACGTTCATCCCGTTCAGCGTCATGGTCTTCCCGGCCCCGGCCACCTGCTCAGCCTTCTGCCAATCGATGATGTGCAGGAAGTCGTAGTCGTTCTTCGTGGCCGTGGCTTCCAACGGACCCGGCCCACCCGGCATGTCGCCGCCGATCGCCATCTCCGTGTTGTAGGAGTTGATGAACCCAAGGCCGAAGCTCGTGAGCTTGCCGGCATCGGCCAGGTCTTGCGTGTACGGGGGCAGCTCGATCTGGAAGCTCTTCTCCATGTCGAACCGACCCGTCTTGGGGTCGATGGAGAGCCACGTCGAGTACCCGCGGAACTTGTCCTTGTACTGACTGAGTGGGGTGTACGTGTAGCCCTTCGTGGCGACGACCGCCGGGGTCATCGACGAGATGTGGACGTACTCGCTGTTGGGGGTGATGAAGCAGCCACCGTGCGAGGTCTGGATGTTCGGCACGTCGAGGATCTGCTTCGTCTTGAAATCCCGAAGGTCGATCATGCCGATGCGGCCGTTCGCGCGGTCATTGATGTAGAGCCAGCGACCGTCGTAGTCACCAGCGGTCTCCGAGAGAGCCGGGTGGTGGGTGTCCCCCCAAGTGAGCGGGTTGCTCTTGGTGGGGTCACTTCCCTCGGACAGGACGATGTTGCCCTGATCGGTCCCGAAGCCGTAGCCCTGCCATGACTCAGGCGTGAACACCGGGATGACCTTCAGCAGGCGCATCGAAGGAACCCCGATGACGAAGACCTGGCCCGAGTGCCCGCCCGAACTCATCATGAAGTACTCGTCGTACTTGGCGCCGGGCAGAAACGTCTTCAGCGCGGCCTCCGCCTGCGGTCCGTTAAGTCCGAGGTTATTGGCGACCGTTGCCAGTTCTCCACCGCTGGACGACTTCAGGCCGACCTTCGCGCCCACCACACCGGCGGCGGCGCCTCCCGCCATCATCCCGAGAGCGGCTCGACGGGTGACCCGGTGGCCGCGCCGCCTCTTCGCTCCGCCGCTGCTGCTGTCGCCACTGCTGGGTGTGCTTGCCATGCCTTGCCTCCCAACCTCCTGGCCCGCTGGCCGCGATCCCAACGGACCAACCTGGTCCTTTGCCATGACCCTAGCGAAGGAGGGAACGGAGCCCGGGGGCCGAGGGTCCCGGTCCGGCCGGGACCCTCGGGCTTCGGGTAAACGACGGGCCTGAGACCGATGCGCCGGGGTGCGCTAGGCTCGCCGCTATGAACGCCTACATCGCCGAGATCGCCGAACGCTTCCACACCAGCACCGACGACGTGCTCTCGTTCCTGGAGAGCCCCGCCGGGAAGCGGCTCCGCAAGGTCCTCGCCACCGGGCTGATCGTGTCGGTGCCGCTCGTCATGCGGATACCCGGCTTGCGGAAGACCTTCGTAGGCAGGGCGGTGGAGATGGTCGGCGGCGCGGCACTCGTGATCAAGCTCGCCGAACTCATCCGCGATTGGGAGCGCGAGCAGGCGGTCGCGTGACCCAGAGCCTGCGAACCGACGGAAGCGACCGGCCCACCGTCGACATCGGTCATGTTCGTGTCACCGCCCTGCTGGACGGAACGGGCGACATCGGTCCGATCACCGACTCCTTCCCCGATGTTCCCGCCGCCGAACTCCTGGCCTACAAGGGGCGCTATCCGGGCGTCTACAGCAAGGACGACCAGTGGCACCTCTGGATCCGCGCCTGGCTGATCCGGGCCGCCGGGGCCCTCATCCTGGTGGACACCGGCATCGGTGGGAAGAACGCTCCCGGCCAAGCCTGGTTCGATGCCCCAGGGCGATTGATCGCGCAGCTTGAAGCCGAGGGGATCAGACCCGCCGACATATGTACAGATGGCGATCAGGCCAGAAGATCGTGAGTTCACGATCGGTCATGTATCATCGTTCTTTCTCGATCAGACCACTCAGTGGTTGCGTTGGAGAGATCGACAGAAGCTCTTGCGTGACGAGAACGGGAAGCAGATCGGCACGCGCAAAGAGGGGTCTGCCCCCACCGAGGTTGACTCCTAACCTGTGAAGATCCACTTCACCGGAAAGGAAGGTCAACGTGCCGAAAGCGTTCCCCGAGGAGTTCCGCCGCGACGTCGTCGCCGTGGCGAGACGGAAGCAAGCTCCGA
>JBBRTK010000060.1:0-12481 GCA_038244455.1 Actinomycetota bacterium
ATCTCGCTGCACTACCTCCGAACGACGCCTGATGGGCGGATCGCGTTCGGCGGAGGGAAGCACCGCGTGGCGCCAAAGATCATCGACGGACGCTACCGCTACGACGTGCGGAGCATCGGCGAACTCGCGGGGGACTTCCGCCGCTGGTTCCCTTCATTCGACGGCGTGCCTCTGGAGGCCGCGTGGGGCGGGCCGATCGACGTCAGCCCGACCCACCACCCGACCTTCGGGACGTTGCTTGGCGGCGTGTCTCACTTCGGGTTCGGGTTCACCGGCGGCGGGGTCGGCCCATGTCACCTCGGGGGCAAGATCCTCTCGGGGCTTGCCCTGGGGGTCGCGGATGAGTTCACCTCGCTCCCCATCGCGGGCGGGATCGTCAAGCGGTTCCCGCCGAGACCGCTGCTCACGCTTGGCGAGCGCGTGATCAGCCGCGCGAACGTGCGCCGCGACGACCGGCGAGACGAGAACCGCCGCGTCGGACCGATCATGAACGCGCTCGCCCACGTCCCGAGATGGCTCGGCTACAACCTCGGGGCCTAGCGGGGGGCTCCAGGGCCGACGGCTCATGCTCGCGCGTCGTAGTCGATGCGCGTGTGCGGTCAGTCACGCGCGAGCCAGTCGGCCACGAGGCGCCAGAGGGGCACGTGAGCAGACCGAAGTCCGAACCGTTCGTCACCTTCTCTCAGGTGACCTCGGCTGCTTGCTACGGGGGCCCGACTCAGACTCCCCGGTCTTCAAGACCGGTGTGGTGGGGAAGGTGGATATCCTCGCTTGGTGGATGACCTCATCGATCGGCTCTATCAAGTGGGCAGGATCCTCACGCCAGACGGCGGCGAGCGCGATCTGTTCCCATTGAGCATCCCTCGCGCCGAGGGGCAAGCCCTTCGCGAGTGGGTCGTGCGCGAGCGAGCCGTCCGCACGATCGAGACGGGGTTCGCCTATGGCATCTCGGCCTTGTTCGTATGTGACGGCCTGCTGACCGTCGGGGATCCAGTCGCGAGGCACTTGGTCATCGATCCGAACCAAGGGGAGGCGTTCGCCGATGCCGGCCTTCAAGTGGTTCAAGAGGCTGGCCTCGCCAGCATGGTCGAGTTCCACCAAGAGCGATCTGAGATCTTGCTCCCTCGCCTGCTCCACGAGGGCCGCCGCTTCGACCTTGGCTTCGTCGATGGCAACCACCGCTTCGATGGCGTGTTCCTCGATCTGATCTACCTCGGTCGGCTAGTTCGAGACGGTGGCGTCATCTTCGTAGACGACTATCAGCTGCCCTCGATCGCCAAGGCGGTCACCTTCTGCGCGACCAACCTGGGATGGACGATCGAGGAGATATCGGAGGTGGAGGACCTTCATCACTGGGCGGTCCTGCGGACAACAAGCCCCCCAGTGGAAAGGGACTTCGACCACTTCAAGGACTTCTGAGACGAAAGCTGCCAGGCGGCGGGAGACTACCCCCCCTACTCTGCTCGCTTCTGGCGTGCGTTCATCTCGATCATGGCCTGTTTCGCTTGGCGGCTCGTCCTCGTACCCCTGACAATCAGCCATGTCACCAAAGCCACTGGCAGGATGAAGATGAGTAGCTCTGGCAGTCCGATGTTGAACATGGCTCCCCTGTCTGTCGAGTGAGGCGATACTACGCTGGCCTACTGCGCGAGAGAAACGCTACCGAGTGACCGGTGTGGTGGCGAAACCGTCCACGGTCGGAGTGCGGCGGGAATCCCTCAAGACCACCTAGGTGACCATGGCCTCGGCCATGGGCGCAATCACCCCTCCGTATGGTTCCGGGGGGAGGGATCGAACCTCCATGCCAGGCTTCAAAGGCCTGTGTCCTACCATTAGACGACCCCGGACGGCACCATCGATTATGACGGGCGCGGGCGCCGGGTCGCCACGACCCAGCGGCCTCAGTCCGGCGGGCCCGTCACCACCATCGACCCCGGGACCCGGTCAGCGATCGTGTCCGCGTGGATCATATGCGGAGCCAGGGCGACCACCGTCGGCCCGCTCCCCGACACGAACGCTGCCTCGGCGCCTGCGGCCAGGAACGCGTCGCGAACCTCGGCGATCTCAGGATGGTGCTCGATGACCCCCGCCTCGAGATCGTTGAAAACACATGCACCCAGGGTCTGGGTCGAGCCGGTCTCCAGGGCAGCGACGACTACGCCGCCGTCGGGGCCGCTCCGGCCACCGCGTTCGTCCCACCATCGATAGGCGTCAGCGGCGCTTACCTGAAAGTCAAGCGCCTTGACTATCCATGGGGTCGAGGTGGCGTAGATGGGATGCAGCACCTCTCCGCGCCCCCGCGAAAGAACAGGACCTCCCGCAAGCATCGCCGGGACATCCGATCCGACGTGGGCCCCGATCTCCGCCAGACGTACGCCGTCGAACCCACACGTCCAGAGTTCGTTGAGGGCGTGAAGGACGGCGGCGGCATCGGCGGATCCCCCGGCCATCCCTCCGGCCACCGGGATCCGCTTGACGACGTGCAGATGCGCGCCGCTCCGGTCGGTATCGACGCCGGCCACCTGGGCAAGGGTCCGGGCGGCCACCAGCGCCAGATTGCTGTCCGGGTCGGTCAGGTGCAGCGGAGCCACCACGGTGGGTTCGCCTTCGAGTTCAAGGGTCAGACCGGTGGCCGGCTGCACGGTCACCGTGTCGAAGAGCGAGACCGGCAGCACAAGCGTCTCGATGTCGTGATAGCCGTCCGGGCGCCTGCCGAGCACCCGGAGGAAGACGTTGATCTTGCCGTAAGCCTTGAGGGTGATCGGCTCGGTCATCCCGGGATCCGCTCAGCGATACGGGCGAACGCCGCCAGCGCAAGTTCCTCGGGCCGTTGGGAGGAACCCACATCGCTCTCGGCAAGAACTCGGTCGGCCGTTTCGAGGTCGAGGCCCAATCTCCTGAGGGCGTTGCGCATGGTCTTGCGCCGCTCGGCGAAGGCCACGTCGATCACGCGCCAGAGCCGCGTGCGATCGACGGTCACTGGGGGCTCGGCCAGCCGGTCCAGCCGGACCACGACGGATTCCACGGTGGGTCTGGGCCAGAAGACCGTCGCGGGGACGGCCCTGATGAGCCTGGCGGTCGCCGCGTACGCCACTCGAACACTCACGGCGCCGTAGCGCTCCTCTCCGGCCTGGGCCGCCAGCCGTTCGCCGGCCTCCCGCTGCACCATCACCACGAACCGCTTGATCGCCGGCACCCCTGCAAGGATGTCCAGCACCAGCGGTGTCGCGATGTTGTACGGGAGATTGGCACAGAGCGTCCACTCGGCCCCGTCCGTGAGCTCGGCCCAGTCCATCTTCATGGCGTCGCCCTGGAGGAGCGAGACATCCGGGATCCCCGCGGTGACTTCCTCCAGGGCCGGGATAAGCGCCCGGTCGAACTCCACGGCGGTGACCTGCGCGCCGGTTGCCGCGAGCGCCACTGTCAGCGAACCGAACCCCGCGCCGACTTCGACCACGTGGTCTCCCGGCCCGACCCCGGCGTCCGAGGCGATAGCCCTAGCGAGGTTCGGGTCTGTCAGGAAGTTCTGTCCCAGGGACTTCGAGGGTCGCACGCCGTGGCGCGCGGCCAGGTCTCGGATGGCCCCGGCGCCCAGGGCGCCTGGGGCGCCCGGGCCGCTCACTCGGGGCCGCCCGTCAGGCCCTCACCAAGCGATTCGAACGTTGATGACGCCCCGACCCAGGGAGTCGAGCTGGGAGAACGCCTCGGGCGATAGATCGATGATCCGGGAAGGAGCGCCGAACGGTCCACGGTCGTTGATTACCACGACGACGGACCTGCCGGTGTCAAGATCGGTCACCGTCACATGGGTGCCGAACGGGATCCATGGACTCGCCGCCGTCAGACCCGACCACGGCGGGTCGTACCACGTGGCTTGGCCCGTGGTCGGGTGACTCCCCGCCGGGACGGCCGCAGGGGCCGGTCCTACGAGGCGAACCTCGTCTACCGGCGCGCGAACCACGGCGGAGGTGATCGTTCGGACCGAGGTCCGGCGACCGTCGATCACCGTCACCCGGCGGGCGATGGACCGGACGCCGGCGATCCCAGCGGTCGCGACCTGGACGATGCCGGGGGCGAGATCGGGACTCACCTTGGAACGGATCTGGAATGGGACGGGAGCGGTCACCGTCTCGGTGAAGACCCGAACCTTCTTGACCTGGACCGCGAGGCCGGAGTGAAGGGGGGTCTTAGGTGATGGTTGAACGCGGTTACCGGCGCCGGGATGGATCCCCATGGCCGAGAGGAGTTCCCCAACGGTCGGTGCGTTCGTTATGACGTCGTAGACCTTCCCCGCCACGACGGCACGAACGCTGACCGCCGGGAAGAACCCGACACTGCCCGCGGGGGCCGAAGCCCCATCGAGCGCCGCCGCTTTCACGGCGGGTCCGCTGCTCGTTCCTTCCATCACCCAGACCCCCACACCTGCAGGCGACTGGTTCGCAACCACGGCGACGGGTGTCGCCGAGGGCTGCGCCCGCTGGACCGGCTCCGGCTGTGCTTGCGCGCCGTGCGCAACGCCGACCAACAGCAGCGCCCCGACCCAGAAGGTCGAGAACTGCGTGGTGCGGCGGATCCGCAATCTGCGGAGCCGAGAAGCTCGTACCGCCAACCTTCCTCCTTGGTGAGGAAGGCTTCAGGGGGAAGCGGCAGGGCCGGACCGAAGCCTTTGTGTCCATCGGGACAGCGACCGTACCAAACCCTCAACCCTCACTGCAACCTTTAGAAAGGAGCCCTATCTGGCCGGAATGTGGTACGCGCGGTGGGCTATCTCATGCCGGGGAAGGCCGCGCGGGCGTTCCTGCCGGTTGCCGCGGCGACCTCGTGAGGCGGTTCATCGCGGGCGATGGCGAGTTCTGCGACAACCGACTGGATGTTGGCGGGGCTGTTGGGGCGGCCTCTTGTTGACTGGGGGCTGAGGAAGGGGCTGTCGGTTTCTGTAAGGAGACGATCGAGGGAGACGGCGGCGGCGGCTTCGCGGAGGTGGGTGTTCTTGGGGTAGGTGATGTTGGCGGCGAAGCTGAGGTGGTAGTTGCGCGCGGCGCATTCGCGGGCGATGTCCGCGTCGCCGCTGAAGCAGTGGATGACGACGTGCTCGGCCGAACCCTCATCCAGGAGTCGAAGGGTGTCTTCCCACGCGTCGCGGACGTGGACCACCATGGGTTTGCCGGACTCGTTCGAGAGGGCGATGTGGGTTCGCAGCGTTCGGATCTGGTCCTCGATAGGCGAATGCATCCGGAAGTAGTCAAGGCCGCACTCCCCCACACCGATCACGCGGGGGTCATGGAGCAGCTCTTCGATGCGGGCGGCCGCCTGGGCGTCGAAGGCGCTCGCGTCGTGGGGATGCATGCCGGCGGTGGCGAAGACGCCCGGGATCGAATCCGCCAACTCTAGGCTCTGTAGGCTGGTTTCGATGTCGATCCCGACGCAGATGATGCGTTCGACGCCGGCGGCCTTGGCAGCCTCGACCACTGCTGGAGGTTCGAGGTCCAGGAGGAACAGGTGGCAGTGGGTGTCGACCGCTCCGCCGTGGACCGTCGGTTCAGGGTTCAAGTCGCTCACGGGCGGGGAGCGTACACGGGTCTGCAGATACGGTCGAGGCGGGGAGCTTCACGTGAAACACGATTCCGGAAAGTCTCAGCCTGTGGTGTCGACCGGGAGCTACGGTGGTTCGTGCTCGACCCGGGGGAACAGGCTCTCGCCCTTGGTGGTTTTGGTGCCGGGCTCAAGGCCGCCCCAGGCTCCCGCGGCCGGAAGGTGGGCGTCGGCGACCGACCCCGGCTGGCCGAGCTGGGCCCAGAGGCCGGCGGCCGCGGCGGGCATGATCGGGTGGATCGCAACGGCCAGGATCCGAAGGGTCTCAGCGGAGGCGTAGAGCACCGCGGCGAGCTCGTCGGCGTTGGCCGGATCCTTGGCCAGCTTCCACGGCTCCTTCTCCACGAGGTAGACGTTGGCGCGAGCGACGATGTCCCAGACGGCCCCCAGCGCCGGCTGCAACTGGATCGCCAACATGTGCTCGTCGTACCGACGGAGGGCGTCGGCGATCACCACCGGGAGATCCGACTCCGCACCCTCGACGCCCGGCGCGGGGAGCACCCCGTCGAAGTAGCTCGCCAGCATCGCCAAGACGCGGGACGCCAGGTTCCCCAGCCCGTTCGCCAGGTCGGCGTTGTGGCGATCGACCATCGACTCCCAGCTGAAGTTCCCGTCCTCGCCGAACCGGATCTCCCGCATGAAGTAGTAGCGGTAGGAGTCCGTCCCGAACCGGTCGAGCAACTCGAACGGATGGATGCCGGTGAGGTTCGTCTTGCTCATCTTCTTCCCGTCCACGGTGAGGAACCCGTGCGCCCAGACTTGGGCGGGCAACTCGATCCCGGCAGCCATCAACATCGCCGGCCAGTAGATCGCGTGGAACCGAAGGATGTCTTTGCCGATCATATGGATATCGGCCGGCCAGACCTTCGCGAACCGGTCTGGGTCGTCGCCATACCCAGCCGCGGTCAGATAGTTCGCGAGCGCGTCGAACCAGACGTAGCAGATATGGGTTTCGTCCCAAGGCAACCGCACGCCCCAGTCGAACGAGGTCCGGCTGATCGAGAAATCCTGGAGTCCGCCGCGGATCACCGAGAGCACCTCGTTGCGGCGCGACTCCGGTTCCACGGCCGACGGGGTGGCTTCGTAGTGGGCAAGCAAACGGTCTGCGTAGGCGGACAAACGGAAGAAGTAGTTCTGCTCTTCGACGATCTCCACGGGGCGCTCATGGACGGGGCACAGTCCGTCCTTCAGATCGTCCTCTGTGTAGTACGCCTCGCACGAGACACAGTAAAGACCCTCGTACGACCCAAGGTAGATGTCGTCGGTCCCGTTGTCCTTCACGACCGACAACAACTTCTGCACGACCGTTTCATGACGCGGCTCGGTCGTCCGGATGTAGTCGTCGTACGCGATATCCAGACGGGCCCACACCTCCCGCCACTTGGGTTCCATGGCGTCCACCCATTCTCGAGGGGTGGCGCCATTCGCCTCGGCCGCTCGCTGGAGCTTCAGGCCGTGCTCATCGGTGCCGGTGAGGTGGAAGACCTTCTCCCCCCGCTGACGGTGGTACCGAGCGATGAAATCAGCTGCAACAGCGTCATATGCGTGCCCGATGTGTGGCACGTCGTTGACGTAGTAGATCGGCGTTGTGATGTAGAAGGTGTCCCGGCCCATGGTCGGGTCATTCTACGGGTGGTTCGCCTTCCCCTTGGCCGTGGGGACGTGGTCGTCCAGCAGTGCCTGGTAGATGTCGTTCGCGCTGACGCCGTGCCGTTCCGCCACCGCGTGGGCGGCGTCGCGCTTCTTCAGGCCTTCGGCCAGGAGCTCGCGGGCCTCCTCGATACACGCCTCCAGGTCGTGCACGGCCTCTTCGGCGCCGTGGACCACCACCACGACCTCGCCTTTCAGCTCGGCGTCACCGAGCTTGGACAGGACCTCGGAGACCGAGCCGCGGATCACTTCTTCATGGAGCTTGGTCAGCTCACGGGCGATGACCATCTGGCGGTCGCCGAAGGCCACGAGGGCATCCCGCAGCAGGATCTGCACCCGAAGCGGCGACTCGAAGAGGATGAGGGTTCGGCGGTCGCCGGCCAGATCCGCAAGTCTGCGTTCCCTCTCGCCCTGCTTGCGCGGCAGGAACCCCTCGAAGACGAACCGATCCGTGGGGAGCCCGCTCACTACCAGCGCCGCGATCGCGGCCGACGGACCGGGCACCACTCGAACGTCGATACCCTCTTCCGCGCAGGCGCGCACCAGGCGGAACCCGGGGTCGCTGACTGATGGCATCCCTCCGTCGGTCACGAGGCCGATGTTTTTGCCTTCGCGCAATCTGGCGAGCAGCTCGGGGGTTCGTTCGCGTTCGTTGCCCTCGAAGAGCGAGATGAGGGGCTTGCGGATGCCCAGGCCGTCCAGGAGCCGGCCCGAGCGCCGCGTGTCCTCGGCGGCGACCAGATCCACACCGGCCAGCGTCTCGACGGCGCGCTGGGTCATGTCACCGAGGTTCCCGATCGGCGTTCCCACCACGAACAGCTTCCCGGCCACGCGCTGATAGTGGCAGGATGACACCCGCTGCGACCAGGGCCGAACGGACGGAGGAGCGCGGGACGTGGCCGAGGGACACAAGGACTACTCGGGGATCCCTCTGTGGAAGAAACTCGGGATCGTAGAGGGTGCGCGCGTCCTCGTGATCGGCGCGCCTCCAACCTTCCATCAGGAACTGGTGCGGATCGCGCCCCTGCCCCACGCGGTCGAGTTCCTCTCGCGGGCCGCCAAGGCGCTTGACGTGGCCATCGTGTTCGCGACCCGGCAGCCGGCCCTGGAGCGCGGCTTCACGAAGATCAAACCGAACCTCCAGCGCGGTGGCCGGCTCTGGATCGCCCGGCCGAAGAAGGCTTCGAAGGTCCCGACGGACATCACCTTCCAGTCGGCCCAGGGGCTCGGCCTGGCCGCCGGGATGGTCGACAACAAGACCGCCGCCATCGATGCCGTCTATCAGGGCTTGCAGTTCGTTTATCGGGTGGAGGATCGCGGGCGCTGATCGCCGCGCCCGCCGGTACCCTTTGGCGATGCATCGGCTGAGGCTCCTAGTGAACCGTCCGGTAGTCGCGATCATCGCCGTCGGCTGCATCGCCGCGGGCGTTCGGTTCGCCCATCTCTCCTACCCCAAGGACCTGGTCTTCGATGAGGTCTACTACGCGAAAGCCGGCTGCATCTACGCCGGGTGGAGCAACAAGACCTGCATGGTCACCTCGACCGACGAGAAGTACTGGCGCCGCGACAAGTGGGACGTCGGCTCGTGGGTCCATCCGCCGCTCGGCAAGTGGGAGATCGCGCTGGGCGAGAAGGCCTTCGGGATGACGCCGTTCGGCTGGCGGGCGTCCTCCGCCGTGATGGGAACCGGCGCGGTCATCGCGCTCGCCGGCATCGCGCAGCTGCTCTGGGGCAGCGCCCTGTGGACGTTCATCGCCGGGCTGTTCCTTGCGACCGAGTCGCTCAACGTGGTGGAGTCGCGCGCGGCGCTCCTGGACATCCACCTGGAATTCTGGGTGATCATGGGGTTCCTGTTCCTCCTGTTGGACAGGCGATGGATCGACCGGCGCACCCCCCCAGACGAGGACGAGGCCGAGGCCGACGAACCGACGGAACCGGTGCCCGTGCTCCCCGGCGCCTACCGGGGCCAGCACGTGGACACCGCGGCGCGCGTCCCCTCTCCGGTATGGCGGCCCTGGAGGTTCGCGGCGGGCATCGGGTTCGGACTCGCGGCATCGGTGAAGTGGTCGGGGGTGACGGCCTTGGTGGCCGCCGGGATCCTCACGCTCATGTGGGAGACGGCGCGCCGTCATCGCGGGGACGTCGGGTGGGGCCGGGCGTTCGCGCGCGCGTTCGCCCGCGAGGGGTTCGGCATCACGCTCGCGTTCCTGCTGGTACCGGTGGCCGTGTACATGACCGTCTACGTCCCGTGGTTCAACCATTTCGGCTGGAGCATCAAGGACTGGTGGACGAACCAGCAGGCGATGTGGCACTACCACGCCACCCTGAAGGCCACCGCGCTGGACACCACGACCCACACCTACACGCCGACCCATCCCTACTACTCGCCGGGGTGGACCTGGCTCCTCATGCTGCGCCCGGTCTCCTACTGGGTGAAGAACGGGCTGAACGGAGCGATCGCCCAGATCCTGGCCATCGGGAACCCGGCGATCTTCTGGGGCACGATCGCCGCGCTGCCGCTCACGGCGTGGAGCTGGCGACGGACGCGTGACTGGCGCGCCGGCTTCGTGCTCCTGGCGATCCTGGTGCAGTGGCTCCCCTGGTTCGTGGTGTCGCGTCCGCAGTTCTTCTTCTATGTGTTGCCGATGACGCCGTTCATGGTGCTGGCGTGCGTCTACATGGTTCGATTCCTTGCGGGGGCGAGAATAGTCCAGACCGTTCCTGAGACGGGCGAGCGCATCGAATCCTCGCATCACCCGTTCCGCCCGCTCGCATGGATCTTCGTGGTCGCAGCGGTCGGGTTGTTCGTGTGGTTCTGGCCCGTGCTGTCCGGCGCGATGATCTCCCACGACGCGTGGCGCATGCGCGTCTGGGCGAACAAGTGGATATGACCCTCGGTCGGAACTACCCGGGTAAAGGCTCAGATCCCATGCCGGGGAACCGCTAGCCTTCTCCACCACATGGCGCGAACCTCGCACCTCTTCATCCCGATGGCCGACGGCATCCGCCTGTCGGCGAACCTGTATCACCCGGACGACGCCGCCTCTGGACCGTGGCCCGCGATCCTGGAGGCTCTCCCCTACCGCAAGGACGACATCACCCAGAGCTACCGGCCCGAGTACGTCCGGCTGGCCGACGCCGGCTACGTGGTGTGCCGCGTCGATGTCCGCGGCACCGGCACCAGCGAGGGCATCCCAACGGACGAGTACCCGGCCGCTGAACGCACCGACATGTGCGCGGTCATCGACTGGCTCGCGACGCAGGACTGGTCCTCGGGAACCGTCGGCATGTACGGCACCAGCTACAGCGGCTTCAACGCGATCCAGATCGCGATGGAACGCCCGCCCGCGCTGAAGGCGATCATCCCCATCTACGCCACCGACGACCGTTACGCGGACGACGTCCACTACTTCGGCGGCGCCCTGAAGCAACTCGACATGATCGACTACCCGACCTACATGGTGGCGATGAACGCCCTGCCCCCGGTACCCGCGCTGTTCGGCGAGGGATGGCGTGATGAATGGGAGCGCCGGTTCCATCAGACGGAGCCCTGGGTCATCACCTGGCTCGAACATCAACGGTTCGACGACTACTGGCAGTTCGGATCGCTCCGGCCGAACTACGACGCCATCCAAGCCGCGACCATGATCGTGGCCGGGTGGGCCGACGGGTACCGGAACAACTCACTGCGAACCTTCCAGGCCCTGACGGCGCCGAAGCGGCTGATCGCCGGGCCGTGGGCGCACGCGGCAACCGACACCTCCCTGCCGGGACCGAACATCGACCTGGTGCCCGAGATGCTCAGGTGGTGGGACCACTGGCTCAAGGGCATCGACAACGGGGTGGACCGGGAGCCGCCGATCGTGCTCTTCGCACAGCGCTCGACGCTTCCGGCCGCCGATCGCCCCGTGGTGAACGGCGCGTGGCGCTACGAACCGACCTGGCCCGCTGCACGGCTCACGCCGGCCACGTTGGAGCTCTCCAGCGCTCAAGGGAACACCAGCCCCGAGGGTCCGGACCGCTTGGAGGTTCGCGGCGACGTGGGGGTCACGGCCTGGATCAGCTGCGCGGGACACATGCCGTACGGTCAGCCCACGGACCAGCGCCCGGATGAGGCCGCATCGCTCACCTACACGTGGGAACCGCTGGCGTCCGACCTGGAGATCCTGGGCCATCCCACGCTGCGCGTGAGCGTTTCCTCCAGCGCGCCGGTCGCGTACCTGTCGGCCAAGCTCTGCGACGTCTTCCCGGACGGCACGTCCTCGTTGGTCACCCGCGGGATGCTGAACCTCACGCATCGCGAGTCCCGCCGCGATCCCTCTCCGCTCGAGCCCGGCCGCCCGTACGCGGTCGAATTCGAACTCGAGGTGTGCTCCTGGACATTCGAGGCGGGCCACCGGATCCGCTTGGACCTGGCGGGGACCGACTGGCCGAACGCGTGGGCACCACCGGAACCACTGACCCTGTCGGTGGACCGAGGGTCCTCAGCTTTGATGCTCCCCGTCCTGGAGGGACCCTCACCGGTGTTCGAGACGCCGATTCTCCCACCTCCCCAGCGACCCCAAGAGTCCGTGGAACCGGAAGACCCCGAGAAGGGCTGGGTGCTCTGGCGCATCGAGGAGGACATCCTGAAGCGCGAACGCCGGGCATGGGCCGGAAGCTACGGGACCTATCCCGCGCAGGCGGACGTGCCCGCGTTCAGCGACCAGTATCGGGGGGTGGTCGGCGTCTCCACGACGGACCCGGGTCGTGCCTACGCCGACGGGGAGGCCACGTTCGAGATCCGCTGGCCGGAGGCCACCTGTTCAACCCATACAGAGGTCAAGGTGGAGAGCGACCGGACCACCTATCGGGTGCGTGTGGAACTGGTGGCCTCGGAGAACGGCAAGGAGCGCTGGCGGCGGTCCTGGGACCGAACCATACCGCGCGACCTTCAGTAGCTCAGTTCAGCTCAGTTCAGGCGATGTCCGCTTCGACCCTGGGCGCATCCTCGCCGGGTTCGGCCTGGGCGGCTGCTCCGGTGAGCGGCGTGATGACGAACGGGTCATCGCGGAAGAGGTCGGCCCGGCTCATCCGGAGGACCAGCGAGGGCTTCCCCGCAGCGAACGCGACCTGATCGCGGTTAGCGATCTCGGGGTCCACCCACATCGGCGCCAGGAAGTAGAGGCCGAGCGGAGGGACGCACGATCCGTCGGTCCCCGCGAACTGCGAGTCGATCTCCCGGAGCGTTGCCTCGCGC
>JBBRTK010000061.1:0-12298 GCA_038244455.1 Actinomycetota bacterium
CCGTGACACCCGACGCGTCGAAGATCTCGACCACGGCGTACATGCCGTACACCTGCTGATCGAACCTGGTGGTGGGGGGGCAGGCCCGCGCCTCCTCACCACCGGATCGTCGGGAGGAGTCGACAGGCATGGCCGAGACTCCTCGTGCCTGTAGTATCTGATATCTCATATCTCACTTTGAGGAGAGGCATGGACGCTGCGGTGGGAACCACCGAGGTCGCGGAACGGGTGCGAACGCACCTCGACCTGGACCGGGCGGTGGAGCTGGTCCAGGAGGTGTGCCGGATCCCGAGCGTACTTGGGGAAGAGGGTCCGCTCGCCGAGTTCCTGGCCGCGACGATGCGCGGCTCCGGGTTCGATGGGGTGGAACTCCAGCCTGTCCTGCCGGACCGGCCGAACGCGATCGGCGAGGTCCGGTTCGGTCCGGGGCGCACGGTCGTCATGACCGGCCACATGGACACGAAGCCGGTCTCACACGGGTGGAGCGTGACCGAGCCGTTCTCGGGCGCGCTGATCGACGGGTCGGTGTACGGACACGGCGTCATGGACATGAAGGCGGCGCTGGTCTGCCAGATCGTGGCGATCGAGGCGGTGCGGGCCAGTGGCCTGCCTGTCGCCGGGACCCTCGCCATGGCGGCGGTGTCCGATCACATGGGGGACCAGCTGGGTTCGATCGCCTACTTCGACTCGCACGGGGCGGATCTGTGCGTACTTGGGGAGCTCACCGACAACCAGGTGTGCCTGGGCCATCGCGGTCGCTACTACTTCGATGTGACGACGCTCGGCCGCTCGGCCCACACCTGCCACAAACCCGCGGCGATCAACGCGAACGTCCTGGCCGCCCAAGCCGTGTTGGCCCTGGATGCCTCGAAGTACGAGCCGGAGCTGGAGCCGTGGATCGTGGACCTGTTCGGCGCGGAGACCTACGTCGTGCCCGGCCGGATCTACGGCGGCCTCGCGCCCGGCGGCCCGTCGATGATCCCCGACGAGTGCGTGATCCGCGTCGACTGCCGGCCGCAGCCGGGCGTGACCATCGAACAGGTCCGTGACGAGGTGGATCGCTGCCTGGCCCGCGCAGCCGAGGCCGATCCGCGTTTCCGCGCCGACGTCGTACTGGCCGACGTGAAGAACGGGTATCTGGCCAACCCCGAGGACGAGGTGGTCCGGCTCATGCGAGCCGCCGTCCGCGAGGTTCGCGGCGAAGAGCCGCCGCTCCGGGTGGAGAACTGGCTGGGGGACACCGCGAGCTTCGGCGAGAAGGTTCCGACGGTGATCTTCGGACCCGGTGGGCCGCCGGTCTACTGCCCGGACGAGCACCTCACCGTCGCCGACATCCACGAGGCCACGCAGGTCTACGCGACGTTCGCCGCGCTTGCGCTGGCCGGGCTATCGGAGTAGCCGACATGACCGCGAACGCCGGATCGGGCGTGGATACCCTCCTGGACCGATGCCTGGCGGTGCGCGCCGGGGAACGGATCGTCCTGCTGACCGACGAGGGGACCGATGCGGACGTCGTCGAGGTGCTGTCGGAGGGGATCCGGCGCCGGGGCGGGGATCCCGCGATCGAGCTGATCCCCACCCCGCCGCTCCCCGGCTCCGAGCCCCCGCCCGACGCCGCGGCCGCGATGTTGCGCGCGGGTGCGGTGATCGAACTCACGAGCCTGTTCATCGGGTCGAGCCTCGCTCGGCGCCGGGCGACCGACGTCGGCGTGCGCTATCTGGCCATGCCGGGGGTTCGCCTCGACACGTTCCGTGACGGCGGACCGCTCACGGTGGATTTCGAGGCGATCAGAGCAGATGCCGAGCGCGTCGGCACCGCGTGGGGCCGGGCGGACACCTATCGGATCACGACGCCGGGCGGAACGGATCTGCGCGGATCCGTGAAGGGGAGGCCCGGCCGCGTGCTCCACGGGATGGCGCGCGAGCCCGGGGCGTACATGGCTCCGCCGGACATCGAGGCGGGCACCGCGCCGGTGGAGGGTTCGACGTCTGGCGTCGTGGTCGTGGACGCGGACCTGCTCTTCATGGGACAGGGACCGCTTCCCGAGCCGGTGGTCATCACGATCACGGACGGGGAGATGGTGGGGCTGGAGGGCGCCGAGGCCGGGCGTCTGCGCGAGATGCTCGCCCGCTGCGCCGACGGCCGCATGTCGAACCTTGCCGAGGTCTCGATGGCGTTCAACCCGGCGGGCCGGGTGTGCGGCGTGCCAATGGAGACCGAGTCGGCGCTCGGCACCGCCCACATCGCCCTCGGGAACTCCATCGCCTACGGCGGGGTGGTCGACGCCATCGCGCATCTGGACTGCGTCATGAGGGACGCGACGCTTGAGCTCGACGGGCGCCCGGTCATGGTCGCGGGGGTGCTCACATGAGGGCGTCTCGCATCGTGCTGGCCAAGCCCGGGCTGGACGGCCACGACCGCGGCATCAAGGTCGTGGCGATGGCGCTCCGCGATGCCGGCGCGGAGGTCATCTACCTGGGGCTGCGGCGCAGCGTCGCCGAGATCGTTCGCGCGGCGCTGGACGAGAACGCCGATGCGATCGGCGTCTCGGTCCTTTCGGGCGCGCACCTGGCGCTCGTGTCCGATCTCCTGGGCGAACGCGACGAGCACGGGCTGCACGATGTGCCCGTGGTGGTCGGCGGCACCATCCCGGCCGAGGACGCGGAGGCGCTGACCCGGATGGGTGCGGCCGCCGTGTACCCGGCGGGTTCGAGTCTGGATCGCGTCGTGGCGTCGGTCCTGGCGCTCGCCGCGGAACGGGCCACCGCATGAGCCAGGATCCGGGCGCGCGCGTTGTCACCACGGACTCGGGCGTGCCGGTGGCCGAGGTCTACACGGCCGCGGACATCACACCCGGGTTCGGGGAACGGCTCGGCCTTCCGGGACAGCCGCCGTACACGCGAGGACCCTACCCGTCGATGTACCGGGGCCAGCTTTGGACCATGCGGCAATTCGCGGGGTTCGGTTCGCCCGAGGAGACGAACCGGCGGTATCACTTCCTTCGGAGCCAGGGGCAGACGGCGCTGTCCGTGGCGTTCGATCTGCCGACGCAGCTGGGGTATGACTCGGCCGCTTCGGAGGCGCGCGCGGAGGTGGGCCGTGTCGGTGTCGCGATCGACACCGCCGAAGACATGGTCGACCTCTTCGACGGGCTGGCGCTGGACCAAGTCTCGGTGAACTTCACGATCAACGCGACGGCGCCGATGATCCTGGCCGGCTACCTGGTCACGGCCGAGCGTCAGGGCGCCGCGTTCGACTCGCTGGCCGGCACGCTGCAGAACGACATCCTCAAGGAGTTCGTGGCGCGCAAGACGTTCATCTACCCGCCGGCGCCGTCGATGCGGCTGGCGTGTGACGTCATCGAGTTCGCGTCGGAGCACTTGCCACGGTTCAACCCGATCTCGATCACCGGGTATCACGCCCGGGAGGCGGGCTGCGACGCCGTGCAGGAGCTCGGGCTCACGATGGCCTCTGCGATCGCGTACTCCGAGGCGCTAGTGGCGCGCGGGATGGCGTTCGATTCGTTCGCGCCGCGGCTCAGCTTCCACTTCGCGACCACGATGGACCTGTTCGAGGAGGTAGCGAAGCTCCGGGCGGCCCGGCGCCTGTGGTATCGGATCGCGACGGAACGGTTCGGCGCGGCGGATCCGCGGTCGGGACGGCTGCGGTTCTTCTCGGGGAACTCGGGGACCACGCTCACGGCCCAGCAGCCGCTCAACAACATCATCCGCTCGACCGTCCAGTGCATGGGAGCTGTGCTGGGGGGAGCGCAGTCGATCCACGTCATGGGCTACGACGAGGCCTACGAACTGCCGTCCGAAGAGGCGGTCACCCTCTCCCTTCGGACCCAGCAGATCATCGCGCTGGAATCCGGCGTCGCTCGGACCGTGGACCCGCTGGCCGGCTCCTACTTCGTGGAGTCGCTCACGGATGAGCTCGAAGCCCGCGCCCTGAAGGTGATCGAGGAGATCGAGGCCGCCGGTGGGGCTGTGGCCGCGATCGAACAGGGGGTTCCCCAGCGGTGGATCGCCGAGTCCGCCTACCGGATGGAGCGCCAGGTCGACGACGGCACCCGCCCCAAGGTGGGCGTCAACGTGTACGCGGACACTGACGAGACGCCGCCGCCGGCGTCGTTCCGGCTCGACGACGGCATCGCCGAGCGGCAGATCGCGCGCACGGCGGCCCGGGTTCAGGCTCGCGACACTGCCCTGCACGGGATCGCCATGTCCGCGCTCGCCCGCGCCGCGAGTGATGGCAGCAACGTCATGCCGCCGCTCATCGATGCAGCCCGCGCCGGCGCAACGGTCGGCGAGATGGCCGATGTGTTCCGTGAGGCGTTCGGCGAGTTCCGGGAGCCCGCGCCGTGGTGACCGGCGCGGCGCCGATGGGGGCGGCGCCGCTCGCGGGGCTTCGCGTTCTGGATCTCACGCGGTTCGTCTCGGGGTCGCAGGCCACGATGGCGCTCGCGGCGCTCGGCGCCGAGGTCATCAAGCTCGAGGTGCCGCCCGGCGGGGATCCCTATCGCGTGCAGGGAACCGAGCGCTCCGGCGGCGAGTCCGTCCTCTTCATGTCGCTGAACGCCGGCAAGCGCAGTGTGGCGCTGGACTTCCGTTCGCCGCTGGCGGCTCCCGCCCTGGAACGGCTGCTGGCCGCGTCGGACTTCCTGGTCGAGAATGCCCGGCCGGGAAGCCTGGAGCACCACGGCCTGGGCTGGGAGCAGGTCCATGCGCGGCACCCGCGGATCGTCTACGGCTCGATCTCTGGGTACGGCGACGTGGGTCCCGAGGCTGCGCGCGGGGGGTTCGACCTGATCCTGCAAGCCGAGAGCGGCCTGATGAGCGTGACCGGCAGTCCCGAGTCCGGACCCGTGAAGGTGGGCGCGCCGGTGTTGGACGTCGGCGCGGGCCTCAGTTGCGCCCTGGGCCTGCTGGCCGCCCACATCGAGCGCGAGCGCACCGGCGTCGGACGGCTCGTGTCCTCCTCTCTCTTGGAGTTCGCGCTGACCAGCCTGGGGACGCTCGCCGCCAGCATGTTCGCCTCGGGGGAGGTGCCGGGACTGCTGGGGACGCATTCGCCGACGTTCGCGCCGTACGGAGGATTCCGGACCGCCGACGGGTGGATCGTGCTCGCGGGAGCGGGCTCGGAGGACCTGTGGATCCGGTGTTGCCGTGTCCTGGGCCTGGACCGTCTCCCGGATGATCCGCGGTTCGCCGACAACGCCGCCCGCGTCCAGAGCCGCGACGAGCTGACCGCCCTGTTCGAGGAGGTCCTTCGCACGGAACCGACCGCCCACTGGCTGGAACTCCTTAGGGCCGAAGGGGTTCCCGCGTCCGAGGTTCGCGATATCGGACAGGTGTTCTCGGCGCCGCAGCCCGAGGCGCTGGGCGCAGTGCAGACGCTGCGGCACGATTCGGCGGGCGACGTCCGCGTCGTGGGCATCCCCGTGCGGATCGATCGCGCACCGCTCGCCTATCCCTCGCCGCCGCCCACGCTGGGCGCGGACACGCGAACGGTGCTGATCCAGGCGGGGCTGAGCGACGCCGAGATCGACCGGTTGGTCGACGCACAGATCGCGATCGCGCCGTGAGCACGACCGTGCTCAGTCGGACCGAGCAGCTCGCGGCGATCCCGGCGCCGACCGGCGAAGAGGCCGCGAGGGCGGAGATCGTGCATGACTGGTGGACGCAGGACGGCTGGGACGAGGTTCGCATCGACGACGCCGGTAACGTGTGGGCGCGCGTGGTGGCAGGGGACGGGCCCGCGGTCCTGCTTGGCGCGCACCTGGATACGGTGTTCGGCCGGGAGATCGCCCACGGCGCCCGCCGGGATCGTGATCGCCTCCGGGGCCCCAGCGTGGCGGACGACTCGGTGGGGGTGGCCGCGCTGTCGGCGGTCGGGTCGCTCCTGAGCGCCGCGGGTCCGCACGCGAACTTTTCCCCGGTGTGGATCCTCGCGACCGTCGGCGAAGAAGGGCTGGGCAACCTCGCCGGGATCCGCCACGCGCTGGCGTCACCGCCGGCCCCGATCGGCGCGTTCCTTGCCGTCGAGGGGAACTACCTGGGTCGGGTCTCGACAGTCGGCGTTGGATCGCTCCGGCGACGGGTGCACGTGTCGGGCCCGGGCGGGCACGCGTGGGAGGCCGCCGGCGCACCGAACGCCGTGCACGCCGCGGCGCAGATCGTGGTGGCACTGGGCGACCTGGGCACGCTGGACTTCCCGTCGGCGCGCACGTCCGTGAACGTCGGCCGCATCGGGGGCGGCGAGGCCGTCAACGCGCGAGCGCGCGAGGCCTGGTTCGACGTGGAGGTCCGGTCGGACGATCCGGCGGCGCTCGCCGTCTTGGAGCAGGCGGTGGACGAGGCGATCCGGGGCTACGGCGACGGGCTCAGCGTTGGGATGGACGATCTTGGCGGACGCCCGGCGGGGATGATCGCCAGGGATCACCCGCTCGCCCGGGCCGCGGCCGAGTCGCTGGTCCGGGCGGGGATCACGCCGTCGTTCGTGCCGACCAGCACCGATGCGAACGCTGCCCACCAGGCCGGGATCCCCGCGGTGGCCGTCGGGGTCACGACCGGGGGCGGGGAGCACACCCCTGACGAATGGATCGACATCCCACCGATCGGCGGCGGGCTCGAGATCCTGGCCGCGACCGTGACCGGCTACCGGGAGGGCGTCAGATGACGATCGGTTCGGGGGTCGTGCTCCAGGGAGCCTACGAACCACCGGTGTTCCAGGAGATGGTTCGTGAGATCGATGCGCTGGGCTACGACCGGCTGTGGCTCACGGATTCGTCGCTGCACGCGCGCAACGCCTACGCCTACCTCACGCTGGCCGCGCTGACCTCGCCCAGGCTCCTCCTCGGCACGGCCGTGACTAACCCGCTGACCCGCCACCCCGCCATCACGGCGGCCTCGGCCGCAACGGTCGACGAGATCTCCAACGGTCGGTTCACCCTGGGGATCGGCGCCGGCGACCGGCCGCTGCTCGCGCTCGGCTTGAAGCCGGCATCCGTTGATTCGCTGCGAGCCTCGATCGTCGCCACCCGGGCGCTCTGGCGCGGAGAACGCGTGAGCGTCACCGACCGCGCGTTCACGCTGGACGACGCGCACCTGCGGTTCCAGGCTCGATCCGACATCGACATCTATATCGCCGCGAGCGGCCCGCGCATGCTCGAACTGGCAGGCGAGGTCGCCGACGGCGTCATCCTCCTGGTCGGGTTGTTCCCCGAGGCCATCGCGTGGGCGCTCGATCACGTCGACCGCGGTGCCGGCAAGGCGGGTCGCCCGCGTCCGCACATCGCGGTCTTCGCCTACGGCGCGATCGACCAGGACCAGGGTCGCGCCCTGGAGTCGGCGCGTTCGATCGCGGCGTGGTTCCCCCAGACCGCACCCGTCATCTGCGAACTCGCCGGCCTTTCCCACGAGTTGGTCCAAAAGGTTCGGGAGCGCTACGCGGGCGGTGAGTTCCAGGAGGCTGCCTCGGCGGCGAGCCTGTTGCCCGACGAGTTCGTCCGACGGGTGGCCCTTGCGGGCGACAGGACGCTGGCGCTCGAGCACATCCGCGAGGCCGCTGCTGCGGGAGCCGATTCGGTGAACGTGTTCCCCCTGGGAGAGGGCCGGATGGAGACGGTGCGAGCCTTCGCGGGATGTGTGGCCGAGCTTGCCGAGACGTCGCATACGGAACGCGAGATTCCGTAGGATGCAACGACCGTGGAGGATGGGCGCGTGACGGACGTGGCTACGACGAACCAGTGGCGCATCCTGGGCCTTCACCATGTCGCGTTCGCCCACGGTGACGATCCCACCGCGGAAGATGCCCTGTGCGGATTCCTGGGCATCCAGCCGCACACCGAGGAAAGCCCCGGGTTCACCGAGCGCATGTACGGGGTGGGCGACGCGTTCGTCCAGACCCTGGAGGCCACCGGACCCGGTGTGGTGCAGACGTTCCTGGACAAGCGTGGACCGGGTCTGCACCACGTCGCGTTCACCGTGGACGCGCTCGCGCCGGCCCTGGAGGATCTCCGTGCGCGCGGGGTGCGCCTGGTGGACGAGGTGCCCCGTCCGGGAGGGATGGGTTCGCGCATCGCGTTCGTCCACCCTGCCGCGTTCGGGGGGATGTTGGTGGAGCTGGTCGAGCCGGGGGCAACACAGGCGTGAACGACAAGTCGGAAGGGGCCGAAATGGAGAACGCAGGATTGCTCGAGCCGGCGGGAGCTGCCGGGGTGTTCAGTGCGAGGCACGACCGACGGAAGGTGACGGACTGGGTCTACGAGGAGATACGCGAAGCCATCATCGACCTTCGGCTCAAGCCGGGCGAGGCGCTTCGCGAGGCTGCGATGGCCGCGCAGCTCGGCGTGAGCAAGACGCCCGTGCGCGAGGCACTGACGCGTCTGGAGCAAGAAGGGCTGGTCGAAACCACTTCGTTCAAGGGCGCCGTCGTCAGTGGCTACTCCCCCGATGACCTGCGCGACATCTACGAACTCCGCGAACTTCTCGAAGGCGCGGCCGCGCGCGCCGCGGCCGGGTCCGCCTCCGAGTCGGCGCTCGCCCGGCTGGGTCAGATCGTCCAGCAGAGCCGCGAGCTACGCGCGAGCGGTGACATCGCGGCGCTGGCCGACCTCCTGGGCGAGTTCGACGTGGTGGTCTATGACCAGGTGGCGAACCAGCGCGTCCGGGCTCTCATCGAGAATCTCCAAGCTCATCTGGCCCGGATCGGCAAGCTCACCGAGGGCATCCCGGGAAGGGTCGAGGCCTCGGTCGAGGAACACGCCCACATCGTGGAGGCCATGGCCGCGCGTGACCCCGAGGAAGCCGAACGTCGGATGCGTGCCCACATCCGCAGCGTCCTGAACGACCAGCTGGAGGCGGCAGCGTCTGCGGCCGACGCCTCCCCGGACCCGGTTTGACTTCCGACTTTGGTATCTGATGTAGTGCATCTCATGTTGGAGCCCCGCTCCCAGCCCGTGTCTGGGATGTTGCAGCAGGCGGGGGCACCGGCATGGGCGAAGGCGACTGGCCACCCCATGGTCCAGGCGATCGCGGACGGCTCGCTCCCGCACGAGACCTTCCGTCGCTACTTCGAGCAGAACGTGCTCTACCTCCAGGACTACGCGCGGGCGATCGCGCTGATCGCGTCCAAAGCCCCCGACCGCGAGGCGCTCACGACCCTTTCCCAGTTCCTCGGCCAGATCGTCGAGCACGAGATCCCCGCCAACTTCTCGTTCCTGGAGCGGCTCGGGGGCGACCCGGCCGCGCTCGGCGGCGCAGCGTCGCTGAACCCGGCCGCCTACGCGTACACACGTCACCTGCTCGCGGTCTCGGCGCAAGGAGACGTGGCCGAGGGGCTCGCAGCCGTACTCCCGTGCCAGTGGAGCTACGGTGAGATCGCCCGCCCCCTCATGGTCGCCGCGCCCTCTGACCCCATCTATGCGGACTGGATCCGGATGTTCGGCAACGACGAGTACGGCGCGCTCGTGGACCAGACGACGGCACTCTTGGACCGGCTCGCGGACCCCGTCAACGAGGCACGGATGGCCTCGCTGTTCCGGATCTTCGACCGTTCGACGCAGTACGAAGTGGCGTTCTGGGACATGGCGTACGGCGGTCCCGACCCGGCTCACCCATAACCGAAGGAGCACGGCACATGCAGGCAGCCCGGATCCACGAAGACCTGACGCTTCGACTGGACGACATCGATGTACCGCAGCCCGCCGCGGGCGAGGTGCTCATCAAGATCCACGCAGCAGGGGTGTGCGGCACCGACCTGCACATCCTGGACGGCATGATCAAGCCCGACCCGTATCCGATGACACTTGGCCACGAGGCCGCCGGCGTCATCGAGTCCGTTAGCGAAGGCGTGAGCCTGCAACCCGGCGACCGGGTGGCCATCTACAACAAGATCTTCTGCGGCCACTGCGAGCAGTGCCTGAAGGGCCGCCAGAACATCTGCGACAACGAACCCGACCAGCTCGGGTTCAACCGCGACGGTGGCGACGCCGAGTACGTGGTGGTTCCCGAGCAGAACGCTGTGCGCGTCCCCGAGGGCGTGGATCTGGCGACCGCGTCGGTGCTCACCTGTGCCGGGATGACCGCGATGCACGCCGCGAAGCTCTCGGGCCTGCGGCTCGGCGACACCGCCGTCGTCGACGGGATCGGCGGCGTCGGGATCCTGGTGGTGCAAGCCGCAGCCAACGCGGGTGCCCGCGTCATCGCCGTGGCCGACAGCCCCGAGAAGCTCCAGCTGGCGAAGGACCACGGTGCGGCCGACGGGCTCCTCGTCGAGACCCCCGAGGGCTATGACACGCTCCCCGACGGGGTCCGCGGCATCACCGACGGCCGCGGTACCGACGTCTTCTTCGAACTGGTCGGGACCACGGCCACCATGACGGCCGGGATCCGGTCGCTTGCCAAGGGCGGGCGGTTCGTCTCCACGGGCTACACCGACCAGACCATCCAGATCCACCCGATCGAGTTCATCCTGCCGGAGACCTCGTTCATCTCCACGGTGGCGGCGACCCGGTTGGATCTGCAGGACGCGCTGGCGCTGGCCGCAAGCGGCGGGATGACGGTGCCCATCGCCGGCCGGTTCCCGCTTGGCGGTGTCTCGGAGGCGTTGGCCGTCCTGCGGGGGCGTGCCGTCCTGGGCCGCCAGGTCCTTGAGATCGCCTAGAACATCAATAGGAGGGAAGATGCCCACGACCACCGACCCATCCATCGCGTTCCTTCAACGCCCGCTGCGCCTCTACATCGACGGGGCCTTCGTGGAGACCGATGGGCAACTGGCCACGCTGAACCCGGCCACCGGGGAGACACTCGCGATGGCGCCGCTGGCCACCGACCGCGAGGTCGACCTCGCGGTCGCCGCCGCCGCGAGGGCGTTCGAGACGTGGCGGTTCACGCCCCCGACCCAGCGCGCCCGGCTCATGTGGTCCCTGGCCGATCTCCTGGAGGCGAACAAGGGGGAGTTCGCGCGGCTGGAGGTGCTCGACAACGGCAAGCCGCTCTGGGAGGCGGAGGCAGTCGACATCGCCCTGACCATCGAACTGCTCCGCTACTACGCCGGCTGGGCGACGAAGATCGCCGGGCAGGTCCTGCCGAACTCCATCCCCGGCATGCTCACCATCTCCCGCCGTGAACCGGTGGGCGTGGTCGCCGCGATCACGCCGTGGAACTTCCCGCTGCTGGAGGTCGCCTACAAGCTGGCGCCGGCGCTGGCCACCGGCTGCACCATCGTGGTGAAGCCGTCCGAGCTTGCGCCGCTCTCGACGCTACGGCTCATGGATCTGGTCCATGAAGCGGGCTTCCCGCCCGGCGTGGTCAACGTCGTGATCGGCGGCCCCGAGGTCGGCGGCGCGCTCGTTCGTCACCCCGGGGTCAGCAAGATCGCGTTCACCGGTCAGACGGCCACCGGTAAGGAGATCCTGCGCGCCTCCATCGACGACCTGAAGCGCGTCACCCTGGAGTTGGGCGGGAAGAGCCCGAACATCGTCTTCGCCGATGCGGATCTGGAGGCCGCCGCCAGCGGGGCTTTCGGCGGGATCTTCTTCAATCAAGGGCAGGCATGCGTGGCGGGTTCACGGCTGTTCGTCGAAGCCCCGGTTGCCGAGGAACTCGCCGAGCGCGTCGCCGAGCAGGCAAAGGGCATCCGGTTGGGCTCGGGCCTGGATCCCGACACGCAGATGGGGCCGCTGATCTCAGAGGCGCACCGCACGCGCGTGCGCGGCTACGTGGATGCGGCGGCGAAGGACGGTGCCACGGTATCGGCCGGGGGCGGCGACGCTTCGGTCGCGGGTCTGGACGGCGGCTTCTTCTTCCAGCCGACGGTCATCAACGGTGTTCGCAACGACATGAAGGTCGCCCAGGAGGAGATCTTCGGTCCGGTCCTGTCGGTCATCTCCTGGAAGGACGAAGACGAACTCCGGGCCTTGGCCAACGGTGTGGACTACGGACTGGCCGCCGGCATCTGGTCGGCCGACACGGCGAAGGCGCTGCGCCTGGCCGAGTACCTGGAGGCCGGCACCGTCTGGATCAACACCTACGGCATGTTCGACGTGGCCGTCCCGTTCGGTGGACGCAAGCACTCCGGGTTCGGGCGGGAGCTGGGCGAAGAAGCGATGGAACCGTATCTGCATTCGAAGTCGGTGTGGGTGGACCTGATGGCCGCCGTGCCGTCTGCGGGGCAGGGGATCTCACGTTGAGCGCCAGGGAAGGGGAGCAGCCATGAGTGATCGCATCATCATCCGGAACGGAACAGTGGTCACGATGAACGACGCCGACGACGTCATCTTCGGGGGCACCG
>JBBRTK010000062.1:0-12200 GCA_038244455.1 Actinomycetota bacterium
CTGGAGAAGTACCTGATGCAGGACGTCGTCCCGATGGTTCCGTACCTGTGGTCCAACGTCATCGTCATCACCGGGGACAACGTGACCCATTTCGAAGCCGATCCCATAAGCCAGGGAACGACGTTCACGCAGGTGGCGGTCAACAACGGCCTGCCGGTGCCGGCTTGAGGGTTTCGCAAGACCTTCAAGCATCGTCACCACATGCAGCGCCGCTAGGCCGGTCGAACCGGCAGCTGGTGTGGGCCCGGCTCCGCCGGGACCGCGCTGCCGTCCTCGGCATGGTCCTCGTCGCCCTCATCCTTGGGATGGCCGTCTTCGCGTCGCTCCTTGCGCGGCTGGCCGGCCATACGCCGAACCAACTGTTCGACGGGATGCGAACAGCGCTCGGGCTTCCGAAGGGACCGACCACGCAGTTCTGGTTCGGCGCCGATCAGGTCGGGCGCGATCTGTTCGTTCGGGTGATGTACGGCGCGCGCACGTCGCTGTTCGTCTCGGTGGTGGGGACCAGTGTGGCCACGCTGATCGGGGTCATCGTCGGTCTCATCAGCGGCTACTCGCGAGGGTGGATCGACACGCTCCTGTCCCGGACCATGGACGTGTGGCTGTCGCTGCCGCTGCTGTTGTTCGCTGTGGGGATCTCCACCGTCTGTTCGGTGTCGGTCCGCGGTTGCTTGGGAGGGTTGCTCAAACCCGGACTCCCGTTGGTTACAGGGATCATCGCTCTGCTCACCTGGCCGTACATCGCCCGGATCGTCAGGGGGCAGGTGATCTCGCTGCGGGAGCGGGAGTTCGTCGAGGCGGCGCGTTCCATCGGGGCCAGCGACGCCCGGATCATGTTCTCGGAGCTGCTACCGAACCTCACGGCGCCCATCCTGGTGTACGCGACGCTCACGATCCCCGGGAACATCCTGTTCGAGGCCTCGTTGTCCTTCCTCGGCGTGGGGGTGCCGCAATCGACGCCGTCGTGGGGAAGGATGTTGTCGGACGCCACCAGCGGATCACTCTTCAAGTACGCGTGGTGGATGATGGTCTATCCGGGCGTGTGTCTCTTGGTGACCACGATCGGCTTCTACCTGGTCGGAGACGGATTGCGAGACGCGCTGGACCCGCATCGGGCGGCGCGCTAGCCATGTGGCGCTACGTGGCCCGCAGGCTGCTCGGCGTCGTCGTCGTGCTGCTGGTCATCGCTGCCATCACCTACGGCATCTTCTTCGTGATGTCGCCAGTTGACCCGGCGGTCCTGTTCGCCGGGAAGCAGCCGACGCCGGAGCTCATCGCCCAGGTCAGATCGCAGTTCGGGCTCAACCTGCCGGTATGGGAGCAGTACGGGATCTTCGTGAAGCACGTGTTCCTGGGCGATCAGTACGGCTGGCCGGGGCTCGGCTTCTCGTTCGTCACTCGTGCATCGGTGCGTTCGCAGCTGACCTCGAGGCTGGTGGTCACCGGGACGCTGGCGATCGGCGCCGCGTTCGTGTGGCTGCTGCTCGGGATCCCTATCGGCGTGGTGTCTGCCGTCAAGCAGCGCTCGCTGTTGGATCGGCTGGCGATGGGGTTCGCGCTGTTCTTCGTGTCCGCTCCCGTCTTCTGGATGGGGCTCATGTTCCTGTGGGCGTTCTGGTTCAAGCTGAAGATCGCGGCGGGGACCGGCTACTACGGACCGACGCAGTACGGCGTGCGGACATGGTTGAACCACATGCTGATGCCGTGGATCGTCCTGGCGCTGGTCGAAGCAGCGTGGTACGCGCGCATGTCGCGCGGGAGCCTCATCGAGGTGATGGGAGAGGACTACATCCGCACCGCGCGAGCCAAGGGACTGTCCGAAGCCCGCGTCGTGGTCAAACACGGGCTCCGGGCCAGCCTGCTGCCGGTGCTGACGATGTTCGGCATGGACCTAGGGCTGCTGTTCGGCGGCGCGATCATCGTGGAGACCGTCTTCAACCTCCAAGGCTTGGGACAGTGGGCCGTATCCTCGGTTGCCACGGGCGACCTGCCCGTCATCCTGGCGGTGACGTTGGTGTCATCGTTCGCCATCACGGTGGCCAACGTCGCGATCGATATCTGCTACGCCTTCCTAGACCCGAGGGTGCGCCTGGCCTGACCCTCGAACGGGTCTGGAACCGGTTCCGGCTAGTTGTTCTTCGCGCCCTGGGCGATCCACGTCACGATGATCTGGACGACCTCAACCGGGAGCGGTGGGACCGATGGCGGCATCTGCACGGCGGTGCTGAGGAGATGCTCGATCATGTCGCTGCTTTCGGGCTTGCCCGGCACGACGATCCCCTTCGCCATCACGTGTTCGTAGCTGTCGAGCATCACGTTGCTCGGCGGCGGCGACGACGTCGGACGAACGATGTGCGGGCCGCCATGACGCTGGAGGATCGGTAGTACCTCTGTCGAGAAGCTGACGGTTCGGGAAAGGGGCTCCGGCATCGCGCGCATCGGCATGACCTGCCCGATGCGAGTGACGGGACTCCTCGTGAACCCGGCGGTCTGTGGCGGAGCCATGAGGTTGCCATGCGTGCGAGGAGACCGCGCAACCACGGCGATGAGCCCCGCGCCGAACAAGCCCATGAACGCCTGTGCGCCGTAGGGCACCGCGTGGCCGAGGAAGTGGCGACGGGACACTGCCCCATCCGCTACCACTGCTGCACGCTCGGCCGCCCAACTGGCGCGGAGAATGCCGAGGATGCGGAGTCCGACCACGAAGTACAACCCCCATACCAGCGCGATCACGGCCGCAAGCGCCCACAGGTTCAGCCAGGGGATGGTCAAACCCGTATGCGACGTGATGAGTTGCACGTCTCCGGTGACGGTGAAACTCCCGCTCGCCTCACCCGCGGCGTATCTCGGGTTGCCGCCGAACATCGCGTCGACATCGCTCTCGCCGCCCGTGCGCATCTGGGCCGAGATCGTCGCGACGCCGGCGTGATCGGTGGTCGCACTCCCGATCGGCATGTGACCGTTGACCATCTCTCCCCAGTAGGCGGGCTGCTCGAAGTAGATCGTCGCGCCCGGGATGGGGTGACCGTTCATGTTCGTGAGGGTGGCACTGATCGTGACCGTCGAGCCCAGTTGGATCTTCGCGGGGATCTGGACTTCCAGCTGCACCGGCATGTCACCGATCTTCATCGGGACACCCGAGGTCGTGCTGGGTGGTGCGGTCATCCCGCCGTGAGCCCGGGCCGCGGTGCTCGAACCGATCATCGCAACGATCAGGGCCGCTCCCATGGCCACTCCCAGAGCCGCGCGTCGCCCGAAGCGCTTCATGACATCGCCGGCTCCCGAGCAGGGAGGACGGCCGGTTCCTCGCCCTCCGCCGCGTGTTCGTGTTCACGCATCTCGAACATGGCCATCACGGGGAGGAACCTGGTGAACACGGCGACCAACAGCGCGAAGAAGGCGAGCGCGCCGAACGAGATCGCGAGTTCGATCCAGCTGGGGAAGTAGTTGATAGGGTTCGAGTAGGGCATCTGCGGCACCTTCAGGCTCGCGACGACGATGATGTACCGCTCGAGCCACATCGCGATGTCGACGAGCACAGCAGCCGTCACGATCCACTTCACGCGTCGCGTCCGTCGGATCGAGACCAACAGGATCGGGACGAAGAGACCTGCGACGATGTAGAACCAGTAGATGGGCGCGAAGGAGCCGGTGAAGACCTGACCGAGGTACTCGGGTGCGCTTCCCTCGAGCTTGTACCCAGCCGTGACGAATTCCGAGATGTTGAAGTAGAACATGACGAGGGCGAGAGAGACGAGCAGGTATCCGAGGTTCAAGAAGTGTCGTTCGGTGATGAGGCTCTCAAGGTGATAGATCCGCCGGAGGATGGCCATCACGATGATCAGCGTTGCGATCCCTGAGAAGATCGCGCCTGCTACGAAGTAGATCCCGAAGATCGCGCTGTTCCATCCCGTCCGAAGCGTCATCGCGAAGATCCACGAGACGACGGTGTGGACGGTCACAGCAACGGGGATGATGACGATCATCATCAGACCCAGGCCGGCGGCCAGGCTCCGGCGCTGTTCGGGCGCTCCCGTCCATCCGAGGGACAGCACGCGGTAGAGATGTTCGCGGCGACGGGACACGACCCCCGCGAGGCGGTCCCGGCAGATGGCCAGGTCGGGGATCATCGGCAGGTACAGATACATGACGCTTCCCACGAAGTAGGTGGAGATAGCGAAGAAGTCCCACAGGATGGGCGACGGCCACCTGCCGAAACGGAGCACGTTGAGCATCCGATCGGGCCGGCCCAGGTCGAAGATCGGGAACAGCGCTCCGACCGAGAGCGCGACGACGGTGATGAACTCGGCCATCCGCGTGATCGGCGCGCGCCAGCCGGCATGACTGACCCGAAGGATCGCAGAGATCAGCGTGCCGGCATGACTGATCCCGATGAAGAAGACGAAGTTTGTGATGTAGAGACCCCACATCACCTTGTTCGACGTCGCAGCCATGCCGGTAACCGACAGGCCCCGCCGCAGTTGGATCACATACGCGAAGATCCCGAACGCGATCACCGTCAAGAGGACGAGAACGAGTCGCCGGAATGCCGGGCTCGAACCGTGGAGCGGCGCTAAGGTGATGGCCTCGATGTCCGGGGCGGGTGCCATCCTGGGCACATCGCTCACAGGCCCGTCCCCCCTTCGGCTTGCGGCATGGAAGCCAGATAGGACTGGATATCTGGCCAGGGCCACTCGAGGCGGTCCTTGCCGAACGAAGGCATGTCGACCTGCTTGAAGCCGTTACCCATCGCGGTGTCGTCGAGTCCCGCAAGCTCCCCATGACCCGGGATGTAGTACACACGCGGCTCGGTTCCGAGGTCCTCCTTGTAGCGCAGAACACCGTCCTGAGACAACAGTTCACTGAGTTCCACCATCTGGGCTCCGTTCGTCGCGATCCCCTCTTCGAGGTCACCCATGTAGATCGCATGACGAGGACACAACTCGACGCACGCGGGGAGGCCACCTGCCGCCGTCTTGTCTGTGCAGAAGTCGCACTTCATGACGGTTCCCTCGATCGCGGGGACCTGCGTCTCCACGTTGTACGGAGCATCCTTGGCGTCTGGCGGCTGAACCGGCTCACCCCAGTTGAAGAACCGGCGGTCGTACGGGCATGCCGCCATGCAAAGCCGGCAGCCGATGCACCGCTCCTGGTCGATCCGTACCACGCCCTCGGGGCTGTGGAAGGTCGCACCAACCGGGCAGACGTTCACGCACGGAGCGTTCTCGCACTGCATGCAGGGCGCGGGGAGGAAATGGCTCCCGGCGTTCGGCAGATGCCCGGCACTGGCTTCATACACCTCGATCCACTGCTGTCCTTCAGGAACGAACCGTGACCAGTTACACGCCTGCGTGCATTGGGGGGGCACACCAAGACCAGTGCATCCATCGCACGCCCGTTGGTCGATGACCATCACCCACTGCCGAACCCTGGAGCTTTCGGGAGGCGCTGCGATCGCTTCCGCGTTACCGTGCGCGAGTGCTACGTCGGGGAGGAATCCAACACCCGCGGCACCCGCTGCCGCCGCCCCGATCCCTTTCAACACGTCTCGTCGCGAGACATCCATGGCTCACAGGCTCCCGGATGGATCGAGCCGCAAGCAGGGTCGAAGGGCCCGGACCCTTGGGGTCCATCGGCGCGAAACTCGTCGATCCCGATCGAGTTGGCGAGTCATGTGTGCACGACCCAATAGACGTCGGACACCAGGACGATCGCACTCAGAACCAACACCAAGGGCCGAGCCACCGTGAAGTGGCGCGGCTTGGCTCGAAGGGGAAGCAGGAACTGCCGTCCGAGTGTGTATGCGGCCACGGCCCCGATGAAGACGGCGCCCGGACGCGTGCGCGTCGGTACGAGAACCATGATGAACGCCACGACTCCTATCGCAAGACACAAGGTTGCCTCGAACAACTGCACGGGGAACCGATGCCTGCCGACCCGTTGATCCGAGGACCAGACACCCCATCGAGATATCGTCGCTCTCCCGCAACAACAACCCGCGAAGAAGCAGCCAACCCTTCCGATAGCCATCCCCAGCAAGAGCCCAGGGGCCAGAGCATCCAGGTAGGTGCCGGTCGACATCGTGAGCATCGACGGCGCGATGATGGCCGTGGCGAGTCCGGCACCGAAGAGGAAGCCTTGGATGCACCAGCCGTCGAACCGATGACCACGATTACCGACGACGTACCAGAGCTTGGCGCCGAACATCCCGGCTCCGATGGCGAACAGCGAAACAACGGATGCCGCCCCCACCGGGAGTTGAGCCCGAGCAAGGAGAGCCGCTTGTACGGCCAGACCGACGATGATCCCGATGCCCGCCAGGATGGACCACACCAGGGGGACGATGCCGGGGTTCGGCGCGAACGGGAGCAGGCTGGTGTGCACCCGATCGGTGGTCGAGACGCTCAGAGTTCGGTAGCGCCAGGGCCACATGAGCACACGCTGACGCTCGTGAGCCCGAACCGCCTGGTGTGGTTGCGGACCGAGCAGGCGGATCTTGGTTCGACCCGCCGGCCGGGCGGTTACGACCCATTCACCCTGGTTAACCCCGGTAACCCGCGTCGTAACGGATATGGGGCTCGTGCCCGGTATGGTCTCGATCGTTTCCTTCTTCGAGAAGCGATCCCCCGGGTGCGGCTTCCCGGTAGCGCCGGCCCGGCGTCCGGAGAACACGATCTCAACGTTGGTCGAAGACGGCGCGCCGCTCGGATCTAGCCAGCACGTCGCGGTGAGGACCTCCTGCTGGAGCCTCGCCGCCCAGCCGGTGCTCTTCCCAAGGGGATCCGGGACGAGATCCTCGTATCTGGCGACCCCTTTGTCGCTGCGAGCCGTTTTCAGCATGAGGGGTTACGTCTTCAGCTCACGGAGTGTCCGCAGGCGATCCTCGTACTCCTCCTTCGGGATCTCTCCGTTCGCGAAGCGGCGACGGAGCATCTCGACGGCGTTCGGTTGGTCATCGCTTCGCCCTCGATCACCCGACCGAACCAGTAGGAATACGACCATGACCAGGGCTGCCCAGAAGATCACCATCCCGAGGATCATCCACAGGGCTCCCCATCCGCCATCAGCGTTCCAGCCATACATCATCGGTGAACTCCTTTACCCCATCCCGCCGGTCATCGTCCCGCCGGAGCTGTGATGCGGATCGATCGTGCCGCTACTCGTCGGCGGAGCCGGCGTCGTGCTCGACCCGTGATCCATGCCCGCGGCGTTGCCCATCGCCCCGTTCGTGTTCATGCTCGTGTGCAGAGCGGTGTGATGGGACTGCATGGCTGCGGACATGGTGGCGTGCATCTGGGCCATCGCGGGCGTGTTGTGTATCGCCGCGCACGCTGTTGCGACGCCCGTGGTTGACGCCGGGGTGACGGCGGACGGTCCATACCGACCTCCTGCCAACGCGATCCCCCCGAACAAGCTTGAGGATGCGATCACCACCGCTGCTGCTGCCAGTCGTGTCTTCTTCATCTCGTTCCTCCTTTGGCTCCGAACGTAGCCGGGCGCTGTGAAGGGACGGTGAATCTACCGTGCGGAAGCTGCGAGGTAAGGGGCAGCGACGCTTCGAATGACGCCCCACCCTCAGGCGGCGCCATGGCCTCGAGCTCCCCGCCGTGGGCGAGCATCAGTTGGCGCGCCACCGTCAAACCGATGCCCGACCCCCCGGCCCGCACGTTGCCCCCTCGGAAGAATCGGTCGAATACGCGGGCACGCTCCTCTGGTGGGATACCCGGACCCGTGTCCGTCACGCGGATGTGTGCGCGATCGCCCTCACAGGTGACGGCAAGCGTGACGGTCCCGTTCGGAGGCGTGAACTTGATGGCGTTGGACAGGAGATTCGCGATGACCTGGTGGATCCTCGTCGCATCAACCGGCAACACGACCGAGGTGAGCTCCGTCCGCAGGTGGACGGAGCGCTCATCCGCGAGCCTGGCGAACTCGCGTACGGCCTCCTCCGCGAGCACCGCGAGATCCGTGGGCGTCGGCTTCAGTGAGAACCCGGCCGCCTCGGCAGAGGCGAGCGTCTCGAGGTCGGAGACGAGCCGCCCCATCCTCAACGTCTCTTCGTGGAGCGACCCCATGGCCTCCGCATCCAGATCCACGATGCCGTCCTGCATCCCCTCGATCTGACTCCGCAGGATCATCAAGGGCGTGCGGAGCTCGTGGGCCACGTCGGCCGAGAATGCGCGGCGAAGCCGGTCCTCTTCATCGATCACATCCGCCATCCGGTTGAATGCCCGGGCCATATCGCCGAACTCGTCCGCCGAGGACGGGTCTAGGCGCAACGACCAGTCGCCTTCGGCGGCCGCGCGCGCGGCATCGGTCAGCTCGCGGGCCGGCCGCACGGCTCGTCGTGCGAGGACGACCCCGAACCCAAGTGCGAACACGCCCGCGATCACCCCGCCGATCAGCAGAAGCCGATTGACCGAGGAGCGGAACGCTCGGTCCTGTGGAAGCAGCCCCGGCGCGGGAAGCCTGATCATCGCCGTCCCCACCCGCGCACCACCCACGACCACCGGTACGGCGTGTGAGGGCCCAAGCGGTCCCGCCCCCATCATCGCCCTGTGCATCTGTGACAGGGCGGCGCCTTGTCCCGTCGAGGCGTCCCATACGAGGTTGCCCTGGGCATCGAGCAGCTGAAGGGTTCCGCCGTCCATCAACGCGAGCGACGTGAGGCCTTGCAGGTCGGCCAGGTTCCATCCGCCTGATCGTGAGTAGGAGTCTTGCAGCGCCACGAGAACCTGCTGCTGATGGGCACCGCGCTGGGTATCGAGGTAGCTGGTGAAGCGAGCGCCGAAGGCAAGGTTCACCAAGATCGCCGTGATCGCGGCGGCACCGATACCGACCCCGGCGAACGCAGCAGCCAGCTTGAACGCGAAGGACCTACGCATCGGCCTTGACCGCGAACTTGTACCCGACCCCTGTGACGGTCGCGATGTAGGCAGGGCGGTGCGGGTCATCACCGAGCTTCTTGCGCAGGTTCTTCACGTGAACGTCGATCGTGCGTTCATAGCCGTCGAAGTCGTAGCCCTGGACCTTCGTCACCAGTTCGTACCGCGAGAAAACGCGGCCGGGATGGGTCGCCAGCGCGTGCAGGAGATCGAATTCGCTCCGCGTCAATTCGACCTCCGCCCCATCGACGGTCACCTCACGCGCATCCCGATCGATCACCAACAGCCCATCACTGAATCGAAGAACTCCCACGGCATCGGAGCTTCCGGTTGAGCGTCTCAGGACGGCTTGGACCCGGGCAACGAGCTCGCGTGGGCTGAACGGTTTGATCAGATAGTCATCCGCACCAAGGCGGAGCCCGGCTACGCGGTCATCCTCGGAGGACTTGGCCGTGAGCATGATGATGGGGACCGAGGACAGCTCGCGAACCGCCCGGGCCACTTCCTCTCCCGAGATATCAGGGAGCATCAGGTCCAGGATGACCAGGTCCGGCTGAACGCGCCCGAAGGTCTCCAGGGCACGCTGGCCCGAATCCGCGACAAGGACCGCGAACCCCTCATTCTCCAGATACGAACGGACCAGGTCTCGGATCTTCTTCTCGTCGTCGACGACGAGAACGGTTGCGCTACCCACAGCCGACACCTCCTCAGGCCCGCGGCTGACCAAGCGTATGAGGTCGAGAGGACGCCGCGAGGGCCGCCCGACCCGGGGCCGGTGGGCCGTGCGGCCTCTAGCTCTCTACCTACCGATGCCCTCGGCGCTCCTGGACGTGTTGATCGCCAGCGTGGCCGTCGTGGTCGTCGTGGCCGTCGTGGCCCGATCCCAGATGCATCCCTGCCATCATCAGTGGGCAGGTCAGCAGCACGCCCAGGATGAGCAGACTTCCTAGTGGTACGCCGGCCAGCGCGAGGACGCCGAACAGCGCCACCGCGCCCAGGCCGAGGACTAGCCAAGCGGGACGCCCCGATCCGTTCATCGGTTCCTCCTTCCGTACGCATCCAGATCATGCGGCGTCGCCGTGAAGCACTGATGAAGACCGTGCGCTCATCCGGTGGGGGTGCTGGTCGGCAGGCAACGAACGGGAGCCTGCCTCCCCACGGCGCCCCCACGTTTCCTTCATCGTTCGTTCACATGGCCCGCCGAGGCTCTCCTGGAGATGGTTGATGTGATCGTGCTCTCGGCGCCCGGGTGTCACCTGTGCCATGACGCCGTGAGATCGCTCGGCGAGATGGCGGCCGAGTTCGAGCTCTCGGTTCGTGAGATCGGGATGGACTCACCCGAGGGGATGGACCTGATCCGGCTGCACCGGCCGGCCATGCCGCCGGCGGTCATCGTGAACGGGCGATTGTTCAGCATCGGACGGCTCCCGCGGAAGAAGCTCCGTAAGCGGCTCCTCCAGGACGCGGCCTGATGGGCGGGCTCCTGCTCGGGGGCTCGGTTCTGGCGGCGTTCTTCGCCGGCGCCGTCGCGCTCTTCAGCCCTTGCTGCATCGTGTTCCTGTTTCCCGCCTACCTCGCGTCGGCGGTGAAGAACCGCAGGTGGAAGCTGCTCCCACTGACGCTGGTCTTCGCGCTCGGGCTCGCCGTGATCCTGATCCCCATCACGCTTGGGGTTGGGCTCCTCGCGACAACCCTCGCCCGGTTCCACACGCCGCTCTACGTGGGCGGCGGCATCCTCCTGCTGATCCTCGCGGTGCTCGCACTCTCCGGCAAGACCTGGAGCATGCCGTCGTTCATCCGCGCACCCGCGGTGGACAGAGCGGACACTGCAGGCGTGTTCGCCCTCGGGATCTTCTCGGGAGTGGCGTCGTCCTGCTGCGCTCCGGTATTGGCCGGCGTGATGACGCTATCTGCCCTGTCCTCGTCACTGGTCGGATCGGTGGGACTCGGAGTGGCCTACGTCTTCGGGATGGTGTTCCCGTTGCTGCTGATGGGGCTGTTCTGGGATCGCCTCCGCCTCGGCGAGCGGCGACTGTTCAGCGCCAGAGCGGTGAAGATCCAGGTCGCAGGACGCACGATCCACACGAACACGGTGAACGTGATCGTGGCCGCATCGTTCACCTTCATGGCGGGCTTCGTGTTCTTCCTGGCGGCGAACGGGAACACCACCGTGGCCCCCTCCTTCCAACTGTCCATCGGCCGTTGGCTCTCCGCTGTCTTCCTGCGAGTGACCACGATCCTTAAGCCGGTGCCCGAGCCGATCCTAGGCGGGCTTCTGCTCGTGCTCGCCGCAACGTTCCTCATCCTCGGCTTCCGCGGACGCACCGCCTCGGTGCCGGTCGCGGGCCACCCTGAAGGAGGTTTCGATGTCAACGAGAACGACCAAGCCCACCAAGTCGAACCCAGCTCGGAAGACGACGAAGAGCAGCAAGCGAAGCCGCGGACGCCGGCCTGTCACTAGGCGCCTGGCGGGACTCCGTGTCTGGACGCTTGCCGGACTCGCGGCCGTCATCCTCGCGATCGGCGGCTTCCTCGCGATCGGCGGGCGCGGCGAGCAGGGTAGTGTCGTGGCGGGCGCGGCGCCCGCGTTCTCGCTCCCTTCGACGGATGGCAGCACCGTGTCCCTCACGGATTTCCAAGGGACGAACGTCCTCCTCTACTTCAGTGAAGGTGTCGGCTGCGACGCGTGCTTCTACCAGATGGTCAACTTCGAGAAGAACGCGGCGTCATTCGCCTCCGCCGGGATCACCGTGGTGCCGATCGTGGCGAACCCCGTACCGGACGTGATCAGTGAGATGAACCGGTTCGGGCTCACAACCCCGTACCTCGTCGACGCCGACACGAGCGTCTCACAGGCATACGGGATGCTCGGCAAGGGCATGCACGCCAACCTGCCCGGCCACGGCTTCGTGCTCGTGGATGCCAGCGGCCGGCTTCGCTGGCAGATGGAGTACCCATCGATGTATGTGTCCACGGCGAACCTCCTCCGAGCCGCAACCCAGGCGCTCGCAAGTCCCACGCCGTGACATGAGGAGCTCAACCGTCCCGACATCGGCTGGGCACATGACCCGGAAGCGCTCGAAGATCCTGCGGCTCTCGGTAGCCGCGATCCTCGTCCTTCCCGGGGTCCTCGCCTCGGTCGGCACCTCGTACGCGGCTCCGAGCAAGTCCCAGGTCGACGCCGCGAAAGTCAAACTCGACGCCCTCAACCATCAGGTTGAGATCCTGGCGGAGCAGTACAACACCGCGAGAGCCCAGCTCACCGCCATCCAGGCCAAGCAGGCCGCCGCGAAGAACGCGATGGACACGGCACAG
>JBBRTK010000063.1:0-12076 GCA_038244455.1 Actinomycetota bacterium
GAGCCGTCGAAGAAGAACGAGGACGCGTTCCAGGCGGCGGTTCGCGACGTGACCAAGGCGTCGCGGCGCCTGCTTGACGCGGTCGATCCGGCCCGAAGCTAAGCCGGCCCGCTCCACCGGCGCCCAGGCCCGCCGCTACGATAGGTGGCATGTCGATGCCCCTGGATCCCTCGCCGTCCCAGATGCGCGAGATGGGGGAGTCGGTGCTCACCTACCTCGTCGGTTTCATCCGCGGGCTGGATGACGCGCCCGCCGAGGCCACCGAAGGGGCTCTGGACCTGGCTCGCAGGCTCCGCGCCGCGCCGCCCGAGGACGGCAGACCCTTCGAGGAGTTGTTCGCCCAGGTGCAGGACGCGGTGGCGCGGACCTTCGAGTACTCCGGGCCCGGGTATCTGGCCTACATCCCCGGAGGCGGGTTGTTCACGGCCGCGCTCGCCGAGTTCATCGCGCAAGGGGTCAACCGCTACGCGGGTCTGTGGGGTCCGAGCCCCGCCGTGGTGCAGCTGGAGGAGAACGTGACCCGCTGGCTGTGCGATCTGTTCGACTACCCCGCGGGTTCGCAGGGCATCCTGACCTCCGGCGGCTCGATGGCGAACTTCTCCGCCGTGGTGACCGCGCGTCACGCGAAGCTCGGGCCGGACTTCCTGGACGGCACCTACTACGTCAGCGCGCAGACCCACGGCAGCGTCACGAAGGCAGCCTCCCTGGCCGGCTTCAGCGAACGCAACCTCAGGATCGTCCCGACCGACGACGAACTCCGGATGGATCCGGCGGCCCTGACGGAGCTGATCGAAGCCGACCGGCGGGCGGGCCTGCGCCCCTTCCTGGTCGTGGCCTCGGCCGGTACCACGAACACGGGCGCCATCGACCCCTTGGACGCCATCGGTGACATCGCCGCGCGGAACCGGCTCTGGATGCACGTGGACGGTGCCTACGGCGGGTTCTTCCAGCTCACGGAGCGCGGGAGAGCCCGGTTCGCCGGGATCACAAGGGCCGACTCCATCACGCTGGATCCGCACAAGGGGCTGTTCCTGCCGTACGGGACGGGAGCCCTGGTGGTGCGGGACGGTTCGGCGCTCCGCGATGCCCACTTCGAGGGCGCCGCCTACCTCCAGGACCTGGCCCCAGAAGGCGAACTTCCGAACTACGCGGAGTACTCGCCCGAACTGTCGCGGGATTGGCGCGGGCTCCGGGTCTGGATGCCGCTGGTCCTGCACGGCGTCGGGGCGTTCCGTGAGGCGCTGGACGAGAAGCTCGACCTCACCCGGCGGCTCCACGACGGCTTGGCGCAGGATCCGCTGCTGGAACTCCCGTGGGAACCGCAGCTGACCGTCGTGGCGTTCCGCCTGGCTAGCGGCGACCGGGACGCGAACACCCGGTTGCTCAACCGCATCAACGATTCGAAGCGGGTCTTCCTGTCGTCGACGCTGGTGGCGGACGGCTACCTGATCCGCGCGTGCATCGTGAGCCATCGCACGCACGCCGATCGCATCGACGAGTGCATCGAGATCGTTCGGAAGGCCGCGGCCGAGGTCGCCGCGGGATAGGCCATGCCCGAGCTTCCCGAGATGCAGGCGCTGGCCGAACGGCTCGCAGCCGTCCTCACGGGGTCCGTCCTCACCGCGCTGGATCAACTCCAGTTCTCGTCGCTGAAGACGTACGCGCCGCGCCCCGCCGAGCTGATCGGCCGGCGGGTGGATGCGGTGGGCCGCAGAGGGAAGTTCCTGGTGATCGGCCTGGACCAGGGGTATCGGCTGCTGGTCCACCTCTCCCAGGGCGGAAGAGTGGACGTCGAGGACCCGCCGAAGTCCACGAAACCGCGCGGCGCTGTGCTCCGGATCCGCTGCGAAGGGCGCCCCTCGGTTCTGGTGAAGGAGTTCGGCCACGAGCGCAAGGCGGGGTGGTGGTGCCTGGCGCCGGGGGACGACGGGCCGCTGGCCAAGCTCGGTCCCGACGCCACGGCCCCGGCGTTCGCCGAGTGGCTCGCGGCGACCGGCGACTCCCGACGGGTGCACACGATCCTGCGCGACCAACGGACGGTGGCCGGCATCGGACGCGGCTACAGCGACGACATCCTGCACCGGGCCTGTCTGAGCCCCTACGCCATCCTGGCCAAGCTCACGCCCGACGACCGCGTCCGGCTGACCCAGGCCGTCGCAACGGTTCTCGCGGAAGCGCTGGAGGTCGAACGCCGCCGGTCCGGCGGCTTGCCGACGAAACTCGGGGATCACTTCACCGTGCACGGCCGGTACGGGGAGCCGTGCCCGGTGTGCGGGGAGGATCTGCGCCGCGTGAGCTACGAGTCTCACGAGGTGGCGTACTGCCCCACATGTCAGACCGGAGGCAAGGTGCTTGCGGACAGGAGGCTCTCCCGCCTCATCCGGTAGCGTTTCGCCCGTGGAAGAACCGCCCGCTCGATCACCGGAACCCGCGGCCCCCACGGGGCTGCTTGCTCGCGCGCGTTCCCACTTGATGGACCTGACGCCGCTTCGCGTTTCCCGGGATTTCCGCTGGTTGTTCGCCGGGAAGTCCATCTCCGACTTCGGCGACGAGATCATCATGGTCGTCGTTCCCTTCCAGGTGTATGACCTGACCCATTCGACCCTCGCGGTGGGGCTGCTCGGGTTGTGCGAGCTCGTCCCCGTGTTCGTGTTCCCGATCGTGGGGGGCGCCGTCGCCGACGCGGTCGAACGCCGAAAGCTCGTGATCCTCACCAACGTGTTCTTGACCCTGATGTCGATCCTCATGGCGGTGAACGCCTTCCGGCCGGTTCCCCTCCTGTGGCCGCTCTACGTCTTCGCCACCTTGTCCGCGGGGATGTACACGTTCAACCGGCCCGCGGTCTCCACCTGGCCCGCGCGGCTCCTTCCGGGAGAGCTGCTTCCGTCCTCGAACGCGCTCGACGCCGGCTTCAGCACCCTGGCGTCCATGGCCGGGCCCCTCCTCGCGGGCGTGCTGATCGCGCTGATCCAGCCGGCGGGCGCGTTCCTGGTGGACACCGTGACGTTCCTGGCGGTCATCGTCGCGGTGTTCCGCATGGCCCCGTCGCCGCCCTGGCCGGGCGCGCCGCGGGTCAACTTCCAGGCCGTGGCCGACGGGTTCCGGTTCCTCAAGGGGAAGCGTTCGGTGCAGTCGGTGTTCGCGATCGATCTGAACGCGATGATCTTCGGGTTCCCGGTCGCGCTGTTCCCGGCGATCGCCGCGGGGTTCGGGCATGGACCCTCGACGCTTGGACTCCTCTACGCGGGCCCGGCCCTCGGGGCGTTCCTGGCCACCATGTTCTCCGGGCAGGCGAAGCACGTCCGCCGCCAGGGCAGGGCGATCATGGTGTCGGTGGTCCTCTGGGGCGCCGCGATCGTGGTGTTCGGGTTCTCGCCGTGGTTGTGGCTGTCGCTCCTGATGCTCACCGTCGCCGGCGTTGGCGACATGGTCAGCGGCATCTTCCGAACCTCGATCCTCCAGAGCGCGGTGGAGGACTCCTACCGGGGAAGGCTCGACGGGATCGGCATGGCGGTGTGGGCCAGCGGGCCGGCACTCGGGAGCGTGGAGTCCGGCGTGGTGGCCTCGCTGACGAGCGTGTCGTTCTCCGTGGTATCCGGCGGGGTGCTCTGCATCCTCGGTGTCGGTCTGCTCCGGCTCTTCAACCCCAGGTTCGATCGCTACGACGCCCGTGACCCGGTGCCCTGAGGGGTACCATCCCGGGGTCCCGATCGAGGAGGTTGTGTTGCATCGACGTGGTTCGCTCGTGTCTCTGGTCGCGCTGATGGGCCTGTTCGTCACGGCCGTCCCGGCTCACGCCGCCGTGCCGGTCAACGTGAACGTCAGCCGCATGAAGAACAACCAGACCGAGGCCGCCATCGTGGTCGATCCGACCAACCCGCAGAACGTGGTCGTCGCTTCCAACCTCGAGCACAACTACGGCCTCATGCTGGGGGTGAGCCACGATGGCGGCGCTACGTTCGCGCGGCGTTCCTTCGCGAACGGAACCTATCCCGCTCGCTCGTTCGGCAAGGCGTGCTGCGACCCCACCATGTCCTGGGATCAGTACGGCAACCTCTTCCTGGTGTGGCTCGACGGGAGCGACGCAACCATCATCCGTGAGGCGCTGTCGACCGACGGCGGGGACACCTGGGCCCAGATCGGCCCTTACGCCCCGACACCACCGCCCGCCGCCGCCACTGTACGGGGGCTGCCCACGCGGACGGGGGACCCCGACCATCGAGGTTCGTCGATCGATCAACCCACGGTCACCACGGGAGACGGTGAGGTGTGGATGGTGTGGAACAACCGCGGGAGCATGCAGGCGGCCGGCGCGTCGGTGTCGGGGCTGGGCGCCGTGTCCACGTTCGGTGCCGCCCAGGACATCCCGGACACCAGAGGCTGCAGCTTCGGTGACGTCGCGGTCGGACCCACCGGGCAGGTCGCGCAGGTCTGCACGAAGGACACCGGCTCTCCGAAGATCGCCGAGATCAGGATGAACGTGGACCCCGACGGACTTGGACCCGATCCATTCGGTCCGGCGACCGTGCTGGGGACGACGAACGTGCAGCAGTTCGAACCGATCACTCCGCAGCGGAACCGAAGCGTGGACTCGGAGACGGGTCTGGCCTGGGACCGAAGCGCCGGGCCCAACACCGGGCGGTTGTATCTCATCTACACGGACGCTCCCAGCCCCACCAGCAGCCAGACGGACATCTTCATGCGGACGAGCGACGACGCCGGGGCCACGTGGACCGACCGCGTCCGCGTGAACGCCGTCCGAACGGGAGCGCAGTTCCTTCCCAGGATCGCGGTGGATCAGACGACCGGTCTCGTCGCGATCGGCTGGCACGATTGTCAGAACGATCACGGCGACCACCGGTTCGGGGACACCGACGGGATCCCGAACAGCGACGCCATGTATTACATGACCGAGACCGACGGCAGCGGAACCTTCATCCCGGAGATCAGGGTGAGCAAGGGTGTCTCCAACGCGCCCGACGCGAACAACGGCATCGACTACGGCGATTACACAGGATTGGCGTTCGAGAGCGGGGTCGCCCATCCGGCCTGGTCCGACAACTCGAACTCAACCGGCGACAACCCGAACGGCAAGCTCCACCAGTTCGACGTGTACACGGCGAGCGTGCCGCTGACGTAAGGGCCCAGATCAGTGCGCCGGGGCTGGCTGGTGACCGGCCAGGCCCGCGGCTTCTGCGGCGCGAACCGTGCCCCGGCCCGGGATGAAGCGGTTCGCGATGATCGCTGCAACCAACAGCACCGCCCCGCCGAACGCGAGCGCGGGGTGGAAACCCTTCATGAACGCGCTGTCGTAGGCCTGCTGGACCCCGGGCTGCAGCGCCGGTGAGACACCCGAAAGGTCGAGCTTGCCGTGCGCCACGCTCTGGGCCACGCTGCCGATCTGCGTCGGTGTCAGACCGAGCCGTCCGAGCGCCGGCCCGAACGACCCTCTGAGCTTGTTCGACAAGATGGCGCCGAGCAATGCGATCCCCAGCACACCGCCAACCTCCCGGCTGGTGTTCGTCATCGCAGAGCCAAGGCCCGCCCGCTGAGGACCCACGGAGTTCATGACCGCGGCTGTCATCGGCGCCATGGTTGCGGCCATGCCGTGTCCCATGATCAGGAACAGCGGGGCCACATAGAGGTAGGGCGTATCAGCTTTGAGGAACAAGCCGAGCGCGAGCAGCCCACTGCCGGCAAGCACGAGCCCGTACGTCATGGGCGCCCGGGAGCCGTGCGTGGACGCGTACTTCCCGCTGTTGGGTGCCGTGATGATGATGGCGACGGTCATCGGCAGGAATCGCACGCCCGCCTGGAACGGCGAGTACCCGTGGATGTTCTGCATGTAGAGCGTCAGGAAGAAGAACGTCGCGAACATCCCGAGTGAGACCGCGAACGCCACGGTGTTACCGGCGGAGAACGCGGGGATCCGGAAGAAGCGAAGCGGCATCATCGCGTGATCGGTCCGCAGCTCCCAGAGCAGGAACGACGCCAAGAGCAGGACGAAGCCGGCGAACGCCGCCAGGATCACCGGGTCGGTCCAGCCCCGGACGTTCGCTTCGATCAGGCCGTAGGTGACGGTCACCAGGGACGCGGTGCCGAGTGCCAGGCCCGTGATGTCCACGCGGCGGGCCTCCTGGGACACGGACTCGGTCACGGTCATCCGGGCCACGTAGAAGGCCATCAGGCCGACGGGAACGTTCAGGAAGAATACGGACTGCCATCCCAGGTGCTCGACCATCAGGCCGCCCAGGGTGGGTCCGGCTGCGAGCGCGATGCCGGAAACCCCGGCCCAGATGCCGAGCGCGTGCGCCCGCTCGTGGGGAGGGAAGGTCACCGTGATGATGGACAGTGTCCCGGGGATCAGGAGCGCCCCGCCGATGCCTTGGAACAACCGGAACGTGATGAGTTGGCCGGTGGTTTGCGAAAGACCACAGGCCAACGAGAAGACGGTGAAGATCGTCAAGCCGCTCAGGAACATCTTCTTGCGGCCGTAACGGTCGCCCAAGATCCCGCCGGTCAACAACAGCGAGGCGAACGCCAGGACGTAGCCGTCAACGATCCACTGGAGACTCGCGAAGCTGGCTCCGAGGCCCTCCTGGATGCGCGGCAACGCCACGTTGACCACAGTGTTGTCGAGCATCGCCATCGCCAGGGCGAAGCACATCGTGAGCAACACGATGCCTTTCTCCCGGGCGTTCTCACCCTCGAATCCGAACAAGCTCACTCCCTCCACACACGGGCGGCACGCCGATCCGGCTACCGGCGCACCTCAAGCCCAACGCACGCTACGCCGTCAGGATTCCGAGATGCGGCGAAACTTAGGCGACCTTGCGGTAGGTCCGAACGGAGACCGGGACGAACACCAGCAGGAGCACGACGATCCACACCGTGGACTTCACGACCAGGCTGGTGGGCGAGTCGCCCGGGGCCGGCGAGATCGAGATGTGGTGGATCGGGTCGTAGACCCGGCCGACGGTGAGGTAGCGAACCGTGTTGGCCCAGATGGTGACGGGGTTGTTCCGGGCGACCGCCTGCAGCAACTTGGGCATACCTTTTACGGGGACCAACGCAGAACTGATGAACGTCAGGGGGAAGATCCAGGTGAAGCTGGCCGCCTGGACAGATTCCGTGTCCTTGATGGCCAGGCCGATCGAAGCTGAGATCCACGAGAACGCGTACCCGACGGCGACCGCGAGCCCGACCGCGCCGAGGGCATCGATCGGACCGGCCTTGAACGAGAAGCCCACGAGGTAGCCGACCGCGATCATCATGCCGACCACCACGAGGTTCCGCCCCAGGTCGGCGAACGTCCGGCCGGCGAGCACCGCCGACCGAGCCATCGGCAGCGAGCGGAAGCGGTCGATGATGCCCGAACCCAGATCCTCGGCCAGGCCGATCCCCGTGTTGGTCGAGCCGAAGATCGCGGTCTGCACGAAGATCCCCGGCAGCAGGAAGTTCACGTAGCTGACACCGGGGATCTTGATGAGATTCCCGCCGAACACGTAGACGAACAGCAATACGAACATGAGCGGCTGGACGACCGAGAACACGAGCAGGGCCGGGATGCGTACGAACCGCAGGAGGTTGCGGCGCGTGATGACCATGGCGTCCGCGAGCGCCCACTTCAAGCGGGACCTTCCAGGAACGGCGGCGGCCGACAGCTGGCTCATGCGGCACCTCTCTTCTTCCGGTTCTTCTTCCCTCGGCCGCGATCCTCGGCGGCTTCGTCTTCGGCTCCGTGACCGGTGAGGGAAAGGAAGACGTCGTCCAGCGTGGGGCGGTGCAGCGCGAGGTCGGCAACCCTGACACCGGCGTCGTCCAAGCGACGGATGACCTCGCTGAGCAGCGATGCGCCTTCGACGCCGACCGGGATCTTGAAGGAGGCGGCCGCCTCGTCGATCACCGGAGTGCCGCCGATCCCCGAAAGGGCGGTGGCTGCCTGGGCCACCTGGGACCGGTCGGCGACGCTGAGCTCCAGGACCTCGCCGCCGATCCTGTCCTTGAGTTCGTCAGAGGTTCCCTGCGCGATCACGGTACCCAGGTCGATGACCGCGATCTGATCCGCGAGCGTGTCCGCCTCTTCGAGGTACTGGGTGGTCAGCAGCAGCGTGATCCCTTCCCGCTGGAGCTCGCGGATCATCTCCCAGAGACCGAGCCGGCTCCGCGGGTCCAAGCCGGTGGTCGGTTCGTCCAGGAAGAGGACCTTGGGGCGGCCGACCAGGCTGGCGCCAAGGTCAAGGCGCCGGCGCATCCCGCCGGAGTAGGTCTTGGCCGTGCGGTTGGCCGCATCCGCCAACCCGAACCGTTCCAGCACCTCGGTCGCGCGGCGGCGAGCTTCGACCTTGCTCAGGTGATAGAGGCGTCCGACCATCTCGAGGTTCTCGAGCCCGGTGAGATGTTGTTCGACCGCGGCGAACTGTCCCGCGAGCCCAATCTGACCACGGAGCTTCACGGCGTCCTTCACCACGTCGAACCCGGCGACCTCGGCCCGCCCCCCCGTCGGCTCGATGAGCGTCGTGAGGATCCGCACAGCCGTGGTCTTCCCGGCGCCGTTGGGGCCGAGCAGCCCGAACACGGATCCGGCGGCGACTTCCAGGTCAACGCCCTTCAGCGCATGCACGGCGCCGAAGTGCTTGACCAGCTTCTCTGCTCGGATGATCGGGTTGTCCACGGCGGGCAGCCTAGCAGCGGAGGCCACTAACGTATTGACTCGCGGACGGCCCCGGAGACGGGCAAGTTCGCTCCGATGTGCCGGGTATCCTGGGCCCATGGTGGCCGGTGCTTGAGCTGATCGGACTCTCCCGCCGCTTCGGAGATCTCGTGGCACTGGACGATGTCTCGTTCGTCGTTCCGGCCGGGGCGATCGTCGGGTTCGTCGGGCCGAACGGGGCGGGCAAGACCACGGCGATGCGGATCGCGCTCGGGGTCTTGCGGCCGGACGCGGGCGAGGTCAAGTGGCGCGGCCGGCCCGTTGACGCGGCGATGCGCAGGCGCTTCGGCTACATGCCGGAGGAGCGCGGGCTCTATCCGAAGATGCGGGTGCTGGAGCAGCTCGTGTACCTCGCCCGGCTGCACGGGCTGACGCCCGCCGACGCCCGCCGGCGTGCGTCGGAGGCGGTCGAGCTCTTGGGCGTGGCGGTGCGTTCGAAGGATCGGCTGGAGAAGCTCTCGCTGGGGAACCAGCAGCGCGTCCAGCTGGCGGCGGCGCTCGTCCACGAACCCGACGTCCTGATCCTGGATGAGCCATTCAGCGGGTTGGATCCGGTCGGTGTCGACGCGTTGTCGGCGATCCTGCGTTCCCAGGCGGACGAACGGGGCGCGCCGGTGGTCTTCTCCAGCCATCAGCTGGAGCTGGTCGAACGCCTCTGTGACGCCGTGGTCCTCATCGACCACGGCTCGATCGTGGCTCACGGCGCCATCGAGGAACTGCGTGCCTCGCGGTCGCGGCGCCTCTTCCGCATCGAGATCGCGGGCGCGCCTGAAGGCTGGTGGGAGGTGGTGCCGGGGGTCGAGCTGACCGAGCCACTCCCGGACCAGGGCGGCGTCTTCGAGCTGGCCGAGGATGCCGATGATCAGCGTCTGCTGGACATCGCACGGCGAGCAGGGCAGGTCCGCGTCTTCGCCCCGGTCCTGCCTACGTTGGCGGAACTGTTCCGCGAGGTCGTGCGCGCGTGAGCGGGTCGGATCGCCCCGAGCCATCAGCGGGCCGGATGTGGCTGGTCGTGGCGCGGCGGGACTTCTGGGTTCGGCTGCGGGACAAGGGGTTCGTCATCTCAACTGCGCTCACCGTGACCGTCCTGACCGTGTTCGTGCTCCTCAGCGCCTACGGCGGGGGCGGGACGAAGTCCTATCGGCTGGCCGTCGCGGGGGAGAGGCAGATCCCGGACTCCGCGCTCCTCGCGCAGGCGAAGACCGCGGGCGCCAAGCTGTTGCTCGTCCGATTCCCCGACGCCGTCGCGGCCAGGGATGCCGTCGCCGCGGGAACCCAGGACGCCGCGCTGATCGACGGCACGTCGCTCGTCGGCAACCACTCCGTGGCCGCGCCGCTCGCGAGCATCGTCGAGGCCGCCGCCGTGGAGGACCGGATCGCGAGCAGCCTGGATCCATCGCTCACGCCCGAGCAGGTTCGAGCCGTCCTGGATCCGGCGCCGGTGGCCCTGACCACCCTGGCACCGGCCGATCCCAACCAGGCGACCAACCGCACGGTGGCGATGGTGACGCTGTTGCTGCTGTACGGGCAGCTGTTCGGGTACGGGATCGCCGTGGCTTCCGGCGTCATCGAGGAGAAGGCGTCGCGGGTCGTGGAGATCCTCCTGTCGGCGATCAAGCCGCGGGAACTCCTGGCCGGCAAGGTCCTGGGCATCGGTGCCCTCGGGCTGCTTCAGCTGCTCGGCATCTCGATCTACGCCGTCGTGCTCGCCTCGGCCACGGGAGCGCTGCACCTGCCGGCGCATGCGCTGGGTACGGTGGCCATCTCCTTGGGCTGGTTCACCCTGGGGTTCGCGTTCTATGCCTCGCTCTTCGCGGTGGCGGGCGCGCTGGTCGCGCGCATGGAGGAACTGCAGAACGTGATCGTCCCGATCAACCTGGTGATCTTGGCATCGTTCTTCATCGCGATCACGGCGGTGGACTCGCCCGACACGACGGTGGCGGTCGTCGCGTCGCTCCTGCCGTTCTCATCTGCGCTCGCGATGCCGGTGCGCATCGCCGTGGGCTCCGCCTCGATCGCGCAGATCGCCGCCTCCTTGGTGATCCTGACGGCGTCGGTGGCGCTGCTGATCCCGCTCGCGGGACGGCTGTACGCCAACGCGGTGCTGAGAACGGGATCCCGGGTGAAGCTGAGAGAGGTGTGGCGAACTGCCCGATGACCGCCTCCTGGACCACCGAGAATCTCCGCCACGCGATCGGCATGCTCCGGTTCGGCGGCCGCCCCGCCGAGACGGTTTACGACTCCATAGGCGAGGACTTCTTCCTGGCGCTGGCCCCCGGCTGGCTGAACCTCGGGTTGTGGGTGGGGGACGGCAGCGACGCGGCGGAGGCGGCCGAGGCACCCAGGCGGCTGGTCGAACGGATGGCTGCCGACCTGCCCAAAGGCGGCGTGATCCTTGACGTCGGGAACGGCCTGGCCGCCCAGGATCCGGTGATCGCCGGCGTCGCGGAGCCCCGGCAGCTGACCGTCCTCAACATCACGATGTCGCAACTGCGCGCGGGCCGGGGAGCGCTCGCCCAGGCGGGCGGTGCCGCGGTGAACGGGGACGCGATGCGCATCCCCTTGCGCGACGCGTGCCTGGACGGGCTGATCAGCGTGGAGGCCGCGTTCCATTTCCCCTCGCGCGAACGCTTCTTCCGCGAGGCGTACCGCGTGCTTCGCCCCGGCGGCGTGCTCACCATCTCGGACATCCCCACGAACCGGTACCCGAGAGGGCCTCGCGAGGGGCTCGCGGCGTTCTCCCAGCTGCGCGTGTGGGGGTTGGGCCGTCACGCGGCCGCGACGCCGCGCCAGATCGCGGCGTCGGCCGAGCGCGCGGGGTTCAAGGACGTGCAGGTCGAGATGGTTGGGGAGCGGGTGATCGGTCCGGCGCTGCGCTTCGTTCGTGGGCGACTGGACCGGGCCCACGCCGGGCGCGAGATGGCCAGGTCCTACGAGCTGGCCGCGCGGATCATGGTTGCCCAGGTGGACCTGCTGTGGGAGCGCCGCATCATCGACTACCTGTTCCTGCGCGCGGTGCGGTAACCGCTAGCCGAGCTCGCGCCGAAGGGCCAGGAGCGGCAGCTGACCCAGCGAGAGCACCCGGTCGTGGAAGTCCTTGAGCGAGAAGGCGCTGCCGTCGCGCGCCTCCGCAGCCTCGCGAGCGTTCTCGATCTCGATCATCCCGATCATGTAGCTCAGGGCCTGCCCCGGCATCCCGATGTACCGGTCGATCTCGATCGCCGCCTCCGAGGCCGGCATGCCGCCGTCCTGCAGTTTCGCGATCGACCGCTCCCGGGTCCACCCGAGGGCATGGATACCGGTATCGGTGATGAGCCGCGCGGCACGGAGCGCTTGCGCTTCCAGCATCCCCAGCCGCTCCCA
>JBBRTK010000064.1:0-12050 GCA_038244455.1 Actinomycetota bacterium
CCGTGGTTCTGGCGACTCGGGCGCCAACTCACCGAGGAACGGCGCCAACGTATCCGGTCGCAGGAGCGGGCAGAGGTTGCCGCCCACCTGCACGACTCCGTCCTGCAAACCCTCGCCCTGATCCAACGGACGGACGAACCCCGGCAGATGGCGAGCCTCGCGCGCTCCCAGGAGCGCGAGCTCCGATCGTGGCTCTACGGGGGGGCGCGCGCGGCCGACCATACCCTGCTCTCCACCGCGATGAACGACACCGCCGCTGAGATCGAACGCGCCTACAGCGTTCGGATCGATGTTGTCACGGTGGGCGAACGCCGGATCGACGACCCCACCGGCGCGCTGGTCTTGGCGGCGCGGGAGGCGATGATCAACGCCGCCGCCCACTCGGGTGCCGACCGCGTATCCGTCTATGTCGAGACCTCGGAGGAGCAGGTCACCGCCTACGTACGCGACCAGGGGCACGGCTTCTATCCCGCCGACGTGCCGGCGGACCGGCGAGGGATCGCCGACTCGATCGAGGGCAGGATGACCCGGTTCGGCGGCGTGGCGGCGCTGTCCAGCGCGCCCGGGCGGGGCACCGAGGTCAAGCTCCAGGTGTCGGTCACGTGACGGCCCGGATCCGCGTCTTCCTGGTCGATGACCATCGCCTGTTCCTGTCCGGCGTTAGGGCGGAACTCCGGGAACACGTCGACATCGTCGGCGAGGCGGAGACCGTCGCCGAGGCGCTCGCCACCATCCCCGCTTCGCGTCCGGACGTGGTCCTGGTGGACGTGCACCTTCCCGACGGCAACGGCGCGGAGATCATCGCGGCGGCCGGCAAGGTCAGTCCGCAAGCTCGGTTCCTGGCGCTGTCGGTCTCCGATGCCGCCGAGGACGTCATCGCCACGATCCGCGCCGGCGCCCGAGGCTACGTGACGAAAACGATCACTCCGGCCGAACTCGCCGACGCCATCGTCCGCGTCCACGGGGGCGACGTCGTGTTCTCGCCCCGGCTCGCGGGGTTCGTGCTGGATGCGTTCGCCGGGAGCGCACCGCCCATCGATCCCGAGGTGGACCAGCTGACGGCGCGCGAACGCGAGGTCCTTCGGTTCATCGCCCGCGGCTACACCTACCGGGAGACCGCGAACGAACTCCACATCTCGGTCAAGACCGTGGAGACGCACGTGTCGGCCGTGTTGCGCAAGCTCCAGCTCTCCAACCGCCGCGAGCTGACCCGCTGGGCCGAAGATCGGAAGTTCGTCTGATCGCTATCGACATGCCGCGTGGCCGGGGTAGCATCCCCGCGACCCGTTGACGAGGAGCAAGAGATGTTCGAGTGGGGATACCTGAACACGGACGGCACCGAGACCGGAGTCTCCGACAGCTTCGAGACCCAAGCCGACGCTGAGCTGTGGTTCGCGATGAACTGGGAGCCGCTCGGCGCCGCCGGCACGACCGACGTGGTGCTGCGCAACACCGGTGACGCCAGCGAGGTCTACAAGATGAGCCTGGCCCCCGAGTAGGTTCCTAGTACAGCGGACGAGCGCCTTCCGGCAGAAGCCCCGGAAGGGCGGCCAGCCCCAGTATCTCCTCCGGAGGAACGGGCTTGGAGAAGTAGAACCCCTGTGCCAGCCTGCATCCGTTGGCGCGAAGGAACTCGTACTCGGCTTCGGTCTCGATGCCCTCCGCCAGCGGCACCATGCCGAGCGTCTGCGCGAGCTGGATCATCGCGCGAACCATCCCGGCCATGCGCACGTCCGCCTGGACGTCGCGCACGAACGCCTGGTCGATCTTCAAGATGTCCACCGGCATGTGCTTGAGCCGAGCCAGCGACGAGTAGCCCGTCCCGAAGTCGTCCAAGGCCAGACGGACGCCCCAGGAGTGCAGCTCGGTGAGGATCTTCTGGGTCCTATCGGGCTCGGCCATCGCCGTGGACTCGGTGATCTCGACGACGACGCGCGTGACATCCACATCGGCGGCGTGAAGCTTGGCCAGGATCTTCTCCGCCAAGTGCGCCGACCACAGCTGGCGCGGTGACAGGTTGAACGAGACCTCGATGTCCAGCCCCTGGTCCATCCAAGCCCGCTGCTGCTTCGCCATCTCGTCGATGACCCAATCCCCGATCGCCTCGATCAGCCCCAGCTCTTCGGCCACAGGGATGAACTCTCCGGGGGCAACCAGACCACCGTTGGTGTCCTGCCAGCGGATCAGCGCCTCGACCCCGACCATCCGTCCGTCGGCCAGGTCCACCACGGGCTGATAGTGCAGCACCCAGCTCTCGGCCTCCACCGCATGCCGGAGGCGGCTCCCGAACGAGAGCCGCTCCGAGGGGTCGTCGTCCCCCGTCGAGAAGAACGTGTGCCCGCCGGGGTCGGTTCGCTTCGAGCGGAACATCGCGGCGTCGGCGTTCATCATCAGGGTCTCGACGTCGAGGGCATCGATCGGAAAGAGGCTGATGCCGATCGAACCGCCGGCGAAGAACTGGGTGCCGTGCAGATCGAACGGCTCACGCAGGGCGTCCCGGATGCGACCCGCGATCGTTTCGGCGACCTCCGTGGCCGATTCGTGGTCGGAGCCCGGAGCCGGGTTGCGATCTAGGTCGCCCAGCAGGATCAGGAACTCATCGCCTCCCTGACGGGCGACGATATCGGTGTCGCGCGTGCACGCGCTGAGCCGCACCGCGAGTTCCTGCAGCAGGAGATCGCCGGCGTGGTGTCCCAGCGAGTCGTTGACCAGCTTGAAGTTGTCCAGATCGAGGAAGAGCACAGCAACCGACAGGTCACTCCGGGCCGCGCGATGGATCGCCAGCTCCAGCGTCTCCTCGAAGAGCGCCCGGTTGGGAAGACCGGTGAGCTTGTCGTGATAGGCAAGATGCTGGATCTCGGCCTCTGCTTCCTTCAGCTCGGTGATGTCGAACATGAACCCGTGTTCCATGACGACGCGGCCTTCTGAATCACGCACCGGTTTAGCTCGGTCACGGATCCAGACGGTGCGCCCATCAGGAGTGAGTACCCGGTAGTCGGAAAGGTCACCGCCTGTGCCGTCCAGGAACGCTTCGTATTCCGTCACGATGAGCTCACGGTCATCCGGGTGGATCAGTTCGCGCCACAGGTCGGGGTCCGTGCAGTAGGCCTCGGCGCTGACGCCGAAGATCGTTTCGATCTGCGGGCTCACGTAGGTCGTGCCTGCACCGCCCTCGTCCACGTATACGATCGCCGGGATCTGTTCGATCATCGACTGATACAGGGCGTTCGCGTGGAACCTCGCCTCCTCCGCCTCACGGCCGGCGACGATGGCCGAGGCGTCCCGGAGGGTGACGATGCACGAGTTCCCGTCGCTCGCCGTCCGGACCTCAACCGGCAGTGAGGAGTCACCGGGCCGAAGGCAGAGCGCTTCGAACGCTTCGCTCTTCCTCCATCCGGTGACAACCTCGCCGATTGCGAGATCCTGGAGATCGGCCGAGGTGCGACCCGTGAGGGCGCAGGCGGCCGGATTAGCGAAGACGATCACGCCGTCCTGCAGCACCAAGATCGCCTCCGGCACCTTGGACAGCACGGAACGGAAGGCCTGAGCCTCAGGCGAACCAGGATCATGGGTCGGTTCCTCGATGGCGCTCACGAGCCCGGCTACTCCCTTCAGGGGCACCCAGGAAGCATCGGTCGCGCGCCAGCGCAACCTGAGCAGTGAGCCGCCCTGGATCTCCGACCTCGGAACCGAGGGCATAATCGGGCATGGAAGCCCACCTGGTCGAGTCACTGAACGGATGGTTCGCGAACAGCGCTGCGCGCGCCGACCTCGCTCGCGCGCTGGCGATCGTGCCCCTGCTGGCCATCGGGGTACTAGTGGTGGTGGCCTGGGCCAGGCCGGACTCGAACTCCCCGGAACACCGATCCGAACTGATCCTGGGCTCCTTCGCGGCGGTTGGCGCCTTGCTGCTGAACCTCGTCGTGGGGCACCTCTACTACCGAGCCCGGCCGTTCCTGGTCCTGAACGTGCATCCCCTGCTCCCGGAGGCGGTGGATTCCAGCATCTTCAGCGACCACCTCGCTGTTGCCGGAGCCGGGATCGCCGCGCTCTTGGAGGCGAGGCGCAGGTTCGGCTGGATCGCGCTTGGCCTGGGGGTCGGGCTCGCGATCGGGCGGATCGGAGCCGGGGTTCAGTATCCGAGCGACTGCTTGGTCGGCGCAGCTGTGGGAGCCGGCGCCTTCCTCGTTTTCTCGCCGCTGCGGGGGCCGATCTCCAGAGCGCTCGCCGCCGCCTACCCGGGGACCGGCGAGCCGGAGTCGAAGCCGGAGCACGCCTTCACTCACAGGCATCGTCGCGCGATCTCCATCGCCGTCGCCCTCACCCTGTTCGCCATTGGGTATGGCCTTCGCGCCGTCCAGGACAGAGGGTGGAAGGAGGCCGCGCTCAGAGCTCAAGGCATGTTGAACGCGAACTCGCAGCCGAAACCCCCGGCTGAGTTCGCGACGATCCCCATCGAGACCATCGCGGCGGGGAAGAGTCCGGCGACCTACGCCACGGTGGTGGGGAACGTGACGCAGGTGAGCCACGAACTGGATGGGGACTACCACATCCGTGTGCAGGGTCCGGGCGCCTTCCTGGTCCTGGAGATCCAGCCGGAGTTCCCCCTGACCCCGCCGCACGTGGGCCAGGAGATCACGGCTTGGGGTGTCGTTCGCCACGACGGGCTGCATAACTGGTGGGAGTTGCATCCGCTGATCGGATGGCAGCCGGGTAACGTTGCCGGGCCGCAAGGAGCGGGGTCGGGTTCTACCGACTGAAGCCGGCGTGACCGGGTAGGGAAGGCGGAGATCGGGTGGTGGCTGGTATCAGCGATTGGATATTGTCGCTCAGCGGCTGGGTGGCGCTGGCGATCGTGTTCCTCGGCCCCGCGCTGGAATCCTCGGCCTTCCTCGGATTCCTATTCCCAGGCGAGATAGCCGTCCTCCTCGGGGGTGTCCTGGCTTCTCACGGACGGGTCTCGCTGGTGGCGGTGATGGTGGCGGCCGTCTCCGGGGCGATCGTCGGAGACACGGTCGGCTACTTCGTCGGGCGCCGATGGGGACACCAGATCCTCAAAGGCGTTGGCCGGCGCATCCCCTTCCTTCGCCATCGGATCGATGACCACCTCGCGTCGGCTCGCGCCTACCTCAAGCGCCGGGGCGGCGCAGCGGTCTTCTTCGGGCGGTTCACCGCCGCACTGCGCGTCATGGTCCCCGGGCTCGCGGGGATGGCGGAGATGCCCTACGGGGAGTTCGCCGCCTACAACGCGCTGGGTGGGCTGGTCTGGGGCTCGGCGTTCGTGCTGCTCGGCTACTTCGCGGGAGCAGCCTGGCAACGGGTGGCCGGGGACGCGAGCAAGATCGGATTGGGTTTGCTCGTGGTGGTGCTGATAGGTCTGGTCACCGAGCGTCTCCTCAAGAGGGTCAAGGAGGGCGGCGAGACGGTGCCGGATCGGCTGGCCCGCATCCGCGCGATCACGAAGTTCCGCTCGCGATTCCCACGGCAGTCGGCATGGCTCGCGACGAGGGTCGACACGACCTCGCCGCGGGGATTCGCCTTGAGCGTCGTGGTCCTTACAGGCGCCATCTCCGGCTGGATCTTCCTCGGGCTCACGCAGGACGTCGTCGCCAACGAAGAAGCCGTGCTCTCCGACCGGGGGATCACGCGGTTCTTCGTGGATCACCGCACGGCCTGGGCGACCAGCCTCTTCAGAGGCGTGACTTGGCTCGGGTCGAACGCCGCGCTGATCCCGGTGGTGGGGATCATCGCCGCGTATATGTTGCTCAGGAAGAAGGCCTGGCGACCGGCCGTGCTGTTGGTCGCCGCCCTGGCAGGGGCCAACGCGTGGTATCGCCTGGTGAAACCCCTGGTTGGCCGCCTGCGACCGCCACTCGCGCTGCACCTGGTCGGAGCGTCCGGGGACTCGTTCCCGTCCGGGCACGCCACGGCGGCGATCGCCGTCTGGGGGATGATTGCGGTCGTGGTCTGCGCTGGACGCTCGGGGACCTTCAAGGCAGCGGCGTGGACGGGAGCGGGCCTCGTCGTTCTGCTCGTGGGGGCCTCTCGCATCTACCTGGGTGTTCACTGGTGGACCGACGTCATGGCAGGAACCGCGTTGGGCGGTCTGTGGCTCTGCCTGCTGGTAGCCGGCGCAACGTTGCTAGGCCCGCCCGCGGCGGCGGAGCCGCCGTAGCACTCGGTCTGGCTGGTTCAGGCGCTCCAGAACGCGTCGGCGGCGGCCTGATCGAACGGCGTGACCCAGACTTCCTTGGCCTTGCCGCCTTCAACGTGGAACACCAACGCCTGGGCAAGGGTGACGGTGGCGCCGCGGCGCGTCGCGGTCGCGTTCACCAGGGCAACCACGTGATCGTCGTCGGCTAAGATCGCGTGGATCTCCTGGCTGAAGGAATCCGTCTCCTGGGGGATGCGGGCGAAGCTCCCGAAGACCGCCGGTTTGCCCTCGAAGTCTCCCGCGATGACGCCCGTCCCGGAGGTGTGCCACGCGATGTCGTCCGCCATGATCGCATCCAGCGCCGCCATGTCTCCGGCAGCGAACGCCTCGAATCCCTTGCGAACCAGATCTGCGTTCGGGTGTGCCATGGTTCCCTCCCGTTCTCTAAGGGTTTCCAACTTCCAGGACTCGACCCTACCCCCCGGGCCCAGATCTAACCAACGGCTCAGGCTCAGGGCTGCAACTCGAACTCGACGAGTCAGACCACCAGAGCGAAGGAAGCCCTCCCGTTACTCGGGCCGTCCCCCGTCTCCCGCGACCTCCATCGACGACACTCAGGGCCGCAAAGGCCGCCCATGCGGTGCTGCATGGAGAACTGACCCACCGCCCCTCACCGCATGGCGGCAGCAAGCTCCGTTTTCTTGGCTGCAGACGGTCTGACATGCGAAGACACCGTCTTCTGGTCGGGGCGGGGGGACTCGAACCCCCGGCCTCCTGCTCCCAAAGCAGGCGCGCTACCAGGCTGCGCTACGCCCCGATGGCCATGAGTCTAGGGCCCAACGGCGGTAGCGCCCGCGACCGCGGTCCCGCTAGGCTCACCTTTCATGACCGCCCCGCGCGCCAGCTCCGCTTACTACGTCGCCGCCGCCTCACTGGTCGTGGCGCTCGCGGCGTTCCTGATCCTGGCCACGCTCGTGGTTCGTTCGCCGCAGCATCTTTCGCGGTTCCAGGCGGACGCGCCCACCAAGGCCGTATGTTCGCGGGGCTCGGGTAACGACGCGTGCTTCCACTTCTTGGTGCACAACATCGGCAATGCGCCGGGGTTCGTGCAGTGTTCCGTGACGCCGGCGCCCGGGACGACCGCGCTCTTCCACACCAGCGGGCTGCCGAACGCCAGCGGCATCGGCGGCTACCAACCCTCCAACGTCTTCACCTCGTCGACCGCGATCCAGCCCGGGCAGGGCGTGATCTTGACGATGGAGGTCAAGGCCGACAAGGGCGCGAAGCCCGCGCAACCCACCGGCGTCTGCCTGTCGGTTCCCGCCCCTGTCTATGGAACAGCCGGCTAGAGCCGGAACGTTCCTTCGCCTACGATCCGCACTCCCCCGCCGACGCGAACCGACCACGCGTCGCCCTCACGTGCTACATCGACATGCAGGAAGCTCGGCCGGTTCACCATCTCTCCCTGCGCGATGACGATGTGCGCGCCGCGAGCCGCTCCCGCCAAGTCGTTCTCAGCGAGATAGGCGCCGAGCGGCCCGGCCGCCGAGCCGGTCGCCGGATCCTCCCCGATACCCAGCCCCGGGTCGAACATCCGCGCCATCACATCGCCAACCCCGCGGACGGCGAAGAAGTAGAGCGTGTCGGCACCTGCGGCCGCCGCCAACCTGGCGCACGCCCGTGCGTCCCGCTCGGCGGCGCGCAAGGTCGGTTCGTCCCTCACCGGGATCATGAGGCTGGTGAGCCCCGTTCCTACCGGCTGGACCGGCAGATCCTGAGACAGGTCGTCCACCCCGAGCCCGGCCGCGGCCGCTGCAAACTCCCTCCCGGCGAAGACCGGGCCGAACTCCGGAGGCAGTTGCTGCATCACCGCCGAGCCGCCCGCGATATCGACCTCGACATCCACGTCGCCGGCGAGCGTCGTCTGCACCACGGACGTGCCGATCCGCCCGTCGGTGGCCAAGGTGAACGCCGTACCGAGCGTCGGATGTCCGGCGAACGGAAGCTCGGCGTCAGGGGTGAAGATCTGCATCTGGTAGCCGGCCGCATCGGCGTAGGACACGAACGTGGTCTCGCTGAACCCGATCTCGCGGGCCAGGGTCTGCATCATTGCCGCGTCCAGGTCGCCGGGCGGCTCGGGCACCACGCAGAGCTGGTTCCCCGCGAACGGGACCTCCGTGAACACATCGACCAGCCGGAATCCGACCTCCATGACGGTGAAGTCTACGGGGGTTGCTACCCTGTGCTGGCGCACGCGGGTGTAACTCAATGGCAGAGTTCCAGCCTTCCAAGCTGGCTATGCGGGTTCGATCCCCGTCACCCGCTCCACCGACTGACCTGCTCTTCTCTCACGTGGGCTGCCGGAACTCGAGCGAGGATGGGTACCGCTTGACGGACGGCTGAGCGTCTGCCTCACACCCTCCTACGCCCCGCTTGCATCGGATCGACCTTCACGGGCTCCACCTTCAGCACGAGAACGGTTGGAACCCTTAGCGGCCCGTCCTCGCAGTCAAAGACGTGGTTGGTCCGGACCTGCACCCATGAGGCAGCCTCGACCGTCTGGACCCGGCCGTCGTGGTAGTGGATCCGGTAGCGCTGTGGGCTGGTTGGGGGACGCTTCATCTCCCCTAATTGTCGGACGCACGCGCACGATCCTGAACATGATTGTCCGATGGCCCGCATCACGTAGTCCCCCTCGAAGGGGACGTTCGGACAGGATCAACGGGTAGCATCGCAAGCGGCGCCGGTAGCTCAGTCCGGACAGAGCGGGGGACTTCTAATCCCTAGGTCGCAGGTTCGAATCCTGCCCGGCGCGCCGCTCCCCTACCCCGCAGGCGAGCCGGGCATGGGAGGCAGCGACGGAGTCTGAGGAGGTCCGGAAGCGTTCGTGCCGGCCGCCCGGTCCCAGATCCGGTTGAGGTGCTCCTGGATATAGATGACGTTGCCCAGCGAGAAGACGAACATGATCACGAGCACCAGAGCCGGCTCGAGTTGTTGCTGGATGCCCGCGCGCTCCTCCGAAGACCGTACATGCATGGCCGTGTTGTACATGGCGAGGAACGGGGGAACGATGATGATCCACCCGAAGATCATGGCCATCAGGGACCGCGTGGGACTCATGGTGTCGTCCTGCTCGAATCGCTTGAGTTCGTCGTTGATCTTGTAGTACCAGACGAAGAAGTAGATGCCGAGCGTGATGATCGACAGTGCCAGCACGCCCAGCGGGCTTCTTTTCAGGTAGGACTGGGGACCGATGGTGACGGTCTCTGCCAACGTATGCCTCCTTCGTCGGTATGTCGCCAGTATGCCGCGGCGCTCGAGCATAGGCTACGCCAGCGCGATACCTCCGGCGCGGGAACTCCCCCGCGCCGGAGGCTGCCGTATGGTCAGGAGGCGGTGATCTTCTTCACTGTCGAGTTCGCAGACGCGCCCCCAGCGTTCCGCATGAGCGCGCGGAACTGGTACGTCCCGGCACCCGCGTCCGGCGTGAACACACCGCTCTTGGCCGTTTGCCCGGTCAGCCAGTTCGACCATGTGCTGGACCCGGGCCGCAGGACCTGCACGTCGAAGGTGAACCCGGCCGGAGCGACCGCAGAGGACCACGTGATGGTGAACGGCGTCGATACCGTCCCCGACGCGGGCGCAGCCTTCAGCGCCACCTTGACCGTTCCGGCGTGGTGAAGTGCGTCCACCACTCCGTACGTACCGGCGCCGATGTAGGTGAACCGCTGATACGAGACCGGCACCTTGGGCCCGGAGCTGAACAGCCCCATGCCGGTGGAGTCGCTCACGCTGCTCGAGCTGGGACCGAAGAAGTTCCACTGCACGGTCGTCCCCTGGAGTACGGACAGGGCGGCGGGAGTCATCGCGGAGTCGGTGATCGAGACATACTTCGTCTTCGGCTGCGACTTCACGGTCGTGGATTGCGACGCCGAGTTGTTCGCGGCGTTCGGATCCGTCTCCGTCGCGGCGACCGACGCGGCGTTCGAGATGGTCCCGGGCGCGACCGGCGTGACCGTGACCGTCACGTTGGCGAACCCGCCGCTTGAGATCCCACCCAGGTTGCACGTGATCGTCGTGGTCCCGCCGCATGAACCCTGGGTGGGGGTCACGGCGCCGAGGATGACGTTGGCCGGAGGCGTGTCGGTGACCACCACGTTCGTGGCGTTCGCCGCGCCGTTGTTGGTCACGTGCAGCGTGTAGGTGACGGGCGAATCCGCCACCACCGGGTCGGGCGCGTCGATGTTCGTGATCGCGAGATCCGCCGAGCCACCCCCCGCTGTGCACCCCGGGAACTTGAACGAGCCGATCCGGGTCTGCCAGTCGTTGCCCGAAGTCGCGTAGTACTCGCCGACGTACCAGAAGGTGCAGTCGTCGACCGGGTCCACGCTCATGGACGTGTAGTCGCCCCATCGGGAGAAGCTGATCTGCGATCCGGTTCCCGCGAACATCGTGGCCTCGCCTTGGCTGAGGTTGTTGAGGGGATCGCCCGCCAGTCTTCCCGCGTACCTGATCGACGGGAAGAGGGTGCTCGACGAGGCGCTGTAGCCCATCGCCATGTCGCCGAGGCGATCGACGGCCAGGCTCGGCATCCATCGTGAGACCCCGTCGCCACCCACGTCTGTCCAGATCTGCTGTTGAACCGGGGTCGTGACGACCGTGGCGCCGGTCACATTGATCTGCGCCCACTGGATGCCGATGGGTGCGGAGTTACCCACCGTGTGGGAGACCCACAGGGACTCGGTGCCCGAGAGGTTCCGGTACTGCGCCTGCATCATGAGCCGGTCCGCGAGCGAGTCGAGCAACCTCGTGGTGCCAGGCTGCGGAACCGAGGCACAACAGCCGTAGCTCGTCTGGGACACAGATGTTGGACCGGTGAAGCCGCTCGAGGCAGGAGTCACCCAGTCCACGTGGAACTTGTAGACGTCGAACGCCCATGCCGTCTGGGACTCGGCCACGAAGTAGTTGGGGCTGCCCACAGGGGGCGCGGCGCCACGAAGGTTGCTGGGCAACAACGAGAACGGCGTCGTGCCGAGGTCGCCGACGATCTCCTGGAGCGGCGCTCCGGCCTCCATCGCCGTCCGGTTGAAGGCGTAGACCCGCACGCCACTGTAGTTGGCCGAGCTGCAGTTGGAGGTGAGGCAGTCGAACATGTTCGCCGACATGTAGAGGCCGTCGGGCCAGATGCCCATCTTCGGATAGTCGGGGAGCCATGGGTGGGCGGCATCGTCGGCCCGGATAGCGTAGAACCACCAGCCGCCGGCCACCGGGTCGCCGCTCTTCGAGACCGCGACGCACTCGTAGTAGGGCCCGTTCTGGAGGCTCGCCCAGGAGAAGTCCGCGACGAACCAACGGTCGGCCATCGGGTCGTAGACGACGGTCGGGTCTCCCTGGTTGGCGGTGTCGCACGAGGTCCCGGTGCCCGCCCCACTCCACAGGGTGTTGAACGTGAACGCAGCTTGCTGGGTCCCTGTCTTGCTGTAGATGCCCACCGATGTGTTTACAGCTTCGATGTAGTTGTTCGGGCCCACATCGCCCACGGTGTCGGGCGGCCAGCCGGCGCCCCAGGTGTTGAAGTCGAGTCCCGCGAAGTTCTGGGCCGTCGCGGGCATGTTCGGCGCCACGGGAGCGGAACCGCCCGTGTGGCCGGAACCGGTCTTGGATGACGCCGGGTCGGTCAGCTCGGGATCGGCGAGCGGACTAGACGGCACGTTCGTCAGGTCACGCACGTCACCGTCGTAGGACCCCGGACGGGCCCCGTGGACGGGATGAACCGGGTGGGTATGAGGGTGCGGCGCGGCTACCGCAGGACCCTGCTGGATGGCCGGGAGCGCCAGGGCCGAAACAGCGACGAGGAGCCCGACCAACCCCCTGACCCGACGACGGGACGAACCAA
>JBBRTK010000065.1:0-11873 GCA_038244455.1 Actinomycetota bacterium
CCTCCCATGGAGCAACCAACGAGGGCGGTGGACGCGGCGCCGACCTCATCCAGGAGCACCGTCAGATCCTCAACGTGCGAGAACGGCACACCGGGTTCCAGCCTGCTCGATCCGCCGTACCCGCGCAGGTCGTACCGAAGCACGCGCAGTCCCTGGCTCGGCCAGCGTTCGAACTCCCGATCCCAAGTCCGCATATCCCAGAGGCCGGGATGGAGGAGGCTCACGAGTGGGCCTTCCCCCACGATCTCGTATGCCAAGTGGCCGCCGGCCACGGTCAACGTTCCCTTCACGGGCAGAGTGTAAGGGGACTATGCTCAGCCGCAACTCCGGCACGCGTTCACGACGACGTGGCCCCGACCCATGGAGGTGGACCGATGACGGAATTCATGGACGTGCATCGAGGGATGAAGGACATCACACCCGAGCAGTTGCTCGAGGCGCATCAGGCGGATCTGGACATCCAGGACACCGAAGGTGTCGACTTCAAGCACGCCTGGGCAGACCCTTCAACCGGTGTCGTGTTCTGCCTCTCGGAGGCGCCGAACGCCGACGCGGTGAAGCGCATCCACGAGAAGGCGGGACACCCGACGGACGAGGTCTACGAGGTACCCGTTCAGGCCTAGCGGGGAGCGCTGCCACGCTTCCAGGTCAGGCGCCGAGTTCGGTCAGGCGCGTTCGACGTCGGCGCTCCTACTTGTTGAGGAAGCCGCCGATCACGCCGCCGGCCACCCCCGCGGTGGCCTCACCCTGCACCAGGTAGGGCTGCAGCGCGCCCGCCAGACCGGAGAGCGTGAGCGTCTGGAGCCACACGCGGCCGGGGCCGGTGAGCTTCGCCAGGAACAGGCCGTCCCCGCCGAAGATCTTGTTCTTGATGCCGGGCACCGTCGTGATCTCGAACGGAACGGTCGCCTGGAACATCGCGACGTGGCCCGGGTGCACCCGCAAGACCTCGCCCGGCTGCAGGTCGTAAACGATGACCTCGCCGTCGATCTCGACCCACGCGTCCGCGGTTCCGGCCATCTTCTGGAGCACGAAGCCGTCGCCGCCGAAGATCCCCGCGCCGAGCTTCTTCTGGAACCCCATGGTGAGCTCGATGCCCTCGGTCGCGCAGAGGAACCCGTGACGGTGAACCATCAGCTCCTGACCGGGCGCGATCTTGACCGGAAGGATCTCTCCGGGCAGCTTCGTGGCGAACGCGACCATCCCGGGGCCGCCCTGCGCCTCGTACTCGGACATGAAGATGCCGCCGCCCGCGACCGCCCGCTTGAGGACGCCCATCACGCCCTTCGCGCCGCCGGTCTGTGTCGTGGTCTTGAGCTGGATGGTCTGCGTCATCCATGCCAGCTCCCCCGCTTCCGCGACCAGCTTGTCGCCGGGGTTCAGCTTGGCTTCCAGCACCGGCAGAACCGTGCCCTTGATCTCAACGTCCACTTCGGCCTCCTTCGAACTCCTGGGTATCGGTGAACTATCGGCCGGATCTCCCGGTAACTTGCGCGGACATAGAAGGAAGTTCGGCTATGCGGCGCTACCCGGCCGTGGTTCCGAAGATCAGGGACTCGTTGCCGTTCGCGTCGAAGAGCGTGAGCAGACCGGCCGACGTCTTGTACGACGCGGCTTGGCCGAGCAGGGTCACATAGGCGGACTCGGTGCGCATGGCGGGTTCCGAACCGCCCATCGCCGTGCTGGCCAGCTGCCCGATCGAGAAGCTGCCATCCGAGCCGGCCGTGTAGGGACCGCTGTAGGAGTTCACCCCGCTGTTGCCCGAGATCTTCCCCGCGGCGAAGGTCGCGGTGATGGTGAAGTCGGCCGGGTTCAGCGAGTTCAGCGTCCACCCGGTGGGCTTCCACTGCGTCCCGTTAAGCGCGCCGCCGGAGCTGCTCGAGCAACCGGTCTGCACGCCGAACCCCACCGCGACGAAAACGACAACCGCCAGCGCTTTCGATAGGCGAATCATGACCCCAGGATGTACCTCATGGCGCCCTTCGAGCAACCGCGGTCCCGGACCCAAGACCGCACACCAGGATGAGCCGCTGCATCTACGCCGGCCCCAGTGGGATCGAGCGGGTGATACCGACGCGTTCCAACAGTCGGCGGTCGTGGGTGGCCAACACGATCGTTCCTGTGTAGGCGGCGAGCGAGCGTTCGAGTTCCTCGATGGCCGGGATGTCGAGATGGTTCGTGGGTTCGTCGAGCACCAGGCAGTTGACCTGCCTCGCCATCAGCACCGCGAGAACGGCGCGGGTGCGTTCGCCGGGTGAGAGCCCCGCGCCTGGGCGCTCCACGTCGGCGCCGGTCAGGTCGAACTTCGCAAGTAGCGTGCGCGCCTCGCTCGGGCGCATCCCGGTCATGGCGGTGAAAGTCTCCACCAGTGGACGGCCGTTCGCGAACTCAGCTCGGTCCTGGCTGAGCGTGCCGAACACGGTTGCTGGGTCGACGGTGCGCCGGCCCGCCTCCAGCGGCACCTGGCCCAGGAGCGACGCCAGCAGCGTGGACTTTCCGCATCCATTCCGCCCCAGGACCGCGATCCGCTCGCCACGCCGGACGTCCTGGTCGATCGGTCCCAGGCTGAAGGTGCCGCGCTGGATGACCGCGCCCGCCAACGAGACGACCTGTTCTCCCCCGAGTTGCTGAGGAGACAGATCCATCTTCAAAACCCATGGTTCACTTGGCTTCTCTGTGACCTCCACGCGCTCCGCTCGTTTCTGCATGGTGACCGCCTTCGCGCCGCGGCCCTCAGCCCGCTGTGTCTTCGCGAATCGGATGGCGTTCGACGGCTCGCGGCTCCGCTTGACCTCGGCGGTGCCGTGGGCACTCTGGTTCTGCATCTCGCGGGCCTGATCCAGCAGACGCGCGCGTTCCGCGCTGGTGCGCTCGTGCTCCCTGCGCTGCTGGGTACGGCGAAGCTCCCGCATCCGTTCATAGTCGCTCCACGAACCGACGAACTCCGTCGACCGGTGTGTGAACTGGTCCAGTTCGACGAACCGATCGACGCAGCGATCCAGGAAGACCCGGTCGTGCGAAACGAGGACCATCCCGCCGGGGAAGCCCGCAACGAATCGCTCCAGCTGGTCCAGACCGTCCAGGTCGAGGTCGTTCGTCGGTTCGTCCAGGAGCAGGATGTCTGCCTTGGACAGGACGGTGGCGGCCAGAGCGGCGCGGGCTCGCTGGCCCCCCGAGAGCGTGGAGACTAGACGGTTCATGGCGTCCGGGGGAAGGCCGAGGTCCTCGCACGCGCGCGCGGCACGGGCCGGCAGGTCGTGCCCGCCCAGAAGCTCGAACCTGGCGAGCGCGTCCGTGTAGCGCTGGATCGCATCGAGGTCTCCGCCCATCGTGCGGGCGAGGTCCTCCGCCTCCAACCGAAGCCGCGCCAGCCCTGTTCGACGCTCCAGCAACTCTGCCAGCGTCTCGTGGCTCCCCTTCAGCGGTTCCTGCTCCATGTACATGACGAACGCATCCGCGGGCGACCGACGGATGGTGCCCGAGTCCGGCGAGAGCAGCCCGGCGAGCGCTTTCAGCAACGTCGATTTGCCGACCCCGTTCGGACCAAGCAGACCGATCCGGGCCCGAGGCCCCACGACGAGGTCGATCTCGTGCAAGACGGGGATGGGACCGAGGGAGATAGACAGACGATCAGCGACGAGTTGGGCCGACATGGAGAACTCCGTGGACGTGCGCGGGAACGCGCGGGATGGTGTCCGTTGTGGAGTGCTCAGTTCGTCATGTCCGAGCAAGGCTAGCAAATGGTGCCGGGTCGCGGAAGGTATCGTGGGTCCTCCGTGGTGTCCCGCGTGAACGGAGAGGAGCGCAGCATGCAGAAGATCCGGCCGTTCCTGTGGTTCGACGACAACGCCGAGGAGGCGATCAACTTCTACGTCTCGGTGTTCGACGACGCGGAGATCACGGACGTCTCGCGGTACCCGGAAGGCTCGCCTGGACCTGCCGGCACGGTGATGTCGATGGTCTTCCGCATGGAGGGCCAGGAGTTCCTTGCGCTGAACGGCGGACCCTTGTTCACGTTCTCCGAAGCCATCTCGTTCTTCGTGAGTTGCGAAACCCAAGAAGAGGTGGACCGGTTGTGGGCTGCACTCTCCGAAGGCGGCGAGGAGCAGCCGTGCGGCTGGCTTCGTGATCGATTCGGACTGTCGTGGCAGATCGTTCCCAGCGTGTTGGGCGAACTCCTGGGTGGCAGCGACCCGGAGGGATCCCAGCGGGCCATGCAGGCCATGCTCAAGATGAAGAAGCTCGATATCCAGGCGCTGAAGGACGCGTACGTCGGGGCGTAGCCGGCCTGAGAGGAACGCATGTCCACCGACAAACTGCACGACGACGAGGTGGGCACCGACGCGGGCTTGGTGCGGCGGTTGCTCGCCGCCCAGTTTCCGGAGTGGGCCGAGCTTCCAATCGTGCCAGTCCGCTCCGCTGGGACGGACAACTGGATCTATCGGCTGGGCGAGGACCTGGCCGTTCGGCTCCCCCGTATCGAAGGGGCCACCGGGCAGGTGGAGAAGGAACTCCGATGGCTGCCGTTCCTGGCGCCGCACCTGCCGCTCGCGGTTCCCGAGCCGTTGGTGAAAGGCGCGCCCGGCGAAGGCTACCCCTGGGAGTGGGGCGTCTACCGCTGGCTCGAGGGCGAGACCGCCACCCTGGAGCAGCTGGCCGATCCTGGCGCGGCGGCGGTGACGCTGGCCGGATTCATCGCCGCGCTCCAGCGGATCGACCTCACGGGCGCGCCGCAGCCCGGAGGGCATACCTTCGGGCGCGGAGGTCCGCTGGCACCACGTGATGCGGACACGCGCGAGAACATCGCAACGCTGGACGGGATGATCGACGGAGGTGCCGCGACCTCGGTTTGGGAGGCGGCGCTGCGGGCACCCGAGTGGGACGGCCTCCCGGTCTGGATCCACGGCGACCTCATCGGAACGAACCTGTTGGCGCACGAAGGCCGGCTCAGCGCCGTCATCGACTTCGGCGGCTTGGGCGTGGGCGATCCGGCGTACGACCTCATGCCGGCATGGACACTCTTCTCCGGGCAAAGCCGAGCCGCGTTCCGCTCCGCGCTGTCGCTCGACGACGCCACGTGGGTGCGTGGCCGCGGGTGGGCGCTCTGCTGGGCCTTGATGTACATCCCCTACTACCTCCACACGAACCCCGTTGGCGTCGCCTACGCCCGCCGCACGATCGATGAAGTCCTCCGCGATCGCGTTCGAGGCAGGTGACTAAGGAGGAGTCACCTCGAAGGTCAACGAGCCACCGCCCGTCGCGCCCGGGCCAGAAACGATGAGCACAGTGATCGGGTACGCGCCCGGCGGCACATCGGGGATCGCGAACGTTGCCTGCCACGAACAGGCGCCGTCGATGCTCGCGGAGGTCACCATCGTCACCGAGCCGCCGTTCGCCGGCGATGGAGTCGCGCCGCCCGGCAGGAGATCCGTCCATCGGTTGCTGTTGTCTGACTGGAAGTTCCACCAGACCTGCATCTGTTCCTTCGCGACCGCGTAGGTGCCGTACATGCCCTGGTAGGAAACAGGGCCAGACACCGTCACCTGGGTTCCCGGTGGTCCCGAGGCGACGGACAGCCCGGGCGCATAGGTCCCTGACGGGACCGGACACACCGGAGGTATCTGCAAGGTGTCGAGTTCGGTTTGGGCTTGACGAACGAGCGCGGCAGAGGGCATGGCGGTTCCGAAGTACACCCGAACCAGGACGTAGCCGTTTGGGATCTCCATGACGGTGTAGTTCCCGGGCGGCTCCTCGGCTGTGGGTCCGCGAACTCTCGCCTTCGAGAGGTCGAGGCCGTCGAGCGCTCCGGGCGGGTACGCGCCATTGGACGGGTCGTAGTCGGATGGGCCCACCCGCGCTGTCACGATGATGCCGTTCGGTGGGAGGGTGGCGATCGTGGTGGGCGGGATGGCCGGGGCGTTCGGCGCGAGATCCGCCGGGTTGAACCGTACGGTCGAAGCCCACGCTGCGGATCCCCACGGAAGAGGTGCTCGACCCGATTCCTGGATATGCCAGCCGATGGTTCCGCTGAAGAACAAAGGCAGGTACTTGATCGTCGCGGCGGGCGCTGTCGGAGTGGCCGTCAGATCGACGAGGGACGGCCCTTGAACATGAGCGAGCCAGATCCAGCGTCGCGAAGTGTAGATATGGCGACCGGTCAATTGCGCCGTGAGTCCCTTGGTATCAAGCCCCAGCACCGGGGCACCGTTCCGGCACGCACGGTCGGCGCCCTGGCACAGCCGGGCCGAAGAGGACGTCACCATCAGCCTCCCTTGCACGGCGATCCACGACGTGGTTGGGACGCGGGTCGCCGCTTGGGGCGAGGACCGGATCGCCGACGGCGGCACCCCAGCGGGCATGACCATGCCCGACGTCCCTACCCCGCCACAGAACCCACCAGGAGTTCCGACTTCGACGCCGCGCGCGGGAGCGGAGAGCGGTTGTCCAACTCGAAGCTGGCCTCCGGGAAGGACCGTGAACCCGTAGGGAACGAGTCCGGTCGGGGCCGGCCCTCCCAGATACGTCCCCGTTGCGAACCATCGCGAGCCGTGGAACGGGTCCTCGAACGTTTGGCTACCTGGACACCAGCCGACCAGATAGTTGACGCCCCAGGGGTTGTGGGTGGACACCGCCGAGAGCACGTGGGTCGCGCCCTTCTCTGTGGTGACGACGAATACGGGAGAGCCGTCGGCCAACAACGCCGGCGAAGCCCTCCCGGGCGCGGGGACGGGCAGCACGTTAGTCCCGCCCGGCCAAGAGCCGACGTTCGCCGGGTGCGAGTTCGACGTATCGAACGCTTTCACGACCAGAAGGGTTCCCGCAACGGCGATGGCGAACGCCGCGGCCATCGCGGTCACGCGCCTGCGCGCCGAAGGGATCGCGGGGCGATCGGTTCGTGGGCCTTGCGCCACCCGGTCATCCACGGATCGGGGGGCGCGGACCTCTCGCAGAGCCTGCAGGTCTCGTTCCCAGCGTTCGGTCATCAGTCGTTCTCCTCGGTGCGCAGGAGTTCACGCAGATGGGTACGACCTCGATGCAGATGGACACGGACCGTCGGAGTCGAGATCCCCATGCGGCGAGCCACCTCTGCCGTCTCAAGTCCGCCCACATAGCGCAACACGATCGCCGCGCGCTGGTTCGGGGAGAGCTTCCGCAAGGCGGCGATGAGGTCGACCAACGCGGGGGATGCGTCCGGGAGCTCAGACTCGCCCAGTTCGTCCCGCCGGCGATCGCGCCGCACCTCGTCGGTCGCGATCCGAAACGCCGCGCGATAGATCCACGCGACAGGGTCCCGCAGGTTCAGCCGATTGGCGAACGCTCTGGCGAACGCCTCGGCCGTCGCCTCCTCCGCGATATCGGCCCGCCCGCCCGTGAATGCGAGCATCGTCCGGAACACGCCGTCGCGCTCCTCGCGGAAGATCGAGTCGAAATCGTGCCCGGCCCCGATCGTCAGCTCTCCCTCCGCCATCTGCACGGCAGCCCGTCCTCTTGCACCATCCGGCACCGTCGGTCCGGTCACAGATAGACGCAGGAGCGGGGTCGAACGTTTACAGCTGGGCGCTCAAGCCGTTTCTTCCTGACACCAGGCGTAGAGCGCGTCGTACATCGGCGTCTCCAGTTCGATCTTCTTGTGATCGTCAGTCCCGTGCACCAGCGCGAAGCCGTGCGCGATAGCCGAGAGGCCCCGCCCCTCCGGTGATGAATCGATGTCCTCATCGACGTCCGCCGCGTGCACGATCTCGGCCAGGCGAACGAGCCCGGGGTCCCCGGCGAGCTTGAACTCCTCGACGATGACGTCGAAGGAGCACTTGCCGTCGCGATGGGTGTACTTGGCTCCGGGAGCGTCGTAGGAGTTTCCTCCCTCGCGCTCGGCCACCCCGAGGACCTCATCGCGGCCCACGAAGAGGAACTCGGCATCAGGGTCGATGAACTTCTTGATCAGCCACGGGCAGGCGATCCGGTCGACGTTCGCGTTCTCTCGCGTGACCCACTTCATCTCATGCCTCCTTCTCAAGGTTCGGGGTTGTAGACGGCTGCACCCATGCTCGTGGCAAGGAAGGCGTACAGCTTCCGCAGAGCGGGGTTCCAGGCGATGGTATGCGCTCCTTCCTCCGTGGTGATGTCCTCTACCTTCTGCAGTCGCTCGGTGTCGATGACGCTGATCACGCCGGGCTCTCCTATCGCGACGTACAGCCGGGATCGTTCCGCGTCGAGGATCACCACGTCCGGGGCTCCCGGGAGTTCAACTTCCCCGAGCACCGAACCGGAATCTCGATCGAGCGTCACGAGTGAACCGCTATCGGTGGCGCAGTGGAGCCGCGCGCCCTCGAGCGCGAGGCCGTGTGGCCCGGTGCCCGGGACGCCGATGACACGTTTGATCTCCAAGGACGCCCCACCGATGGCCAGGATCTCTGCCGGCTGAGCGATGTTGGCGTAAACCGAATCCGAGTCGGGGTCGAAGACCGCCCAACGCGGCCGGCCCGGCAGCGGCACGGTGGCGATCACCGCGCCGCCATCCACATCCACCACCGAGACCTCGCAGTCCGTTCCCACGGGCTCCCCCAGGTTGAAGGCGAAGAGATGCCTTCGAGCAGGATCGAAGGCGAGCCCGTTCGGATGGGCTCCAACCCCGACCCTGTTGAGAAGGACCTCGTCCGAGCAGCGGTAGATGCTCACGCGAGCGCACCCCCGGTCGGATGAGAACAACAGGTCTTGCTCGTTGTCGATCAGCACGCCGGCGACTCCCGGAAGACCGGGGAGCGATCGAAGGTAGGTGTGGGTGGCGCAGTCGATGACGTCGATGCGGTCGGCTCCCGTGTGCGCCACGTACAGCCGCCCGGACCCGAGGTGAACATCGGCGTGGTCGAACCCCGGTTCCGATCCGGGCGGCACCGCCACGAACCCCACCCGTTCCATGGTCACCACCGTCGCACTCTAGCCGCGCGCAGGCAGACCGATTCACCCCCTGAAGCTCGCCAGGGCCTGTTCCGCTTGGTGAACCGTGGCGGGCGCAACGGTGGCGCCGAACGCGACGTGCACGGCGTAGGTGTGCCCGCTCTTCTGCCAGAAGAACGATTGCACGGGAACGCCTCCGGTGCAGTCCGTGGGAGCGGGTGCCGGCTGGGTACCCGGACCCACCCGGGGGGACGCCGGCCAGGCGCTCGGTCCCAGGAGGGGCGGATGGTTCGGCGCGTAGCGGTCGATCCACACCAGCATGCCGTTCGACGGAAGGCGCTGAAGCGCAGTGAGCGGTGCGCAGTAGGCGCCCTGGGAGACGTACCACCACGAACCGAACGCGAACAGGTTGAGCGGCTCGCCCGAATCGGTGACCAGGTTGGTCCAGCCGGTCCAGCCTTGGGGCACGTTCACGCTCCCCCCGGCGCCCCCCTGCCAGCGGAGCACGCGGTTCACATTCGCGGGTCGCACGGTCGGGCGTGAACCGGTGAGCGAACCCACGGCGGTGCCGCCCCACGGAGCCGGCTGCGGATCCGGGTTCGGCGTGAAGCGCAGCGTCTGCAGGATCGCGTTCACGTTCGATAGTTGCTGCTCCGTGGGGGTTGAGCCGAACTCCACGTAGAGATCGAACGCCCGGCCTCCGCTGGTGAAGGTGTTCCGGTAGAGCACATGTCCGGCGGCCGGCGGACCGCCGTCGTCCATGACTTCGCATCCGGTGCAGCGGTTGTCCGGACCGATCTGCGGTGGTCCGGTGATCGCGGGCCAGCGGAGATCCTGAGCCAGGTCCGAATTCTCGTCCAGGACGATCGTGGTGTCGGACGCACCCATGTTCCGACCGACCTGTGGCGCGTAGAAGGGGTTCGTCGGCGTTGACGTGGTGGCAACCAATGTGGGGTCGCCGGCGTAGAGCCAGCCGTGCCAGGCAGGCGGGAGCTGCATGCTGATCCCGAAGTCGTCAAGGGCGGACGTGGGCGGAGGTAGCGGGACGACCACCAGGCGGTTGAGACCGATCTGCGCCTGTTTGATCAGATCCGGGCTCGGGGTCGCCGTTCCGAAGAACGCCTGGATGCTCACCGGACGTCCGCGGATCGTTCCGCGCAGGTCAAGCTGGGAGACGTCGCTCGTGGGCAGTCCCTCCCAACCCCCCGTGACCAGCTTGCCGTCGGCGATCGAAAGGGGGGGCTGCAACGGCCGGTAGTCGGGGGTGTTCGGCAGCGGGTTCCGCGTCCCTATCGATTGCTGGACCCGCACGATGAGGCCGTTCGCGGGCAGCTGGGCGATCTCCTTGTTCGACGGACCGGCCGGAAGTGAATACCCGTCGAAGGCGGCGAGCGGAACGTTGGCGGTCCACGCGGTCGGCAGGTCGAAGTACGCCCCGGCGATTGTCGGCGCCACCGCCTGGTCGTACCACCCCTTCGCCGGCTCGAACGCGATGTCGTTCCCCAGGCCGGCGGGCTCGGAAACCCGCATGGCGTCCAGCCCCTGCTGGGCCATCGCGTACTGGGCGGCCGTCGGAGAGTCCGTCCCGAACCAAAGGTAGCCGCCGATCGCTCGATCATGTGCCGTGATCCACACGTGGCACTCGGTGGTGCCCTGCGGCTGCCCCTCGTATGTATTCGTCCCGCAGGTGCGCCGATCCAGGGTCGGCGGGAAGGGCGACGCGGGGGACACTCGGTTCGGGATCGCCCACCGGTAGGGATCGCCCGCCGAGGCGCTGATCACGATGCCGTCCGCCGGGAGCGCTGCGGCCGTCGCCGAGCAGTACAGCCCGCCGTTCGGCCCGAGCTGCCGACTCTGCTGAACATCTCCGGCTACGAACGAGGCGTTCGTCGCACACGCGGACAGCAGTCCCCCCTGCAACACCGTCCATCCATCCAGCGGGGCGAACGTCACGCTTCCATCACCGAACCTTGGGCTGCCGGGAGCCTGGCTCACAGACGGTGTCGGAGACGGCCCGGTGTGGAAGCCGTCCCATAGGAAGACGGCGGCTGCCGCGAACACGGCGAACGCGGTCACGCCGGCGATGATCCGCGACCGCCCGCTCGGGGCGAGCACCTCCGCCTGGCGAGACCCCTCGGCTCGCGCACGCTCCACCAGTCCGCCGGTCGGCCTCACGTCGTCGACCGCCTTCAGCTCGCGGCGCCACCGTTCGTTCATGGTTGGTCCTCCTGCAGCAGGTCCGCGAGGCGCCTACGTCCGCGGGACAGGTGGACCCGCACGCTCGCGGACGACGTGCCGGTGAGCCGAGCCACTTCTTTGACGGGCAGGTCGGCTTGATAGTGGAGGTAGACCGCGGCGCGCTGGGCGGGCGAGAGGCGTCGCAGCGCGCGGAGCAGATCCGGCGAAGGACCGCTGAAACCGTCCGCGGCGGTGGGCTCATCCGCATCGCGAAGTTCGGTGGTCTTCTGCATCCGTTTCAACTCCGCCGCGGCGACCCTGAACGCCACCCGATAGAGGTACGGGACGGGGTCGCGGACCGCGCTGCCGCGCGCCATAGCCCTGGCGAATGCCTCGGCGACGGCGTCGTCGGCCACATCGGTCCTCCCGCCCGCGTAGACATAGACCGCCCGCCAGAGCGTAGGCCCACTGTCACGCCAGATCGCATCGAAGTCGCTCACCCCTCCCACCCTGACAGAGCGCTCAGTGCCCCGAAAGGTGAACCCCCGATCAGCGTGCCGGCGCCACGCCCCAAGAGGTGGGGCTTGCTCCGTGAGGAAGGCTTGTCTCGTGAAGGCCGGTCCCGTCGGCGTTGACCACCCACACGGCATCGACATGACCGAAGGCGATCACCGCGCTGTCGGGAGACCAGACGAGCCTGCCTACGTCGGCAGGTGAGAGATCCGTGACCTGCCGGGCGGGCGTGTCTCCAGAGGCGTTCCGCATCCACACGTTGCCTTCGCGGGTAAACGCGATCCAGG
>JBBRTK010000066.1:0-11658 GCA_038244455.1 Actinomycetota bacterium
CGAGTTCGGGATGCGGGGCTTCGTGCTCAAGGATCACGACGCCTCGACTACCGGGCGCGCCTACTACGTGAACCGGATGCACCCGGAGATAGAATCCTTCGGGGCGGTCGTCCTGAACCGCTCGGTCGGCGGGCTCGACCCCTACGTCGCCGAAGCCGCCATCCATTACGGCGCGAAGATCGTGTGGATGCCATCGAACCACTCCAAGTACCACGCGGACTACTTCGATATGCCCGACTACCCGCAGTTCGGCCGGCCGAGGAAGCAGCTGCCGGGCGAAGGGGTGACGGTCTTCGAAGACGACGGCAAGACGCTCACGAAGGCTGCGCGGACCATCTGCGAGGTGGTCGCCGAGAACGATGTGTGCCTGGCGACCGGTCACCTGTCCATCACGGAGATCCGGGCTTTGCAGGATGCGGCGCTCGCGGCGGGCGTCTCGCCGCGGCGGTTCATCGTCACGCACGCGAACTGGTCGCTGTGCAAGTTGGATCTGGACGTGCAGCGGGAGCTGATGGACAAGGGCGCCATCCTGGAATACGTGGCGTGCACGTGCACGTCGCCGATCTTCTGGGAGCAGCAGCCCGGCGAGCTTGGCGAATGGATCAAGACATTCAAGGGAGAGAACCTGGTGTTCGGTTCGGACCTGGGGCAGTTCGCCGGTCCGCCGCACCCGGAAGGGCTCCGGATGCTGATGGCGGCCCTCCTGGCGGTCGACGTGCCGTACGAGTACCTCGAGAAGATGTTGAAGGTGAACTCGGCCGAGGTGCTCGGCCTCGAACCCGGGTGGGCGCCCGCGGCAACGGCCGTCACGCGCGAGAACCCCCGGATGATCCATGGGGAGGATTCGTGACGCGCTTCTGGCATCCATTCGCCGATATGGCCGCGGTGCAGGCGGGTGGTGAACTGCCGATCGTTCGCGGCGAGGGGTATCACGTCTGGGATTCGCAGGGTCGCCGATATCTCGACTCCACCGCGAGCCTCTGGTACTGCAACATCGGCCACGGCCGGGCGGAGATCGCCGACGCCGTCTCCGCCCAGATGCGCGAGCTCGAGACGTATTCCACGTTCCAGGACCTCACCAACCCGGTGGTCGACGCCCTGGTGGAACGGGTCGCGGCGCTGGCTCCGGTCCCCGGTTCGACCGTGTTCCTGACGAGCGGAGGTTCGGATTCGATCGATACCGCGATGAAGATGGCGCGCCGCTACTGGCAGCTCGCGGGCGAGCCGGGCCGAACGGTGTTGATCCGACGCTCCGGCGCCTACCACGGCATGCACACCGGAGGGACCTCGCTCGCCGGCATCGCCGCGAACCTCGCCGGCTACGGCAGCCTGCTGCCCGACGTGACCGAAGTGCCCTGGGACGACGCGAGCGCGCTGCAGGAAGCCATCGAGGGTGCCGGCGCGGAGCGTGTGGCGGCGTTCTTCTGCGAGCCGATCGTCGGAGCCGGCGGCATCTTCGCGCCGCCGCCCGGCTACCTGGAGAAGACCCGGCAGGTCTGCAAGGATTCTGGGGTTCTCTTCATCGCCGACGAGGTCATCACCGGCTTCGGCCGAACCGGGGACTGGTTCGCCAGCGGACGTTGGGGGATCGAGCCCGATCTCATCACGTGCGCGAAAGGCATCACGAGCGGGTATCTGCCGCTGGGCGCCGTCATCGCCGCACCCTCTGTCTGGCAACGGTTCTGGGCCGAAGGCGCGGGGATGTTCCGCCACGGCTACACCTACTCAGGCCACGCCTCGGTCGCTGCTGCCGCCATCGCGAACCTGGACATCATCGAACGCGAGGGACTGATCGCCAGGGCGGCGGAACTGGAGACCGAACTTGCCGACGCGCTCTCGCCGCTGACCGATCACGCGATGGTGAGCGAGGTCCGCGCGGGGTGCGGTGTCATGGCCGCCGTGCAGATCGATCCCGCCGCGCTGGCCGCCGACCCCGGGCTGGTCGGGCGCATCGTGCCAGCGTGCCGGCGCGCAGGCATCATGACGCGCACGCTGGCGACCGGCGCCATCCACATCTCACCGCCCCTCATCCTGGACGCGGATGGGTTGAAGGAACTCACTGCGGGCATCGGCGCTGCGCTCGACGAGCTGGAGGTCGGCCAGTGATCATCGGCATCCCGAAAGAGGTCAAGAACCATGAGTACCGGGTTGCCGCCACGCCGGAGGGTGTGAAGGAGCTGGTGCACGCGGGGCACCGGGTCGTGGTCCAGACGGACGCCGGCCGCGGCTCGGCGATCTCCGACCAAGACTTCGCGGATGCTGGTGCGACGGTCGTGGGGGGGGCGGACCAGGTGTTCGCCGAGGCCGACCTCATCGTCAAGGTGAAGGAGCCCCAGCCCGGGGAGTACGAGCGGTTCCGCGAAGGCCAGCTCCTCTTCACGTACCTCCATCTGGCCGCGGACGAGGATCTGACGCGGTTCCTGTTGCAGCGCAAGGTACGCAGCGTCGCCTACGAAACCGTTCAGTCGCCGGACGGCCGCCTGCCGCTGCTGGCGCCCATGTCAGAGATCGCCGGTCGCATGGCGCCCCAGGTCGGCGCGGCCGCACTGGAACGCCCGAAGGGCGGACGCGGGGTGTTGATGGGCGGAGCATCAGGAGTGGCCCCGGCCAACGTCGTGATCCTGGGCGGGGGGATGGCCGGGTCGAACGCCGCGCAGATCGCCGCCGGCATGGAGGCACAGGTCACCATCGTCGACAAGAACGTCGATCGCTTGCGCGAGATCGATCGCATATGGCGGGGCCGGATCCAGACCGTCGCCTCCTCGACGCTGGTTGTCGAACGCCTGGTGATGGTCGCGGACCTGGTCGTTGGCGCGGTGCTGGTTCCCGGCGCGAAGACGCCGCACCTGATCTCGGCCGAACAGGTCTCGCGGATGCAGGCAGGCGCCGTCCTCGTCGATATCTCGATCGACCAGGGTGGGTGTTTCGAGACCTCCCGCATGACGACGCACGACGAACCGACGTACGTGGTGGACGGGGTGGTGCACTACTGCGTCGGCAACATGCCGGGCGCGGTGCCGCGAACGTCCACTTACGCGCTGACCAACGTCACCCTCCCCTACGTCCTGGACATCGCCAACAACGGTGCCGAGGCGGCGGCGGGAGCGGATCCAGCACTCGCCCGCGGAGTGAATACCTGGGATGGGATCCTGACCAATCAAGGCGTCGCGGCCGCGCACGACATCGTGTTCTCCTCGTTCGCCGAGGCCTCCGCATGAACGCAACCGTTCTCGTTCAGTGGGAAAGCCTTGTGGCTGATGAGAAGCGGGCCCTAGCATCTGCCCATCTCTTCAGGGGGTAGGCATGTTCGTCAAGCCGTTCCGATACCAACGCGTCGAGAGCCTGGCAGAGGCTGCGGCGGCGCTGCGGGAAGCGGGCGGAGACGCCAAGGTGATCGCCGGCGGGCAGAGCCTGCTGCCCATGATGAACCTGGGTCTGCTCGACCTCGTTGCGATGATCGACGTCTCGGGCGTCGCGGATGCGCGGGGTGTGACGCAGGACGACGGGTACCTTCATATCGGAGCGCTCACCCGGCACGTCGAACTTGAAACCGACGCCTTCATCGCCTCCCATCAGCCGCTCCTTCGAGCCGCCGCCGCCAACGTCGGCAGCCGCCGGATCCGGAACCGGGGGACGCTCGGCGGTTCTCTCGCCCACAGCGACCCCGCCGCCGAACTCCCGCTCGCCATGACCGCCCTGGGCGCCGAGTACGAACTCACCGACGGCACCAGCACACGAACCGTCCCGGCGAGCGAGTTCCACCTTTCGTACTACATGACAGCCCTGCGCGAGGACGAGCTCATCGCCGCGGTACGCGTGCCCAAACTGGGCACCGGTTGGGGCTGGGGCTTCCAGGAGGTCTCACGCCGTCCGGGCGATTTCGCGATCGTCTCGGCCGCGGTGCTTATCCGGATGGCCGCGGGCCAGATCGTCGAGTCGCGCGTTGCGCTGGGCGGTGTCTCGGAGCGCCCCCTGCGCCTGGGCGCGGTGGAGTCGTCGGTATCGGGAGCCTCCGTCACCGACCTCGAAGAACGTGTCGGACCGATCGGCAGCCTGGACCCGGTGACGGACACGAGCGCGAGCGCCGAGCATCGGCACCACCTCGCGCGCGTCCTCACGCTTCGCGCGCTGGCCGACGCTTGCCGGCGCGCCGAGGAGTCTGCGTGAACCCCAGCGCCACCACCGATCTCGCCGTGACCATGTCGGTGAACGGCCGCCCCGTTACGCGCGTGGCCGGCGGCCACATGACCCTGCTCCGGTGGCTCCGCGACGAGGCGGGCGTCCTCGATCCCAAGTACGGCTGCGGCGAAGGCGTGTGCGGTGCCTGCACGGTGCTGGTCGACGGCGAGCCGGCGAGCGCCTGCATCGTGCTGGCGGCCCAATGCGAAGGAACCGAGATCACTACCGCGGCCGGCCTCACCGGTCCGGCCGGCGAACTCAACCCGCTCCAAGAGGCCTTCCACCGCAGGCACGGCGCCCAGTGCGGATTCTGCACGCCGGGCATGCTCATGTGCGCCACCGCGATGCTCGCCGACGGCCGCGAGCGCACGCGCGATGAGATCCGTGAGGAGCTGCACGGCAACCTCTGCCGGTGCACCGGCTACCAGCCCATCGTCGATGCCATCGAGGACGCGCAAGGAGCCGCCCGGTGAACAGCGAGATCCGCGGTTCGAAGGTGGATGAGCTTCGCATCGTCGGCAAGCCCTTGGCCCGTCACGACGCCGCCGAGAAGATCGCCGGGTCGACGCGATATGCGGGCGATCTTGCGTACGAGGGCATGCTGCACGCGCGACTGGTCCGCGCGCAGGTCCCGTCCGCCCGGATCACGCGCCGCGACACCGTGGCCGCGCGCGCCCTCCCCGGCGTGATCGCTGTGCTCCTGGGCGAAGACGTCCCGAACAACGAGATCAGCGTGGACGTTCCCGGTCAGACCATCGCCGTCGGAGCGCTGAAGGCACGGATGCAGATCCTGGCCACCGAACGCATCCGGTTCCATGGCGAACCCATCGCCCTGGTCATCGCCGAACACGAGGACGCGCTTGCCGCAGCGTGTGAGGCGGTCGAGGTCGAGTACGAAGACCTGCCGGTCATCGCCGACCCCGATACCGCCCTGGCCGACGGTGCTTGTGCGGTCCACGAGAGCGGCAACCTGCTGGCGGAGTGGGACATCGACCGCGGCGATGTGGACGGGGCCTTCGCGCAGGCGGACGTGATCATCGAGGGCGAGTACCGGACCCAGTTCGTCGATCACGCGTATCTGGAGCCGGAAGCCGGCGTCTCGTGGCTCGACGACGACGGCGTGCTGAACCTTCGCGTCGCCACTCAGGTGGTCGAGCACTATCGCGACATCGCGAAGATCCTGGGCGTCCCGGACTCGAAGGTCAGGGTCATCGCCCCTTACGTCGGCGGCGGGTTCGGCGGCAAAGAGGACATGACGGTCGAGCCGTATCTCGCGCTCGCGACCACGCATACACGCCGGCCCGTTCGTATGCAATGGACGCGGAACGAGTCGCTCCTGGCCCGCGCCAAGCGCCACCGCAACACCATGCGCTACCGGACCGCCGCCGCGAGCGACGGCACGATCTTGGCGCAAGACATCGAGATCATCTCCGACGCGGGGGCCTACGCATACCTGTCGGCGCTCGTCCTGCTCTACTCGTCGGTCCACGCCTGCGGCCCCTACCGCACGCCCAGCGCCCGGATCCGCGCCAAGACCGCTTACACGAACAACCCGCCCACCTCCGCGTTCCGGGGATTCGGAGGGATGCAGGTTGTCCTGGGCTACGAATCCCAGATGGACGAACTCGCGAAGCGGCTCAACCTGGACCCCGGGGAGATCCGTAAGAAGAACGCCTTGCAACGCGGAGACCGGCTTCCCGTCGGCCAGGAGATCATCACCGAGGTCCAGCTGGCCCAGACCATCGATGCGGTCCGCGAACGTGCCGGCGACAAGCCCGCGCCGAGGCGGCCGCGCACCGCGGTCGGGCGAGCCATCGCCTCGAACATCCAGTCCTACGGGCGTCTGGTGTGGCTGAACGACTCGGCCGCGGCGTGGATCGGCTTCCAGATGGACGGCTCGCTCACCGTTCGGTGTGGCGTGCCCGACATCGGCGGCGGGCAGGCTAGTTCGCTCGCGCAGATCTCTTCCGAAGTGCTGGGGGTGGACATGGATCGGATCGCCGTCCACTTCGGTGACTCCGCCCTGAACCCGCTGGCCGGAACCACGACGGCCACCCGGCAACTCCTGATGTCGGGAAACGCGACCTACGAGGCCGCTGTGCTCCTTCGCGACCAGATCCTGGCCGCCGTCGCCACCGAGACGGGGCAACCGGTCGAAGCCCTCTCCCTCACCCCCGACGGCGTCAAAGGCCCGGATCAGACGACACCGGTGCCCGCCGCGCTCCAGATCTGCCGGCGCCGGAACGTCCCCGTGGAGGCGCTCGGCACCTTCTTCGGCCCGAAGGGCAAGGAAGTCACCCGCGAACTGGACGGCGAGCGGCTGTTCCCCGACTTCACGTTCGGTACGCACCTGGCCGACGTCGAGGTCGACCTGGACACAGGTGAGCTCAAGGTGCTGCGGTATATCGCCAGCCACGACGTGGGCCGCGCCATCAACCCACTCAGCGTGGAGGGCCAGATCGCCGGCGCCGCCGTGCAGGGGCTGGGGCAGGCTCTCCTGGAGGAGATCGTCGTACAAGACGGAGTGAACCTGACGGGCGGTTTCTTCCAATACCTGATCCCGACCGCCATGGATGTGCCCGACATCGAGACCATCGTGCTCGAGTCGGGCGAGGGGCTCGGTCCCTTCGGCGCTCGAGGCATCGGTGAACCGCCCATCGGCCCTCCGCTCGCCGTGATCTCCAGTGCCATCGCCGACGCGGTCGGCGCCCGCCCCACTACCCTGCCGATCACGCCCGAGCGGGTTCTCGAGTGTGTCCGGCGCGGAGCCGGAGGAGGTCCCACATGAATCGTCCTCTCATCTCACGAGAGGACCTTGCGCGGCGCGAGAGCCGGGCGGCAGAATCGCCAGCGTCGAGCCCCGGCGCGGCGAACCACGCGATCCCACCAGGAGGCCAGAGATGACACAGGCGATCCAGGAGTTCGAGCGTCGCACCCCCAAGTGCAAGGCGGCATGGGAGCACGCGGCCACGCTGATCCCGGGCGGGGTCGGCAGCGCCATCCAGTTCAAGCCGCCCTATCCCATCTACATCGGTGACTCGAAGGGTTCGCGCGTCTGGGACCTGGACGGCAACGAGTACATCGACTACTCGCTCTGCTACGCGGCGATGGTCGCCGGACACGCGAACCCGGTCATCGCCGAGGCGATCAAGAAGCAGGCCGATCACGGCACGTTGTACGGCATGCCCACGACGCTCGCGGGTGATCTGGCCGAGGAGATCATGCGTCGCTATCCCGGCGTCATCGACATGATCCGGTTCACGCAGTCGGGTGTGGAGTGCACGCAGACCGCGATCCGCCTGGCTCGCGCCGCCACGGGCCGCAAGCACATCGTGAAGATCGAAGGTTCCTACCACGGCGGGACCGACGATCTGTTGGTGTCCACCGGCGGCGCACCGAAGGACGCCTGGGGTCCTGGCGATGCACCGGCCTCGACCGCCGACTCTGCCGGCTTGCTCCCGTCCTCGACCGACTACACCACCGTCGTGCAGTTCAACGACATCGAGCACATGCGCGCCGCGTTCGACCGTCTGGACGGTGACGTCGCCGGCGTCATCATCGAACCCGCCATGACCAACGGGGGCGTGATCCCGCCCCAGCCCGGCTACCTGGAGGCGGTTCGCGCGCTGACCACCGAGAAAGGCGCGGTCCTGATCTTCGACGAGGTCAAGGTCGGCTGCAGGATCGCGGAGGGCGGCGCCACGCAGCTCTACGGGATCAAGCCCGACCTGGTCACGCTGGCGAAGGCCATCGGTGGTGGCGTACCGGTGGGCGCGTTCGGCGGCAAGCGCGAACTGATGGAGATGGTCACCCCGCTCGGACCCATGGTCCACTTCGGAACGTACAACGCGAACCCGCTCGGGATGGCGGCCGGCCTGGCGTGCCTGACCAAGGTCATGACCACCGAACGCTACGAGGAGATGACCAGGCTCGGGACGAAGCTGGCAGAGGGCCAGCGAAAGATCATCGCCGACCTGGGCATCCCGGCGTGCGTCACGCAGGTGACGACGCTCGGCGGCATCCTCTTCCACCCCGAGGAACCGACGAACTTCCGCGAGGCCGCACGCTGCGATACAGCCCTGTGGGACCAGTACTGGTTCTCGATGCTGAACAAGGGCGTCATCCCCATGGGCAGCGCGTGGTTCGAGGAGTGGTCCATCTCCGCCGCCCACACGGACGAAGACATCGACAGAACCCTCGAAGTCACCCACGATGTGCTCCAGGCGATCTCAGCCTGAACCGAAGGAGCCAGCCATGACCCTGATGCTCGACATGTACATCGACGGGGCCCGCGTACCGGCGAGCTCGGGTGAACGCTTCGACGTGGTGAACCCCGCCACGGGCCAGGTGTACGCGTCGGTTCCCAAGGGTGGGGTGGAGGACGTCGATCTGGCGGTCGCCGCCGCCCGCCGCGCGCTCGAAGGGGAGTGGCGCCGCGTGGCCGCCCCCGACCGGGCGGCGATGCTCGGCCGCCTCGCGCGGCTCCTGGAGTCGAGGATCGACGAGTTCGCCGCGGCGGAATCGGCGCACAACGGCAAGACGCTCTTCGACGCGGACTTCGACATGCACGGGACCGTCGGGTGCTTCGACTACTACGCCGGCGCGGCCACGAAGTACCTGGGTTCGACCATCCCGGGGCCCGCGGACTACCTGCTCTACACCCGGCGCGAGCCGGTGGGTGTGTGCGGGCTGATCGTGCCGTGGAACTTCCCGCTGGCCATCGCCGCGTGGAAGATCGCGCCGGCGCTGGCGGCCGGCTGTACCGTGATCGTGAAGCCTGCGAGCGAGACACCGGTGACTGCACTCATGCTGGCCGACCTGGTGGAGGAGGCCGGCTTCCCGGCGGGCGTGTTCAACGTCGTCTCGGGCCCGGGCTCGGTGGCCGGCAATCACCTGGTCGTGCACCCGGGGGTGGACAAGATCTCCATCACCGGCGAGACCACCACGGGCCAGACCATCATGCGAACGGCGGCCGACACGCTCAAGCGCATCACGCTGGAGCTGGGCGGCAAGTCGCCCAACCTGGTGTTCGCCGACGCCGACATCGCGCAGGCCGTGGACGGCTCACTCTTCCTCATCTACGCGAACAGCGGCCAGGTGTGCGACGCACGCTCGCGGATCTTCGTTCAGGACGCGGCCTACGACGAGTTCGTTGCGCGGTTCGTCGAGCAGGCGCAGAAGATCCAGGTCGGGGATCCCACGGACCCCGACAATCACTACGGCGCCATCACATCGGCGCGTCAGCTGGAGAAGATCGAGTACTACGTCGAGATCGGCCAGAAGGAAGGGGCCACGCTGGCGTGTGGCGGTGCCCGCGTGGGCGAAGGACCCGGCTTCTTCTACGCGCCCACGGCGTTCACAGAGGTCGACAACTCGATGCGGATCGCAAGGGAGGAGATCTTCGGGCCCGTCGCCTGCATAGGCCGGTTCTCCGACTACGACGACGGCATCACCAAGGCGAACGACACCCCGTTCGGCCTGGCGGCAACGGTGTGGACCGCGGACCTCACCACAGGACATCGCGCGGCCCACGATATCCGGGCCGGTGGTGTGTGGATCAACACGAGCGAGTTCCTGTTCAACGAGTCGCCGTTCGGCGGCATGAAGGCCTCGGGATTCGGTCGTGAGCTCAGCATGCACGGGATGGACGCCTACACCGAACTGAAGACGGTCGGTGTGTCGTTGGGCGCGCATATGCCGACGTTCCCGCTCGACTGATCATGGAGGAGACCCAGAATGATGGCGCAGCCGTTCGATCCGACCGACCCAGTGTTCCTTCGCGGCTTGACCCAGCAACGCATCGGCCGCCGCGATCTGTTCCGTTACGCCGGCGTCGGCGCGGGCGCGCTGAGCTTGGGAGCGATCCTCGCCGCGTGCGGTAGCTCCAGCACCCCGCAGTCCAGCGCGTCGGCGGCCAGCACTGCCCTCAGCATGTTCGATGGGAACCCCGCCGGCAAGCTCAACTTCGCCAACTGGACCTACTACATGGACAAGGCGAAGGATCCGAACACCGGGCAGATCATCCATCCCTCGCTCGATCTCTTCACCAAGGAGACGGGGATCAAGGTCGACTACCAAGAGGTGATCGAAAGCCCCGAGACCTTCTACGGGAAGATCCAGCCCACCCTGCAACAAGGCGGGGACACGGGGTACGACATCATGGTCATCACCAACGGCCGCGTGTTCGACACCATGAACCGCCAGGGATACTTCGTCGATCTTCCCCGCGACCGATTCCCGAACTTCGACAAGTACGCCAGCCCCGCTGTGAAGGATCCCTCGTACGACCCGGGGAACAAGGTGTCCATCGCCTACCAATCGGGGATCACCGGGCTCGGTTGGGACCCCGCGCAGGTCGCGCAGCTCCGGCCTGCCAACCCGACGATCACCAGCATCAAGGATCTCTTCGACCCGGCCTTCAAGGGGAAGGTCGGGATGTTCGGCGACACGCTCGACATGCCCTCGCTCGCCCTCCTGGGGATAGGGGTGGATCCAGAGAAGTCCACGCCGAGCGATTGGGCGGCCGCCGCCGCCACGATCACGAAGGCCAGGGACGACGGCATCGTCCGTCAGTTCTTCCCAGGGTCCAGCTACATCAACTCGCTCTCCAACGGCGACACGGCCGTCACCATGGCGTGGTCCGGAGACATCTTCCAATCCAACCTGTCGGGGGCTTCGAACGGCCTGCAGTTCACGATCCCGAGCGAAGGCGGCGTGATCTGGACGGACAACATGACGATCCCACCGCACGCGCAGCATCCGGTCGACGCCATCACGTACATGGACTACATCTATCAACCGCGCATCATGGCGATGATGGTCGAATGGATCAACTATGTGTCCCCGGTCCCCGCCGCCGCCGACGTCATCCTGGCCGACGCCGCCGCGGCCACCGATCCGGCGCAGCAGAAGTACCTCACGAACGTCGCTCATAGCCCGTTGGTGTTCCCAACGTCGACCGACTTGGCGCGACTGTTCAACTACCGCACGCTCACCGCCGCCGAGGATCCGCAATGGCTCGCGGTGTGGAGCCCCGTCGCCCAGGGATGAACTTGAGCCCGTGATCGACGCAACGGTCGGGGACTCCATCACGGTCGATGAACTCGAGGCGGACCCCTACCCCATCTACGCGCGCCTTCGGCGTGACGCCCCGGCGTGCTACGTGCCCGCCGTCGACCTGTGGCTGGTGACGCGCTGGGCTGACGTGGTCACGGGCGCCGAGGACCCGGCGCGGTTCCCCGCATCCATGCCCGGTTCGCCGCTGGACCGCACGCTCGGTGGCGCGAGCGTGCTCACGGTGGACGGCGATGAGCATGAGCATCTCCGGGCCCCGATGGAGGGCACGCTGCGGCCGCGCAAGGTGGAGGCCCGGGCCGCGTCGATCGTCGCCAGGGTCTGTGACGAGCTGATCGACGCCTTCGCAGCGGACGGAGAAGCGGATCTGATGTCGTCGTTCTGCGAGCCGCTGGCCGTGCTCTC
>JBBRTK010000067.1:0-11525 GCA_038244455.1 Actinomycetota bacterium
GCCTCGAACTCGCTCGCACGACCGACGAACGCCGGGCTCGCGCGGGTGGGAGACCCAGACGCAGGGTCGACTTCGAGCAGCCGGAATCCCGTGACGGGCTCCGTCTTGCCTTTGAGCGAGAACGATCGCCCCTCATCCACCTTCACGGCGTCGCGAACGAGCGCGTAGGTCTCGAGGCCAAGCAGGACCTCGCCCGGGGCGGCCGTTTGCTCCAAACGCGCCGCCACGTTGACGGCGTCGCTAACGATGAGTGCCCCCCCGTTCGCGGACGTGCCGACCACCACCTCCCCCGTGTTCACGCCGATCCGCGTTCGCAGCGAGACACCCCAAGCCGGTTCCAGCTCGGCGTTCAGCGTCTCGAGCGCGGTGGCCATCTCTGCGGCAGCGCGAACGGCGCGCAAGGCATCGTCCTCGTGCAGAACCGGCGTGCCGAAGAACGCCACCACCGCATCACCGATGTACTTCTCCACCGTGCCGCCGTGGCGTGCCAGTACGGTGTGCATCTCCTCGAAGAACCGGGTCATCACCTTGCGAACCGACTCGGGGTCCAGCCGTTCGCCGAGGGGGGTCGAACCCACGACGTCGCAGAACAGCACGGTGACGGTCTTGCGAGCGTCCCCGGCGGCGGGCGCTCGGAACGGCATCGGCGCCGCACAAGCCATGCAGAACCGGGCTCGCGCCGGGTTCGTTTCTCCACACGAGATGCATTCCGGCATCTTGCGAGTCTAGGCCACCTGCGCTTTCATCTTGCAAGCGGGGAGATCACTCACGTAATCTCGGCGGGACTGCCGAGGAAAGGGGACCGGATGGAGATCTTGACGGAGTACACCTTCATCGGTGAGGACGAGGACGGGTCGGAAGACCTCAAGTCAGCCGAGCCAGGACGCGTCACGGTGGTCCGGCAAGCGCTGTACATGCAGGACGTGGAGGACTGGTCCAAGGGAAACCGGGTCGGCACGCTGCATGGGTCGCTGATCGTGGGGCGAGGCAAAGTCATCTGCCACTTCGTCTTCGACCTCGAGGACGGTCACGCGATCGTGGTCGGCGGGGCCCTGCCTCCGGGCGAGTCGAACTTCGGAGAGGGTGTGCTCGCCGTGACCGGTGGCACCGGGCAGTTCGCGAAGGCCGCGGGTATCTGTGTGGTCGAGACCATGAACCCCAAGCGGTATCTGCTCATGCTTTGATCGGCGCGGTGAGGTAGCCTCCGGTCCAAGATGACGATCGACGTGAAGGCCGCCCCCGTTCTGCCCCGTCTGGCTCTCATCGGGGGTCGGTGGGTGGAAGGGTCCGGCGGCACCTTCGAGGTTCGTTCGCCCTACACGGGTGAGCTCGTGAACGAGGTCACCCGGTGCTCCCCGGCCGACGTGGACCTCGCGGTGGCGGCCGCCCGCGCCGCACAGCCCGGCTGGGCCGCGATGCCGCTCATCGAGCGGGTCAAGATCCTTCGCCGCATCAACGCGCTCTTCGTCGAACGGGCCGAGCCCATCGCCCGCGTGCTGGTGCAGGAGATCGGCAAGACGATCACCGAATCCCGCGAGGAGGTGCACGAGTACGCGGCCCCGGCCTGGCAGAAGGCAGGCGAAGAGGTCCTGCGTCACCGCGGCCTGTCGTTCCCCTCCACCCAGGAGCAGACGAACAACAAGCGCCTGGTGCTCACGCATCGCCCGCTGGGCGTGGTCGGCGCGATCACGCCGTACAACTTCCCGACCGACATCTCCTCCATCGCGCTGGCTCACATCGTGGCCGCCGGCAACACGGTCGTCTGGAAGCCCTCTGAGTTCGCGGCCACCTCGTGCGCCATGGTCGCCGAGTTCTTCGCCGAGGCGGGACTGCCCGACGGCGTCATCAACGTCGTGCAAGGACTCGGTGACGTTGGCGCGGCGCTCGTCGAACACCGGAACGTCAAGGGCATCTTCTTCACGGGGTCAACGGCCACCGGTCAGAAGATCGCCGTCAAGGCCGCCCTCAAACCCCACCTGCTTGAACTGGGGGGCGACGGGCCGTTCATCATCCTGGCCGATGCCGACATCGACGCGGCGGTCGAGGGCGCGGTCAACGGCTGCTTCTACTACGCCGGACAGGTGTGCACCTCGGCGGAGCGGCTGCTGGTTCACGAGGATGTCCACGACGAGTTCGTCCAGAAGCTGAAGGCTCGCGCAAAGGCCTTGCGGATCGGCGACCCGGGGCTGGACGAAACCGAGATGGGGCCGCTCTGCAACCCGGCCACGCTGAAGCGCGTTGTCGAGCACGTCGAGAACGCCCGGGCCCTGGGTGCCGACATCGAACAGTTCGGACCACAGGAAGGACTCTTCTATCCGGCCACGGTCCTGACCGGCGTGACGCCCGACATGCTGATCGCACAGCAGGAGACGTTCGGACCGGTCGCGCCGGTCATGAAGGTGCGGTCGGTCGCCGAGGCCATCGAGATCGCCAACTCGAGCGAACTCGGCCTCATCGCATCGCTCTGGACGCGGGATCTGGCGAGCGCCTGGCGGGTCGGCGAGGCACTCCAGCACGGAACGGTGAACATCAACGAGACCAGCAACTACTGGGATCAGCTGGCACCCTTCGGCGGCACCGGCAACAGCGGGGTCGGCCGGGAGCTCTCCCAGTGGTTCCTCGAAGCCTTCACCGAACGGAAGCTGCTGGTGTTCGATCTTGGCGACGCCGAGCACCACGACCGCCGGGCCGAAGGCGGCTGGTAGCAGGCTATCCTCGCCACAGTTCTTGGCGTTTCATCGAGGTGAAGGTGGCGAACCGGTTGGAGTCAGGGGAACGCGACCCGAGCAGCCTCCTCGGAGCGGTCGTGCAGTACGAGATCTTTTTCCCAGGAGACGCCGACGCCGAGATCGAGCTCCTGTCGATTAGCCCGGATGCCGCTGTGGTGTTCGGCTACGGGCTTGCTGCGTGGGAACGGCCCGAGGATCAGTGGCTTCAGATGCTTCACCCTGGTGACTACGCCCGCGCCGTGGCGGCTTCCTGGGCCACGAGCCGGCTGGGCAGGCCCCATTCGGTCGAGTATCGGGTCACGCGCGCCGACGGGGCGACCCTGTGGATCCGCGACGAGGCGGCGATCGAGCGGCAGGGCGAAAACGAGATCTGGCGCGGAAGCTTCACGGTGATCGAACAGCCGTCAGCCTCCGGGTGGACGCCGGCCACTCTGGGCCCGCGCATCGTCTCGCTCCTTGGTCCCGAGGGCGCGCGAGATCTCCTGAGCGCCCTCGAACCTCCCGGAGCCGATCGAACACCGTTGATCGCGGCGCTCATCCATCGGGAGGATGCGGGCTGGCTCGCCGAGCTGCTCACCGACCTAGAGCAGGACGAACCAGCACGGCTGAGGGTGGCGGGCGGATTGCGCCTGGCACTCGGCGGCTAGGGAAGGAAGGAAGGAGGCGATCCACGGGGAACTCCTCCCTAGAACGGAGGGTTGACGACCTTCTACTAAGTGCGCACGAGGCCTCCGCCACCGTGAAGGGCCGACGTGAGAGCACCGAACCGTCGGCGCCGAACACCCCGGGATGCTCTGAGCTTCACACCCTCTTCTCGGGCGATACCGCCGGGGCCACTGTAAGTAGTGGCCCCGGCGGCCGTGTCTCGGTCCCCCTGGTTTCAGGCGGTCTGCGGCAACAGCACCGCGTCGATGACGTGGATCACTCCGTTCGACGCCACGATGTCGGTCTTGACCACGTTCGCCGTGTTGCCCTGGCCGTCGGTGATGGTGACGCCGTTCGCGCCGACACGCACCTTGAAGGTCGTACCGTTGACCGTGGTCACCGTTCCCGATGTCACGTCGGCCGCCATTGCCTCCGAGGGGACGACGTGGTAGGTCAAGATCGCAGAGAGCTGCTCCATGTTCTTGGGCTTCAGCAGCGTCTCAACGGTCCCCGCCGGGAGTGCTGCGAATGCGGCGTTGGTCGGCGCGAACACAGTGAACGGCCCGGGGCCAGCGAGGGTCCCACCGAGGTCCGCTGCCTGGACGGCGGCCAGGAGCGTCGAGAAGTCGGGGTTGCCGGCCACGACGTCGGTGATCGACCCGGCTATCTGTGCCGGCTCAGGAGCGGAAGTTGTCTCATTCATCGTCGGGGTCGTTGACGACGAGTCGTTACTGCTGCAGGCCGCTCCGATCAGCGACAGGGTCGCGATCACACCCACAGCCACCACCCATCTCTTGCTTCGGCGCATCTTGGTCCTCCTTAGGATCTGCGGGCCCACCCGGATGACGAACCCCGCTTCAGGGAGTATCCGTAACCCATGCGCTCATGGATCACTTATGGCCCAGACATGCATAGGTTAGGTTCCGACCCGGGGCCATCGCGCCGAGCGAGGACGGGCTCACGCTGCTCACGGGCGTGAACGCGGGCGATGGTGTCATCGCGGTGGGCCGCCTCCGGGACGCTGGTCGTCTTCCACTGAGCTTCGGCGAACTCCTGGCGGTGGAGCCTTGGACTAGCTAGGCTCCCGCACCATGGAAGTGGAACCTCGCGTCAGCGTGACCGTTGACGGCCCCTACGAGGTGCGCGGGCTCCCCGTGTCCCCCGGGCGGATCGTGAAGACCACGCTCGGCGAACCGGTCGAGTGGGACATCGACGAACCGCTCCCGGGAGGCGCGACGGTCCGCCTCTGCCGGTGCGGGCGGTCGAACACGAAGCCGTTCTGCGACGACTCCCACCTGGACGGATTCGACGGAACGGAGGTTGCCGATCACGTGCCCACGGCCCAGCGCCGGCAGGCGCTCCCCGGCGGCGGGCTGACCCTCACCGACGACATCTCGCTCTGTTCGAGCGCAGGCTTCTGTAAGGACGAGGTGACCGACACCTGGGAGCGGATGGATTCCATCTCCGATCCCGATGTCCGCGGGAAGGTCGAAGCCATCGTGGCCCACTGTCCCTCGGGACGGCTCGTCCTCCTCCGTGAAGAAGGCGCGCCGGTCGAACCGGACTTCGAGCCGGGCATCGTCGTGGAGAAGGGCGGCCCCTACTGGGTCCGCGGCGGGGTGCGCGTCGAGTCCTCGGACGGGGAACCGTGGGAGATGCGGAACCGCGTGACCCTCTGCCGATGCGGCCGATCGGCGAACAAACCCTTCTGCGACGGAACGCACGAGAGGATCGGCTTCCAGGGTTAGTGGGGCGGGCGCGGTATCGTTGCTGTTCCCCATGCGTCTTGGCCCTCTCTTCCCGCGCAGCCTCACGGATCGCCGGCCGGTTGCCGCAGTGCTCGCGTGCGTCCTGGTGCTCGCGCTGGCGCCCGGCGCCTCCGCCGGCGTCTCGACGCCCCAGTCCAAGATGTCCGCCGCCAAACATCGCCTGACGATCCTCGCCGGCCAGATCAAGACGCAAGAGGCCGGCGCTCTGGACCTCCAGAACAAACTCACCGACTTGAACACGAGGGTCTCCGCCGCTTCCCGCGTTCAGGATCGGATCGCGGCTCAGCTCGTGGCGACGCAGCACTCTCTCGCAACGGACACGGCGCTGGCTGCGGCCCTGCAGGCGAAGTTCGACTCCGCGATGCGGACGATGTACATGACGGGCTCGGGCGCCGGCGGCATGCAGGGAGAGTTCCTGGATTCCATGCTGTCGTCGACGTCGATGATCGACCTGGCCGACCGCGCGGCCTACGCATCCGCCATCGGTGGTTCCTTCGTCACCCTCGCGGACCAGTTGTCGAGCGCGAAGACTCTGCTCGAAGCACAGGCCGCAGATCAGACCCGGCTGTTGGCCCGGCAGACCACGCTGCTCGCGACCCTCCACGACGCGCAGATCGCGCAGTCGAATGCGGTCACCGCCGCGCAGCAGGCCCTGGACACGCTCAACCGAACGAAGCAGCGGATCCTCGACCTCATCGTCCGCCTGCATAAGCAGCTCAAGGCGCAGGAGATCGCGGCCATCGGCGGGGCCTTCCAGGGCGGGGAGCACGTCAGCTATGGGGCGTGGGCCGGGTACTTCCTGCGGACCATGGGCGCCCCCACCTGCAAGTCGAACATGATCGTGGTCGTCTCCTGGCAACTGGCGGAGTTCACCCAGGCGGCCTGGAACCCGCTCGCGACCACCCACGCGATGCCGGGGTCGACCATCTTCAACTCCTCCAACGTACAGAACTTCCCCTCGCTGGGAGTGGGGCTCCAGGCGACGAACGACACCATCGTCGGCGGCTCGCCTACCTACGGCTACGGGGCGATCGTGTCGAGCCTGTCGACGTGCTCGACCCCGATGGCGACGGCACAGGCAATCAACGCGTCGTCCTGGTGCCGGGGCTGCGCCGGAGGGACCTACGTCACCGGCGACATCGCGAAGGTCCAGGCGAACTACCAGATCTACGCCGCGCTCTGAGCAGTCCTCTTAAAGGCCGACGCCCGGAAGCCCGATGCTTCTACGGACGTGTTGGACAACCTGACCCCCTCACCAGACGCCGGCGTTGAGTCCCGCCGGCTCTTCGACGCCGCGCCCGAGGCGCTGCTGGTCGTGCGGGCGGGCACGGTGGTCGCCGCGAACGCCAGCGCCTGCGAACTCCTGCGAACCGACGCCGTGGGAACCCTGATGGCGCAGCTCATCCGAGGCTGGTCTCCCGCGACGAGGGGTCCCGTCAACACGACGCTGGAGCTCGAAGACGGGACGTCCGTGCCGGTCGAGGTTCGGGCGCGCTCCCTCGGTGATGACGAGACCGTGCTGTCGCTGCGGGATGCCCGCGAGCTCCTCGCGGGCCGGGACGCAACGGCCCGTCTGTTCGAAGCCGAAGCCCGTTACCGCGGGCTGGTCGAACAGATCCCGGCGGTCGTGTACTCCGACGCCGGCGACGCCACCAGCTATGTGAGCCCGCAGATCGAGCACATCCTCGGCGTGACGCCGCAGGCATACATCGACGATCCCAACATGTGGCTCAACATGGTGCACCCGGACGACCGCGGCTGGGTCGAGCAACAGAGCAACGCCTTCATCGCGGGCGAGGGCGGGGATCTCGACGACTACCGCATGGTGCGCCCCGACGGCAGGATCGTGTGGGTCCGCGACCGCGCGTTCGCCCATCGCGACGCAGCGGGCAGGATCATCCTTGAACAGGGATTGCTGTTCGACGTCACCGAGCTGAAAGAGGCCGAGGCACGCATCGCTCAGATGGCGCACCACGACTCTCTCACGGGCCTCGCGAACCGGAAACTGTTCGAGGAGTCGTTGCAGCTTGCCGTGGAACGCGCGAAACGCGACCGCACCGCCATCGCGGTCCTGTACCTGGACCTGGACAACTTCAAGGAACTGAACGACACGCTCGGACATCACGCGGGCGACCTGTTACTCGTGGGGCTCGCCGCCCGCCTGAAGACCTGCACCCGGGATGTCGATCTGGTGGCCCGGCACGGCGGCGACGAGTTCCTGCTCCTGCTCGCCGACCTGGAACCGAGCGGGGCGGACGCCATCATCCGCCTGGTGCTAGGGAGGGTGAGCGCGGCGATGGAGGAGCCACTCGATCTGGACGGCACGGCGTTCCGCGCGCACGGCTCCATCGGTGTCAGCCGCTATCCCGCCGATGCCTACGACGCGGAGAGCCTGCTCCGCAACGCCGACGCGGCGATGTATCACGCCAAGCGCTCGGAACCCGGAAGCCACCGCTTCTTCGAACCTGGCGCCTGACGACTCGGGCGAGCGGTCCTGCTGATGTCGGGCCGGTCGGCCGGCGCGCCGGATCCGAAGGTTCCGCAGACTGACACCAGGGCGGAAGATCGGAGGTCTCGTGGGGCTGAGCGTCGGATTGCCGCGGATGACGGAGCATCCCGGCGAGCGGAGGGACTTCCTGCCGCGCTTCACGCGGGAACTCGAAGCGCTCGGCGCGACGGAGCTCGTCCTCGAGGACGGCTACGGCTCCGGGATGGGCTTCGGTCGCGAGGACTACCTGGCGAAGACGAGCCGCATCCGCTTCTCGGATGTGGATGAATGCCTAGCACAGGATGTCGTGCTCGTGGTTCGTTGTCCGCCCGATGACGCGCTGAAGCGTCTGCGCCCAGGCGCGATCCTTATCTCGATGCTCCACTACGCCACGCGGCCGGCTCGCAACACGTTGCTGCAGCAACTGGGGGTGCGGGCAGTCAGCCTGGACTCGGTCACGGATGACCGGGGCCGTCGCCTGGTCGAGAACCTCGAGCTCACGGCCTGGGCCGGCGTCGCGGAGGCGTTCCGGCAGCTCGCCATGGGGTGGGGGATGTTCGATGTGCCCGGCCGTCCGCCGATCCGCGTGACCCTGCTGGGTTCGGGAGCCCTCGGCATGTGTGCCGTGCATGCGGCGAGCCGGTACGGCGATCACGAGCTGCGCGACACTTTGCATCAGGCCGGCGTACCCGGCGTGGAAGTGTCCGTCATCGACCACGACCTGAGCTGGCACGAGGACTACATGGTCCAGCGCCTGCAGGTGACCGATCTGCTGATCGACGCCACGCTCCGACGCGACCCCACGCTGGCCGTGATCCCGAATGGCTGGCTGGATGTTCTTCCGGCCCACGCGACACTGCTCGATCTGGCCGCGGATCCGTACGACCTGGCGAGGCGTCCACCCCAGATCAAGGGCATCGAGGGCATCCCCCACGGATCGCTCGAACGCTTCTCGTTCGAGCCGACCGACCCGGCGTGGGATGAGATGGGTGATGCCGTGGACACCACATACCGCCGGCGCGCGCTCTCGTGCAACGCGTGGCCCGGCCTGCGGCCCCGCGAGAGCATGGAGCGATACGGGGAACAGGTCGAGGACATGATGGAGGTCGTTCTGGGACAACCGATCGATGGATGGGATCGGGACGCCGCGCATCTGCGCGAGCGCGCGGTGGCGAGAGGCGAGCTGGAACGATGGCTGGCGACGCACCGGAGCTGACGTGCGGCTTCCCACGGATGCACAAGGAGGCCGGCGAACGGCGTGACTACCTCCCGGATCTGGTCGCGGTCGCCGCGGCTCACACCCGCGAGGTCGTCATCGAATCGGGCATCGGCTCAGGGATGGGCCTGACCGACGACGACTATCTCAAGCGCGATCCCCGCATCCGCGTCTCCTCGAACGAGGAGGCCTTCGCCCAGGACGTGGTGATCACCCTTCGCTCGCCGGAGACGGAGGAATTCGCGAAGCTTCGCCCGGGCGCGAGCCTGGTGGCGATGCTGCACTTCGGCACGCGGCCCGCTCGCGTCGCCCGGCTTACCGAACTAGGCATCGGCGCGATCGCGCTGGACCGGATCGTCGACGATGCAGGCCGCCGGCTGATCGTGAACGCGCGTGGTGTTGCCTGGAACGGGCTGGGTGCCGCCTTCGACGCGCTGGAAGACACCTGGCCGCCGATGCTCGACCCGTCGAGACCACCGGTGCGCGCGCTCGTCCTCGGACCGGGGGCGATCGGACGTCACGCCGTGGATGCCGCGACGAAGCTCGGCGATCCGCTGCGACGGGACGCCTACATGGCGATAGGCCGCGCCGGGGTGATCGTGACGGCCATCGGGCGCAACATCACGGGGGACGCCACCCTGATGCACCGCCTGCTCTCCCAGACCGACCTGCTCACCGACGCGAGCCAGCGCGACGACCCGAGCAGTCCGCTCGTGCCGAACGCGTGGCTCGCCCATCTGCCCCCCCACGCCGTCGTGTGCGACCTCGTGGTCGATCCCTACCTCCTCGAGGCCGAGCCACCCACGGTTCGGAGCATCGAGGGGATCCCCCGAGGGAACCTGGACAAGTACCGGTTCGCGCCGACGGACCCGGACTGGTGCGACTCGATCCCGGAGGGCGTCCCCACGGGCAACCGGCGTCTCACCGTGACCTGTTATTCGTGGCCGGGGGTGCAGCCCCTCGAGTGCATGGAGCTGTACGGGTCCCAGCTGGTGCCGCTCCTGGACACACTGCTGTCGCGGGGAGGGGTTGACGGTCTGCGCGAGGACGGCGCGTACCACGAGCGAGCCCTGTGCCGAGGCTCGCTCAAGACCTTCGCCAGGACGCATCAGGACGGCGTTCACGGCGGCCGCGGCCCCCTCCTGCCCTAGGGGCGTCGCTCAGGCCGCGCGTTCAGCGCGTAGACTCCCCGCCGGTGCGCCGGGAAGCCTGGTCGGCAGAAGGAGTCGACCATGGGCCGGACGGGCACCTCCCCTCCTCGGACACGGCGTGCCGTGCGTCCGGGCATCCTGCTGTTCGCCTTCGCGTTCGCGGTGATGGCCGATCCGGTGTCCTCGGTCGCCTACGCGATCGAAGCCGGTCTGCGGGCGCTGTCGGGCGATCTGCTCCTGCTCGTTCCGACGATGCTCATCGTCCTGGGGATCATCTCTGTCGTCCGGCTCAACTACGACCAGTTGATCCGGCGATTCCCGCAAGGGGGTGGAGCCGTGGCCGCGACGGGCGCCGCCTTCGGCGAAGGGTGGGCCTTCCTGCCGCTCGGCGCGCTGATCGTCGACTTCGTGCTCACGATCGCGATCAGCGTCGCTGCCGCCGCGAGCGCCGTGATCGCGTACGTGCCCTCGCTGGCTCCCTACCGGATGGAGATCGCTGTTCTCCTGTGCTGTGTCGTCGCGGCGATCACGTGGTTCGGCCACCTGGGACGCAGCGTGTTCGCCACGATGACGGTGCTCTTCGTTGTCTCGGCGATACCCGTGCTGGTGCTGGGATTCGTAAGCCCGCACGCGATCGGCGCCGCGCCGATCAGGGGGACCGGCGCTTCTTCATGGTGGACGATCCTGCTGGCGTTCCCGGTGGCGATGGCCCTCGCGACCGGTGTGGAAGCGCCATCCAGCGCGATCGCGCAGCTGGGGCAGCTCGACGACCGCGGGCGCGAGCGGTTCGGCCGCATCACGCTGTGGCTCACGTTCGCGATCGAGGGAACGCTGACGCTCCTCATCGCGGTTCTCGCGGTGAGGCTTCGCGTCGGCGTGCCCGCGAGGGATAGCACGCTGATCGCCGACGTCGCTCGGGGCGCGGTCGGGCGCGGACCGCTATTCGCGGTGTTCCAACTCACGAGTTCGCTGCTGCTCTTGGCCGCAGCGTCGTCCTCGTTCCAAGCAGGACCGGGGCTGCTCAAGGCGCTTGCGCGCCGAACGCAGCCCTCGGGCGAGCGCGTCGGGATCCTGCCGGGGCCGCTCGGGCGCACGAATCAGCACCACACGCCGTACTGGAGCGTCTTGGTCTTCCTCATGATCGCCGCCGGGGTGGTTGTCGTGGCCGGCGGCCGCGACCAGGAGCTCGTGCTGTTCTACGCCGTCGCGGTCTTCATCAGCTTCCTGTCGGGCCTGCTCGCCATGGCGCGGTTCTCTCGTCGCGAGGGCGACCGGCTTCACGTGTCGATCAACGTCGCCGGGGCCGCGCTCGTGCTCTTCACGATCGCCGTGAACCTGCGGCGCGGCTATCCGATCGTGTCCCTGGCCTCCTCGGTCCTGATCGGGGGTCTCTTCATGTGGCTGTGGATCCGCAAGGGACGGCCTCGCGGGATCGCGATGGTCGAGGTCGAGGCGGAACGGGATCTCGGCGCCGACGGATGATGGCAGCAACCCGTGCGTTGCCGGACTCCCGAAACCCCGATGCGC
>JBBRTK010000068.1:0-11435 GCA_038244455.1 Actinomycetota bacterium
CTACCTCTCGGAGCGGTCCATGGCTCTGCTCGACAGACGCGAAGTCGACGAGGAGGTGGTCAGCGCCCAGCTGCTTCCGGCATAGTGCTCGAAGCACTGGCCAGCACGGTGGGAACTACACCACTTCGCGGGACGTCATCGTTTGGTTTCCTCTATCTGTACTCCCGTCAACCTGATGCAGGCGAACTCAACTCTGAGGGCACTCAGGTACGAAGGCCAACCGCAACGTGCAAGGCATCGCCAGCTAGCCTTCCAGTTCAGAGACTCTCTTACCCTTTTCCTCCCAGGTGTCGTAGACGGCAAGCACGTCTGCGAGGACTTCCTCGAACTTAGGCAGAGACTGCATTTGGTGAGCCAACCGATCTTCCCATAGAGGCAGCATTCGCTTCTTTGCTCGGTTCAGCGTCTGACGCACCGGCAGGAATCGGTATTTCGCCAGGTGCCCGGCAGCCAAGTCCGCGAATTCGACACCCGTTTGGCAAAGACCCCACCATATGTCGAACAAATCGCGGGGTTCGTTTCGGTCATCGAGGATAAGCCACTTGTTACCGAGGATCTCGGGGAGGACGCAGGTCGGGACGCTCGCTTCCCTGTCCTTGAACTGTTCGTATGGCAGGCCAATCTTCACTCTGTGCGGACGTATCGCCGATTCTTCATTCATGTTCACATCGATGACGACCTCCGCGTCGGCCCACGCCACGATGGAGCGCGACCATCCACCTTTCGTCGGCTTGACTTCAATCTGAAGCGAAATTCCCGCGTCGACCTGGGCCCTGCCAGCCAGCCTCGTGAGCCGATCCTCCAGGTCCTGTACGGGACCACCTGATATGAAATCAAGGTCCTCAGAAAGTCGATAGTCGAACCAGTACGCCCTGGCCAATGCTGTGCCACCGCGGAATACAAGGGGCCCTGGATCGGCGGCATGCGCCGCCAGCAAGCAACACAACACGAAATCCCTATCGACGGCTGCTTCCTGAACTCCGAGCGCTCGGGCTCTCATTCGTCGCTCCGCACCGCTAATCAAGTGGCACCCATCCTGCTCAACTGCTCCGTGGAGACGTGGACCTCAAGTTCCCACTTCTTGTCCCTCCACGAGGAATGAGTCCCAACTGCACCAGGAATCAAGGGGACATACCTGCCTAGGTGTCCGCCGACCTCCTGAACCTCATTCAATAGCATCCGGTCTTCGTGCCCGACAGTCTCGAGCAGGAATCCGATCCGTTTCGCGGCCGAGGCGTTACCGAGGCGACGCAAGAGTCTGAGCAGTTTGTCGGGATCGAGATTCGTGTGTTGCCGGCGGAACCCAGACACGATCTCTTCCAGCCCTCCGCAAAGACTCGGCCTGTCGACGCAGTCGATGAACGTTCTCTCCAACGTCGCCACCCTCACCGATATGCCCGGTCGTATTTCCCTTAACTCATCGCCGAAGAATCGGCGCTCGGCAACCTTGATGAAGCGAAAGCGAACTGGGCTTACCACCACAGGTGCCTTCTGAACGGTCGTCGCGACGAAGACGGTGACCAAGGGGTGACTCAACATCTTGTGCAACTCCATAGACGTGTAGTACGCGAGGTAGTAGGGGCGTGGGTGGATCAATCGAGCAGCAGCGGAGTACCAATCGGCAGTGTAGCCAGCCTCCTTATGGCGCCAATCACCAGGGGGAAGGAGAGCGTAGAGCCCCTTTTGCAAGCGGCGAGCCTGATTGTCCCGTACGAGGCGTTGCGCCGTCCTTTGCGCCTGGATAGACGTCATGCCTAGGGTCCTAAGGTCTTCCAGGGTGAAGATGTCCAGCCCTTTGTCAGCGAGCCCTGAGACGACTTCTCGCCGGGACCAACGGGTCGTGTCCTTCATGCGACTATCATATCATCATACTGACTGAATCAGATGCTATTGGCCCTACTGATATCGTTCTTAGCGATGTTTAAATCCCTATACATATCTATTTAGGTCCGTATACCTATAGAGAAGTCGTAAGTCAATTCAAGCGACATCTGTTGGGCTTCGATGAGAGGAGGAACAAGAAGAGAAGATCAAGAGGAGCGCCGGGATCCCCTATGTCTGACGTCCTCTCCCCAACACGCGGTGAGCGAGGAACCTACGCCGCGCTCGCGGTACTCCGGTAAGACGAACAGGGATGCGAGCCAAGGCGTGAGGTAAGCGTTGGTGTCCATGTTGTGCTCGATCAGGCTCACGGACCCGATCGGCTCCCCGTCATAGAACGCGATCCACGCCTGGGGGATCCCTTCTAGCCTCCCCTCCTTCGCATGAGCCTCGATCCAGGGCTGAAGAGGGTCGCCCTCGCCTCGCCATTCGTTCCAGTGCCAGCGAGCGATCGTCTCGACGAGATGAGCATGTCTCCCGAGTGATTCGATGACGATGTCGGCCAAAGCAGTAGTCATCCTAAGGGTGGAACGTGGTTACTCGGAACGGTGCCCGCTTCGGGCGCGCCGTCCCTACCCTTGGAGTGAACCCCGCGGGGAGTTCGGGAAACAGTGGGTAGGAGGGCTGTGCTCGTGACAAGAACGGAGGGTGTGACGATCAGGGGCTCGGACCGCGAGCCCGAGAGCTTCGCCGCGCTCTTCGACCTCTACTTCGTGGCGATCCACCACTACCTCGCCCGTCGCGTCGGACCGGACCTGGCCGACGAGCTGGCCTCGGAAACGTTCGCAGTCGCGTTACGCGAACGCCGCCGATTCGATCCCGCACGCTCCGGTGCCCGTCCTTGGCTCTACGGCATCGCGGCCAACCTCCTCAGGCACTACTGGCGGTCCGAACGGGCAGCTCCTGGCTTACGCCGAGACCGGGCTCGATCCCGTCTCAGACGGCGGCCTCTCGGCGGTGGAAGACCGGCTCGATGCTCTAGCTGTTGGTCCGGCGCTCGCCGGCGCGATAGCTCGGCTTGAGCCAAGGGATCGTGAGGTCCTCCTCCTCTTCGTTTGGGCCGAACTCACATATGCCGAGATGGCCGAAGCGCTTGCGATCCCGGTAGGAACGGTGCGGTCGCGGCTTTGGCGAGCGCGCCAGCAGGTCCGTGAACTCCTTGATACCCACGGGAAGCAGTTTGAAGGACCGACGGAAGGACGAGACCATGGATGAGATCGAACTGTTGAAGCGGTTCCGACGCGAGGTTCCCGAAGCCGATGAAGAGCGGATCCGCGTCGCGCGCGCCGCGTTCATGGAGGACCTCGATCCTACCGACACGGGGAGGATCGGCCAAGGACCGGGCAAACGGCGCCGGCTACGCTGGGCCGTGGCCACAACGGCCGTAGCGGCCGCCCTCGCGATGGCCTTGGTTTTTCCCTCGATCTTGGGTGGCCACGGAGGAGCCGACTCAGCGGCGGCAGCAGCGCTACGCCACGTCGCGAGGGTCGCCTCCCACCAAAAGGCGGTGGCTCCTCCTACATCCGGGCAGTACGTCTACACCAAGAGTGTTGGCACCCAGTACGTGACCGATGTCCCGGGAAATGGTTTGGCGAGCTTCCTCTATGGCATCCCTCAGACCCGTCAGTCTTGGCTCGGCACCGACGGTTCGGGCCGGCTAGCTCAGGCGCTTGGGGAGATAACGTTCCCGACCGCTGCGGATAGGGCCGCTTGGTTGGCGGCGGGGTCACCGAAGCTTGAAGGAGCAACCGATAAGGGCGATCAGTCATTCGGTCCGGGTGGCCTTCGTTACTTCGACCTGTCTGGTCTTCCGACCGACCCGACCAAGCTCCAGGCTCTCGTGGAAGCAAGGACCGTGGAGGGCGGGCCTTCGGGGGACTGGGAAACGTTCGCGATCTTGGGCGACATGTTGAAGGAGACCTACGCGAGCCCGGCTCTTCGCGCCGCGGTCTATGACATCGCCGCCAACCTGCCTGGGGTCGAGTTCGTCGGAACGACCACCGACGCCTCGGGACGCTCAGGTATCGGCGTCGCCTACACCCACGGGGGGACGCGAGACGAACTGATCTTCGACCCGAAGACCTCCGCGCTGTTGGGCGAGAACGAAGTGATCGTCGACCCATCCCAGCTGGGAGATGGTGGCATGGGTCCGGTCGGGCCGGCAGGCTCGCTCCTCTATTCGAGCGTCTTCCTAGGTTCCGGCATCGTCGACTCGACGACAGCGACTCCTTAAGATCCGAACCGACGTTATTGACTCCGCTCGATCAACCGTCGGTTCGCGTCGATGGGGCGCGATCGTGGTGACAGAGAGAGAACCCCCGACCACGGGCTCAAGTCCGTGGTCAGGGTTCGGTGCAAGTAACGGCGGACCTGCTGAGCAAGCTCATCCGCAGCACCAAGTAGCGACCCAGTTAGAGGATCTTCACCAGCCGCACCTCCGAACCATCTGCATCCATCGAGTAGATAAAAGGTTCCACTGGTGTTCGAACGATCGGACAGGAAGAGGACATGTCCGTCGGGCATCCAGGCAAGCGCCCATAGTCTGCCGACCCGAGCGTGTTCGGAGTCAAATCTTGCAACTGGGTTCCATCGGCGTTCGCGAGATAGACGTTCTCGTCGTCACCGGATTGCTGCGCGGACACGATGTGCGTATCGTCGGGGACCAAACAGGCCCCAGTAGTCGACCCCCGCTGTTCGGATGATCTCCTGAGGATCGGCCGCACTCGTCGTCGCAACCCGGATACCGCCCGACCAGGAGTGTCGAGTTCCGACGGGCAAGGAAGCCTTGTCCACGGGTTGCGGCGTTTGTTTCTCTCTATCTCAACTCCCGTCAACCCAACGGTCAACCCAGCCCGACGAAGGGAGAGGCGCGGCGGGCGCGGACGGCCAGGAAACCGGACAAGGGTTACCGCCGATAGGCGACGTACCCATGCTCCGGCCCCCGGTCACCAGCAAACGCCTTCGGGTGGGTCCCCCGCCAGGAACTCATGAACCCGTTCTGGCGGCCGGTCGGCTCCTCCCCCTTTGGGCTACGCTGCCGGGATGGGGAACAGCGGTGAAAAGCGCAGGGGCAGGCGTCATCTGCCGAAGGTGGGTACGGCGACCGACCTCAAGCAGATGCACCACGATGAACGCATGGAGATAGCCCACGACATCGGGCTCGATCCGCGAGGGCGAACGATGTTCGGTAGAGGGCTTGTCTTCGCTCTCATCTGGGTCGCAGTAGCACTTCTCGTGGTAGGCGTCGTCGTGTTCTGGTTCCTCACCTAGTGCGCGGTCGGTAATCACGACAGTCGCAATGTCCGGTGACTCACGCCCTGAACCCAACCTCGATGCCGACTGTGAGAGTCAGCACGCCAACGATCGCCGTACGGACACGGTCCTCCGTTCGCTCACCCCATCCAGCCGCCAACCGACTTGGCGAGCGTTGCAGCACCCTCCGGCCCCCAGGAGCCCTTGTCGTACCGCTCGACCGGGGCCGGATGCTCCAGCAACGGTTGCACGATGCGCCAGGTCTCCTCGATGACCGCCTCTCGCGGGAACAGGGTCTGGTCCCCGCGCATAGCGTCGAGCAAGAGCCGCTCGTAGGCATCCGCCAACTCCCCGATCTGCTCGGCGAACGACGCGTCGAGGTGCACCGGTTGGGCCGCTCGTTCCTGCGGGCGCTTCACCAGGAAGCGCAGCGAGACGCCGGCGTCTGCCCCAAGCCGAAGCGTGATCTGATTGTGATGGCGGATCTCTCCCCCACGAGCGCCTGCAAGTATGTCGGGGGGACGGCGCAATCGAAGGTCGACGCGGGTCGCCGACGTCTTCAGCGCCTTGCCCGTCCGGATGAAGAACGGCACCCCGTCCCACCGCCAGTTCGCCACCGAGAGCCTCAGGGCGGCGAAGGTCTCGGTGTCCGAGTCCCGAGCGACGCCTTCTGTTTCCCGATAGCCCTGATACTGCCCGCGAACGTATAGGTCGGGGTCGGCGGCCGGCATAGCTCGGAACACATCAAGGCGGCGATCCGGGATGGAGCCTGGATCCGTCAATGGCGGCTCCATCGCCACGAGGCCGAGCACCTGCATTAGATGGTTCTGGACCACGTCCCGGAGCGCGCCGACGCGATCGTAGAAGGCACCCCTATCCGCGACATCGAAGTTCTCGGCCAGGGTGATCTGCACGGACTCCACGTGATCGCGGTTCCACACAGGCTCAAGAAACTCGTTGGCGAAGCGGAGGTAGACGATGTCCTGAACGGGCTCCTTGCCGAGGAAGTGATCGATCCGGTAGATCCGCGACTCGTCGAGCACCTCGTGGATCTCGGCGTTCAACGCCCGCGCGGATGCCAGGTCAGTGCCGAACGGCTTCTCGATCACGACCCGGGCGTTGCCGGTGAGGCCGGCGGCACCGAGCGCGCGGATGACCCTCCCGAACAAGCCGGGCGGGATCTCCAGGTAGTAGACCGGCGTCCGAGCATCGCCCACAGCCGACTTCACCCGTTCGTAGAGATCCGGTTCGTCGAAGCGCCCTGCCACGTAGTCCAATCGCGCCGCGAGCCGTCCGAAGGCGCCCTCGTCGACACTGGGCTCTTTCTCCTCGACCGCGGCGCGGGCCCGAGCGCGGATCTCGTCGGGTCCGAGGGCGTCCATCGCAACCCCGATGATCCGGCAATCGAGCTGGCCCCGGACCTCGAGCCGATAGAGGGCCGGGAACGTCATCTTGTGCGCTAGGTCTCCGGTGATGCCGAATACGACCAGCACGTCGGAGGTGCCGCCCGCGGAGCTACCGCTCGGTCTACTCATGCGTTGCTGCTCTCCTCTCACCTCGATCGCTCATCGATGAACGATCCCCTCCTGCGGAAGCGGATCGGGGAGGTCAAGCCGAGCCACGCCGATCGAGCTGTCGCCCATCCCGTAGTACACGTCGATGCGGTTCGGCGTCCCCAGATCATCGCGTCGGTCGATCCCGGTGGGGAACACGACGTTGGCGACGGTCCCGATCCGCTCTTGAGGGAGCGACGGCACAAGGACGGGTTCGGGCGATCGATAGCGGATCACACGCGGGTGCTCGTCGGACAGCACCATGACGCCCGCCGAGTAGCGAAGGTGCTCTGCGTCGTCGTAGGGGTCGGCTATCCCGCTTACGCCGTGATAGACGAGCAGCCAGCCAAGTCGTGTGAGCATCGGCGGCGCCCCTGCCCCGATCTTGAGCGTCTCCCACACCGCGGCGGGGGCTGCGAGCCGGTGATGTGATGTGAAACACCCCAAACGGCGCCCTTCAACCTCTTCGAGCGCCATCTGGCAGTAGGAGATCCATATGCTTTCCCGGTCGGGTCGCACCGCTCGTGGCGCTCCCTGTTGGGCGGTCTCCTCCGGTCGGCTACCAGGGAAAAGGGGTCGGTGGAGCATGGCCAGCTCCGGGTGTCCGGACGGATTCGGTATCGCGACCGGGAAGATGCTGGCGTCTTTGTTGTCCACGCCTTCGAACTCGATCCCGTCGTGGGGGGAGAACGTTGCCAGTCCCAGGCGGCGCCACTCGAAGAGATCGTGGGACACGGCCATGGCGATGCGCGGTCCCTTGGGTGTGAGCGCCGTGTAGGTCATGACGTAGTGCCCAAGAGGTTGGACGAGCGTGATCCGCGGATCCTCGCACCCCCCCCTGCCGTCCGACTGCCGCTCGTAGTCGGCCTCTGGCTCCAGCGCGATCCCGAGTCGCTCTACCCCGACGGGGTCTCCCCTCTCGTCGAAGCGCACCCGGGCGATCCCGATGCGAGAGTAGTTGCCCTTCGCCACGAGCCTCGGGAACAGATAGAGATGGCCGTCGGGCCCGCGGGCGCATGCGGGATTCAGGACGCCCTCGACTTCCTGCGGGTTGCCCGGCTCCGGTCCCATGATCTGGCCCAGTCGCCGCATCTGGAAGTCCCCGGTCATCGACCGGTCCCCGCGGGGGCACCCTGCGAGAGCGCCACGATCACCCTGATGACGAGCTTCGTGTCGTCGGGGTCCTTGACCTCGATGGAGGTCACCCCGGCCTCGATGGCCGGGTAGTCATTGCCACCGGGGAACAGTGCATCCCCGATGAAGAGCATTCCGGACGTATCGACGCCGAGCACATCTCGGAGCTTCCCTATCCCATACGCCTTATCGATACCCGGCCGGGTGATATCGACAGACGTGGTCCCGCCAAGGCGCACCGAGAACTCAGGGATGAGGTCGTCGAGGATCGTCTTCATCTTCTTCCTCTTTGCGAAATCCGGGTCCCACTTCTCCTTCTTTGCAAGGGGTGCCTGCTGTCCCAGCGCCGACAGAGTGATCTGGGTTCCGCGATCCTCGATGGTCTCTCCCCAGGTCTCCTCGGGTTGGTAGCCCAGGGACTCGACCGTTCGCTTCAGGGCTCCGATGATCTGCTGTTTCTGGGAACCCGTGAGATCCTCCGAGTAGATCTTCTTCCACCTGGCTTGGTATCGATAGAACTTCGCACCACACGTGGGGAGCAGGGACAGGTTCTCCAGGCCGCTCGCAGCCAGGCCGCGGGAGAGCACCTGAGAGTCGAACTGTGGCCAATCACCCCCGGAGATCACGGCAACCCGGGTGACCGACAGGAGCGCGTTGAGGAGCTCGACCATCTGTGCGTCGAGCGGCGACTTGCTTTCGGCCAGGGTGCCATCGAGATCGAAGACGATGAGCTCTTTCATCTCATCGTCGAGGGCTCTGGGATGGCGATCTCGAGAACGACCGACGCGCGGTCCGGACGGAAGGTGCATGCGCCGATCGCCGCGGGCAACAGTAGGACATCGCCCTTGCGGCAGGGATACGGCTCGCCGTCGTGTTCCAACTCACCGCCGCCGTCGATACAGACGACCACTCGCGCGCTCCCGGCGGACCCGACCGTGAACGGCGAGGTCCCGCGGAGCCGCCACACCGTGAAGTAGTCGCAGAGGAACAAGCGCTCCCGTGGAACCGACGTCGCCGATCCCAGCACCGGCGCCACGGGGCCGTCGCGGCCGGCCGCCACGTCGACGCACGCCAGCGCCTCGCTCACCTGGAGTGCCCGCGGTCGGCCCGTGTTCGGGTCCGTGCGGTCCCAGTCATACAGACGGAACGTCACGTCGCTGTTCTGCTGTACTTCGAACACGACGACGTCTCCGCCCAGGGAATGGACCGTGCCGGCAGGGATGAAGAATCCGTCGCCCGGCTTAGGGGCGAAGCGGATGAGGTGCTCAGCCACAGTACCTGCATCGACTGCCGCCCGGAGGTCGTCCACCGTCGTGCCCGGGGTCAGACCTTCGTACACCCGGCTGTGGCTCTCCGATCGTAAGACGACCCACGCCTCCGTCTTCCCGGGCTCGCCCGCAGGCAGAAGGGTCACGTCACGATCGGACGGGTGCACCTGCACCGAAAGGTCTTCGTGCGCGTCGATGAACTTCAGCAGGAGCGGGAACCGCGGGAAGGATCCGGCGCTGGCTCCGAGCACCTGCTCGGGGAACTCCCGAAGCACCTCACGGATCGACCACCCCTTCAACCAGCCGTCCAACACCGGGCTCATGTACCCGTCGCGGTCACTTAGCAGCCACGCTTCACCCACCGGGCCTTCGCCGGGAAGGGGCGCCGTAAGCTGCTCAGACAAGCGTCGGCCGCCCCAGAGCCGATATTCGTAGATCGGCACGAACCCCAGCGGGTACAGGGATGAAGACGCAGCGCCCGTCGTGATGGTCACACCTCCTCGTCGCAAACGGAACTGTACCGCCCAACCCGCGAGAAGAAGGCGACCGAGTGGTACTCGGATCCCCGAAGCACATCCCGCCGCTTGATGGGTGGGATCGTTCGTTACGACTTGGGCACCAACGCCATGCCACACCTCGGGCACCGCTCGCCTTCACGTCCAATGACCTCCGGGTGCATCGGGCACGTGAAGACTGTCCCTGTACCGCCGTGAGTCACATCGCCTGCGCCGCTGATCGCCTGCGTGCCGTGCTCGACGGGGGCATCCATCATGCGGAGCATGGCCGGCCCGCCGGTTCGCATGAAGCGAACGACCAGGGCGGCCGCCAGCAACAGGAACCCGATATCGAGCACCGCCGTGTAGTTGAAGCGAACGCTGGCCTCAACCACGTTCGCGTGGCGAGGCCCGGTGGGCAGGAGGTGAAGGAGCCCGTAGAGGATCTCGACGACGTAGCCGGCGATGACCATGGTCGCGTAGAACGTCGCCAGGAGGAACAGGCTCACCCTCGTCCCGTAATACTTCCGGTAGATGTTGACGATGGGCAGGATGATCAGGTCCGCGAAGATGAAGGCGACAACCCCGCCGAAACTGATCCCGCCGTTCCAGAGCACCGCGGCAAGCGGAACGTTCCCGATGGAGCACACGAACGAGAGCATCGCAACAAGCGGTCCCACCAACGGCCCCCACACCTTCGCCCAGAAGGGGTGATCGACGAGGAAGAAGGACTGCCAGAAGCTCGACGGCACCCAGGCGGCCAGAGCGCCCGCGATCAACAGGCCGAGGACGATGTCGCGCAGGATCGCGGCCCACTCCATGACGAAGTAATGACTGATGGCGGTGATGCCACGGGACGAGGTGATGCGCGCTCGAAGTGATCCCTCCGTCACCGACATATCCATCTCCGCGTGCCCCTCCATGGAGCCGGCGACGCCCTTTTCCGCCTGGGCTCGTGCCAGCTCCAGGAGACGCGGCGTGAGGAACCCACGGAAGAGGAGGGCGAGCAGCACGATCATGACGCCACCGCCCACGTACTCGGCCACGGCGAACCGCCACCCCATGAGGAGCCACAGGATGATGCCGAGCTCGATCACGAAGTTGGTGGAGGCGAACTCGAAGACCATCGCAGCGGTGAAGTTGGCTCCCTTGCGGAAGATCGACCGTGCAAGCGCGACCGCGGCGTAGGAGCACGAGGAAGATGCCGCGCCCAGACCGCAGGCGATGGTGAGGCTCCGCGGCGAGGCATCCGGAATGAGCCTGGTCATCTCGTTCTTCGAGACGACCGCCTGCACGGCCGCCGAGAGCGCGAAGCCAAGGATGAGTGCCCACAGGATCTCCCAGGTCATCCCGAAGGTCAGGTTGAGCGCGTGGGCGACGCCACCTCCGATGGACGCGACCTCGTTCATGGTGCCCTCCTCGTAGCCGATGGCGATCGATCCTAGGTCGAGGAGCGCCTTCGCCCGGATGAGGTCACCCCGCGGGCGACGGCTGCTTGCGGCAGCAAGTGGCCTATCCGCTCCCGTTCACTGCGCTCAAGTGTGACACGCAGCGTCGCGAAGACGCGAGTCCCCCGGGTTCCATGCGGTGCCACCGCTGGTCGGAGCTGTACGTAGGGCAGCCTGTCCTTCACGGGCAGATGCAACATGGCCGTGGGCGCGAACCGGGACGGCTCATGGTGCGCATGGGCTGTCCGGGGGCCAGGGGCGAAGCGCGCGTCAGCGGGGCGGGTCCGGTCTAGACTCGCCCGCTATGGAACGGCTGGCCGACCGCCGGATGCTCGTCGCAGCTAGCGGCCTGTCCTCGTTCGGTGACGAGCTGGCCATCATCGCGCTGGCGATCCGCGTCGAGTC
>JBBRTK010000069.1:0-11346 GCA_038244455.1 Actinomycetota bacterium
GCGCCGACGGACACGATGGTTCGGAGTTCGTTGGCAGATTCCGCCGTGTCGATGCATACGCGCGAGTTGATCGAACGGACGTAGAGCTGCGCGGATTCTCCGGTGACGCGGGAGAGCTGCTCGAGCGCCGGGTGGGCGAGGTCGCGGAGGGGGAGTTCGCGCATGGCGGTGTTGGCCAAGCGGAGCAGGCGCGAGCCCAAGTGGTAGCCGCGCGAGCCGGTGTACCCCAGGAGTTCGTAGGCCTCGAGGGCCTGGAGGAGCCGGTGCGTGGTGGAGCGGCTGTAGCCGGTGGCGTGCATGACATCGGTGAGGGAATGGGCGCCGCCTTCGACCGCGTCGAGGATGGTGACGACCCTGTCAAGGACGCCGACGCCCGTACCGTCGCCCCCTGGTGAAGCTCGATCCAGCCGTGCTAAACTCATTCCCATATAGTGGTATCACATCCCAGCAGATGGGACAACTAACGCGGAGACCCAGGTCAGGAGGGCTCGGATGGCGCAGACACTCGCGCAGAAGGTATGGGAACGGCACGTGGTCCATCGCGCCGAGGGCGAGCCCGATCTCCTCTACGTCGATCTCCACCTGGTCCACGAGGTCACCAGCCCGCAGGCGTTCGACGGGCTCCGGGTGCATGGGCGCGCGGTGCGCCGGCCCGATCTCACGGTCGCAACCATGGATCACAACGTGCCCACCACCGACGGGCCGGTCACGGACCGCATCAGCGCGACGCAGATGGACGCGCTCAGCCGCAACGCGGCCGACTTCGGGATCACGCTGTTCCCGATGGGCGCGCCGGGTCAGGGCATCGTCCACGTGATCGGGCCCGAACAGGGGTACACCCAGCCGGGCATGGTCATCGTCTGCGGCGACTCGCACACCTCGACGCACGGCGCGTTCGGCGCGCTCGCGTTCGGTATCGGGACCAGCGAGGTCGAACACGTGCTGGCCACCCAGACCTTGCCGCAGCAACCCGCGAACACCATGGCGGTCAACATCGAGGGCGATCTGCCCGCCGGGTGCAGCGCCAAGGACATCATCCTGGCGGTCATCAACACGATCGGCACCGGGGGCGGCGTGGGCCACGTCATCGAGTACCGCGGCTCCGCCATCCGCGCGCTGTCGATGGAAGGCCGCATGACCGTCTGCAACATGTCCATCGAGGGCGGGGCGCGGGCGGGCCTGGTGGCGCCGGACGAGACGACGTTCGCCTACGTGGAAGGACGGCCCCACGCGCCTCGCGGCGGGGATTGGGAGCGCGCGCTGGAGGAGTGGCGGACGCTGCCGACCGACGACAGCGCCGTGTTCGACACCGAGGTCGATATCGACGCAGCAGCGCTGCGTCCGTTCGTGAGCTGGGGGACCAACCCGGCGCAGTCGGTCACCATCGACGACGTGGTGCCGGACCCGGAGTCGTTCGTGGACGCGGGCCGCCGCGAGGCGGCGCATCGCGCCCTCACCTACATGGACCTGGCTCCCGGCACGCCGATCCGGGACGTGCGTCCCGACACCATCTTCATCGGCTCGTGTACGAACTCCCGGATGGAGGACCTGCGCGTTGCTGCGGAGGTGGTCGCCGGACGCCGTGTGGCACAAGGTCTCCGGGCGCTGGTGGTCCCAGGCTCGTTCGCCGTGAAGATGCAGGCGGAGAAGGAAGGGCTGGACCGGATCTTCAGCGATGCCGGATTCGAGTGGCGGGGCGCCGGTTGTTCCATGTGCCTGGGCATGAACCCCGACACGCTGAACCCCGGCGACCGGTGCGCGTCAACATCCAACCGGAACTTCGAGGGACGCCAGGGCCGGGGCGGCCGCACCCACCTGGTCAGCCCCGCCGTGGCCGCCGCGACCGCGATCGCAGGCCACTTCACGACGCCGGGCGACCTGCCCGCCAAGGAGGCCTGAGCAACATGGAACCCATCACCGTCATCGAAGGCACCGCGCTGCCGGTCGATCGCAGCGACGTGGACACCGACCAGATCATCCCCTCGGAGTACCTGAAGCGCATCGAACGAACCGGCTTCGGCCCGTTCCTCTTCGGCGAATGGCGAGAGGATCCGAACTTCATCATCAACGACCCCCGGTACGCGGGTGCGAGCGTGCTGATCGCCGGCGCGAACTTCGGTTGTGGCTCCAGCCGCGAGCACGCGCCGTGGGCGATCGAGGACGCCGGGTTCCGGGTGGTGATCGCGCCCAGCTTCGCCGACATCTTCCGCAACAACTGCACGAAGGTCGGCGTGCTCCCCGTGGAGCTGCCCGCCGAGTCGGTGCGCGCCCTCATGGATGCCGCGCTCGATGATCCCGAGACACGGATCGTCGTGGATCTCCCGAACCGCCGCGTCACCGCGCCCGGCCTGGAGGAATCCTTCCCCATCGACGATTACACCGCCTGGCGGTTGGTCGAAGGGCTGGACGACATCGGCCTAACGCTGCGTCAGGAGAAGAAGATCACCTCCTACGAAGCCACGCGCGAAGCCTGGCTCCCGACCGCCTAGCCGTAGGCTGGACCGATGGACGCGGAGCGGTTCGACGAACTCGTGGCCGAAGCGGTCAAAGGGTTGCCTGATTGGGTGCGCGAAGGGCTCGACAACGTCGAGTTGTTCGTCGAGGCAGAGCCGCCCCCAGGGCAGCCGACGTTGCTCGGTCTCTACCACGGCATCCCGCTGACGCGTCGCGGCAATCACTACTCGGGCGCCTTGCCCGACCGGATCACGCTCTACCGCTCCACGCTGGAGCGAGCGTCGGGCGGAGATCCGCAAGCGCTTCGCCGACGCGTCGCCCACACCGTGGAACACGAGCTTGCCCACCACTTCGGCATCAGCGACGACCGCCTGCGCGAGATGGGGAAATACTGATGGACGACGAACGCTGGATGCGGGCGGCGCTCGACGCGGCGCGCGGGTGCGAGGCATCCGGCGATGTCCCCGTGGGCGCCGTGATAGTGCGTGGCGACGAGGTTGTGGCGACCGGTGGGAACCGCCGCGAGGCCGATGCCGATCCCACCGCGCATGCCGAGATGGTGGCGATCCGGGCCGCCGCCGGGTCGCTGGGCAACTGGCACTTGGACGGCTGCACCCTGTACGTGACGCTGGAGCCGTGCGCGATGTGCGCAGGAGCCCTGGTCCTTGCGCGCGTGGATCGTGTGGTATTCGGCGCCAGCGATCCGAAAGCCGGATTCGCCGGCTCGCTCGGCAACCTGCTCGCGGACCCGCGCCTCAACCATCGCCCCGGAGTCACCGGTGGGGTGCTCGGGGCCGAGTGCGGTGACCTGCTCCGCGCGTTCTTCCGCGAACGCCGGTAGGCGGCCCCCGGCGTCCCCGCTAGACTCGGCGACGGAGGCGTGCCAGAGCGGACGAATGGGACCGCCTCGAAAGCGGTTAGGGGACTAATCCTCCCCTCGCGCGTTCGAATCGCGCCGCCTCCGCGCTCGTAACGGTCGCCCTGCAAGTGGGGCGGCCGTTCGCGTTTCGTAGACTCCCCGGCGGAGGCCTGCCCGAGCGGCCGAAGGGACACGCCTGGAAAGCGTGTGGGGGGGCAACTCTCCCGAGGGTTCGAATCCCTCGGCCTCCGCCAACGTCAGTCGGAACCCGTGAACTGCAGCGCTCGATGCGTGTAGCTGCGCTTCACTGACATGCCCACGTGCTCATAGAGCCCGAGCGCGCCGGTCCGCGAATCGGTGTTGAGGCCGCACCCTCGGCGCCCGCGCGAATGGAAGCGAGCGAAGGACTCGTCCAGGAGCGTTCGGCCGAGACCGAGGCCGCGATGGTCGCGGGAAACGGCCAACTGCTGGACCCAGCCTTCGTTCTCCTCGCCGGCTTCCATGAGGAACGCGGCACCGACGATCTCCCCGCCGGGAGCAAGGAGCACCGGCAAGAGCCAGGGTTCGAACCCCGAGCGGGCGATCGTCTTGACCTTCCAATCCTCCAAGGACTCGGGTTCGCGATCCGACCATTCGAGGAACGCGGTGTCGATCACCGCGTGGACGGCGGGGTCATCGACCCCCGGAACGAAGTCACGGATCGTGTACCCATCGGGGAGGACCGGCGCCTCCAGCGGCGTGTCGGCGAACTGGATGTCGAGGATCCAGGACGTCCACAGCCACGTGTACCCGTGGTGTTCGAAGAGGTCGACTGCGTCGACCGCGGTGTCGGAGACGGTCTGGCCCACGCGCGATGCGCCGCGCGCCCGCGCGTACGCTTCTGTCCAGTGGAGCAGCCAGTTGCCGACGCCGCGCCCGCGCCAGGCCGGGTGCACGCAGCAGTCGGCGCGTGTGCTGTACGACATTTCTCCCTGGGCCACAAGGGTTCCTGTGGCGTCCTCGAACACGGCGATCGTGTCGCCGGCCAGATCGAAGGACGGCTGGGCCCATTCGCTGTCGATGTCGTCGAACTCGATGCCGACCACCCCGATGTCCTGAGTCTCGCACGCGGCGACGAGTTCGAAGACCGCGCGCACGTCGGTCGGCGCGCAGGGGCGCGCGCTGAAGCCGGCGGGCAGTGCTAGGGGAGCGTCCATCCGGGGCAGAGTATCGGTGCCGGTGGCGTCGGCAACAACTCTCCCGAGGTGAGCGAGGTCCGCACGTCATCGAAGGTGTCCCACGGCCGGTAGTCGACGCCGGCCGCGCGACAGAGCGCCGGCAGTTCCCGCTTGGCGAAAACCACGTCGGCATAGAGCGCGGCGAACCTGTCGCTCACCCCGTCGCCGATGAACGCGACCGGCCGGCCCGCCTGCGCGCTCGTCACGGCGAGCATCTTGCAGGTCCCGCACCCGATGCACTCCGGGTGCGCGTTCGGGAACTCCAGCGCCGCGAACCGTCCGTCGGGCCCGAACCGCAGCTCGTTGGTGATAACCGGGATGCCGGTGATGCCGATGGCGGCGAGCATCGGTTCGATGTGGAAGCTCGAACCGTCTGAGACCACGGTGAGCGGGACCTCGCGTTCACCGAGCCAGCCGGCGAACGCGGCGAACGTCGGGTCCAACGGGCAGTGCTCCAGAACGAAGCCGAGCATCTCCTCGCGCGTCCCCTCGAGCATGGCGTTCTCCTCGGTCAGGAGTTCGCGGTAGGTGCGATCGCCGCGTTCGTACGCCTCGCTGATCGCCGTCCAGTCGGGATCGCTGAAGCGGTTCAGCAGACAGACGCCGACATCGTGGAGGCAGATGGTCCCGTCGAAATCCGCGAGGACCGCCCCGACGGGGAGCTGGCCGCCGCTCAGCGTCCGGCCCGCGCTTCGATGAACCGGACGAACGCCCGGGCGGGCGAGCTGGTGGCGCCCTCCGCCCACGCGTCGCGGTCGTACTCGGCCCAGGCGGTGCTGCCCGAATCCACGTGCACCCACGGAACGGCCGGGTCGACGAAGGTCTGGAGGAAGAGCCCGGCGATCATGGCGCTCTCCACATCGTGGGAACCGATGTTCTTCACGTCGGCCGCGGCGGAATCCAGGAGGTGGCGGTAGGGCTGCCAGAGCGGGATCTCCCAGCCGGGGTCGCCCGCCTGGGTGCCGGCGGCGATCAGCTCGGCCACGGCCGCGCGGTCGTTGCCCATCCCAGCCCACAGTTCCGCGCCCATCCCGGCGGCGTCGGTCAACGTCGCAGAGTCCAGGATGACCGCGGGGTTGCGTTCGCACAGGTAGGCGAGCGCGTCGGCCAGGAGCACCCGGCCCTCGGCATCCGTGTCCAGCACCTCGGACGTGACGCCCCCCCGATGACGAACCACGTCGCCGGGCCGGTAGGACGAGGGCCCCGGAATGTTCTCGGCGAACGGGACGGCGGCGATGACGTTCGCTTTGACGCCGAGCGCGGCGACCGAGCGCATCGTGGCGAGCGCCGCCGCCGCCCCCGCCATGTCGGACCGCATCCACGACATCTCTTCGCGTTGCTTGAGGTTCAGGCCGCCTGAATCGAACGTGATGCCCTTGCCGGTGACGGCGATAGGTTTGGCTCCCGGACGGCCGCCTGCGTACGTGAGCTCGACCATGCAGGGCTCGTTCGCGCTGCCGCTTCCGACAGCCAGGATGCCGTCGAAGCCGCCGCGCTCCAGCGCTGCGCGCGTCCAGATCTTGCAGGTCAGGCCGTAGGTTTTCGCCATATCGCGCGCAGCGGCGGCAAGGTAGACAGGCGTAGCGGTGGAGGGCGAGGCGTTCGTGAGGTCACGGGCCCAGTTCATGGCACCGCCGATGGCCGCCCCGCGGTCCAGCCCGCGGCGGACGGCGGTTTTGCCCGCTGGGTCCGCGCACACCGTCACGTTCCGGGTTCGGCGCGGCTCGGGCGCCGTCTTCAGCCCATCGAACCGGTACGCCCCCATGAGGAAGCCCTCCGCGAACGCGGCCGCGGCTTCGGTGGTCTGCCCGGGCAGGCTGGTGGCGACCGCGGCGAAAGGGCGGGCGGTGAGGCCGGCGCGCATGCCCGCCGCGCGCACCGCCCCGTCGGCGCCGGCCCCAGCGTCCGGTTCGGCCGGGCCGAGCCCGATGAGGAGCACGCTGCGTTCCGGGCCGGGCAGCATCAGCGTCTGGCCGGCGTCCCCGGTGAAGCCGTGCCGGGCCATGACCTGCGGCGATGCCTCTTCGGCAGCCGCCTCGGCGGGCAGGGCCGGGCCCTTCTTCCCGCCACACATGACCGGCACCACGAGGAGATCGGCCCGCAGTCCGGCCGGCGGGGAGGTCGAGACTCGGAACGCAACTGAAGTCATGGCGGCCATGATGCCACGCGGCGCGGCGGGTTTGGCCGGTTGGCAGGCGCTTGCGCCGAACATCTTGCGGTCTCGGGCGATTCGCGCCACGATGCGTTCGGTTCCAGCGGTCCGGTCGTTCGGCCGGCTTCGAAGCTCGTCGATCGAGGAGGCAGGGATGCAGAAGTCGTTGGGGGGCGCGGTCCTTGCGGTCATGCTGGTGTCGGTGGCGTGCGGCGGGAGCAGCGCCCCCAACCCCGGCCCCAGCGGCTCCGGTGGTGGCCCGATGAAGGAGGGCGGCACCCTCAGGATCGCCGCGTTCGACGGCATCGATTCCCTCAACCCCTACGTTGGTATCAACGACGACTCGTACGCCACGTACGAGTACATCTACCCGCAGCTGGTGCAGTACGACCCGAGCGCGAAGTTCATCCCCGACTTCGCTACCTCGTGGACCCACTCGAGTGACGGCCTCACGTGGACGTTCACTACACAGGCGAACGCGAAATGGTCCGACGGCCAGCCTCTCACTGCCGCCGACGTGGCCTGGACCTACAACAACATCATCAAGTTCAAGGACTCGGTGACCGCAGGGGCCGCCGGCGTGGTGCAGAACCTGACGAAGGTGGAAGCTCCGGACGCCACGACCGTCAAGTTCATCTACAGCAGCCCGGTCCCGGCGGTCTTGGCGAACGTTCAGCAGACCTCCATCCTCCCCGAGCACATCTGGGCTCAGTACGCGGCCGGTGACGGCAAGGCGCTGAAGACCTTCCCGAACACCCCGACCGCGAACATGCCGGTGGTGTCGGGAGGTCCGTTCATGGTCACGTCCTATCAGCAGGACGGCACCACGCTCTTCGACAAGAACCCCAACTGGTACGGCGCGCCGCCGCACATCGATCGCTTCGGTGTGACCTACTTCTCGAACGAGGACGCCGAGGTCACCGCGCTGAAGACGAACCAGATCGACGTCATCGAGAACGTCCCGCCGCCCTCGGTGCAAACGCTGAAGGACGCGAACTTCAACATCTACACCGGTCCGTCCAGTACCTACCGCACGTTCATCATCAACTCGAGTCCGTTCAAGAAGACGAACCCCGAGCTGATGGATCCGCAGGTGCGGATGGCGTTCGAGTACGCGATCAACCGCCAGCAGATCATCGACACCGCTTGGCTCGGCTACGCGCAGCCCGGCACCACCATCGTGCCGACCACTTCCGGCATCTGGCACGACTCATCCATCCAGCCGCTTCCCTTCTCCATCGAGAAGGCGAACAGCATCCTGGACGGCCTCGGGTTCACGAAGGGTTCCGACGGGATCCGTGTCGCGAACGGTCACCCCATGACCTACGACGTGCTGTTCCCTGGGAGCGAACGCGGCGCGGGCGACCGGGCGTTCCAGATCATCCAGGGCGACTTCCAGCAGATCGGCGTGAAGCTGATCCAGAAGCCCGTCCAGGGCGCGTATTCGATCATGACGGCTCCGGACAACAAGTACCTGAACTGGGACTTGGCGATGTGGGACTGGACCCCGCCGCTGGACCCGGACTTCATCCTGTCGGCGATGACCTGTCACTCGTTCGGCAACTGGAGCGACTCGGGCTACTGCAACAAGGCCTACGACGCGCTGTACGCGAAGCAGACCCACACCGTCGACGAGCAAGCGCGTCTGGCGATCGTGAACCAGATGCAGCAGATGGTCTACAACGACCGTCCTTACGTCGTCCTGAACTACAACGACACGATCAACGCGTGGAACAACAACTTCGCCGGGTTCGTCCAGTCGGCTCAGGGGTTGTTCTCGGCGCTGGACAAGCAGAGTCTGATCGCGGTGCACCACACGTAGGTGCGCGGCGCCGACTACCTCCTCAAGAGAACCGTGTTCGCGGTGCTCACGGTGCTGGTCGCCATCACGCTGAACTTCGTGCTCTTCCGGGCGCTTCCCGGCGACGCGGTCTCCAACCTCTCGCGCGTGCCGCACGCCACGCCGGCGCTCAGGTTGGCGCTCCAGAAGGAGTTCGGGCTGGACAAGCCGCTCTGGCAGCAGTACGTCCTCTACCTGGAGCAATTGGCGCATGGCAACATGGGCGTGTCGTATGTGAACCAGCAGCCGGTGTTCTCGGAACTTCGAACCCGGCTCGCGAACACCATCCCGATGGTTGCGTTGGGAACTGCCCTGGCCATCATCATCGGTGTCGGGACAGGCGTGCTTTCTGCATGGCGTCGGGGCACGCTCACCGATCACGCCTCGACGAATGCGGCGATCGTGTTCTATGCCGTCCCGACACAGTGGCTAGGGTTGATGCTCCTCATCCTTCTCGCCGGCGTGCTGCCGTCCGTGGGGATGCACGATCCCTACGCGGTTGGCCTCGGATTCTGGGCCAGCAAGTGGGACGCACTCAAACACATGATCCTTCCTTCGGGAACACTCGCGCTCACGCTTTACGGTGAGTTCACGCTGGTGGTGCGCTCCTCGATGCTGGAGACGATGGGTGAGGACTACATCCTCACCGCGCGCGCCAAGGGGACGAAGCCCTGGACCATCATGCGAACCGACGCGCTCCGCAACGCTATGTTGCCGACGATCACCCTCATCGCGTTGTCCCTCGGCTACATCGTTGGTGGAACCATCCTCATCGAGGAAGTGTTCTCGTGGCCCGGTGTGGGACAAGCGGTGTTCAACTCCGTCGCCAGCCGCGACTATCCGATACTCCAGGGTGCCTTCCTGGTCCTCACGCTGTCGGTGGTGTTCTTCAACTTCCTCGCCGACATCCTGTACTTCCGCATGGATCCGAGGATCAGCGCATGAGCGTCATCGCGAACGAGCCTGGCGTCGTTGCCGACACCCCCCGCAGGCGTTCTCGCGGGGGTCTCCTGTGGGATCTGATCAAGGGGCGTCCCTCGGCCGTGGTGGGCGCGGTGCTGCTGGGAACCTTCATCGTCATCGCGGTGTTCGCGAACGTGCTGGCGCCCTACGATGTCCACACGCAGGTGGGGCCGGTGTTCGGTGCGCCGTCCGCGCAGCACTGGCTTGGGTTGGACGACGGCGGGATCGACATGACGAGCCTGCTTATCTTCGGAGCGCGCATCTCGCTCATCGTCGGGTTCGCAGCGGCGATGGTCGCCACGTTCGTGGGGGGACTCGTGGGGATCCTGGCCGGGTACTTCGGCGGGAGGCCGGAGTCGATCCTCATGCGCATCACCGACTACTTCCTTGTTGTCCCGGACGTGCCGCTCATGATCGTCATCGCGACGCTGTGGGGGCCGAGCCTCGGCCACGTGATCCTGGTGATCGGGCTGCTCGTCTGGACGACGACCGCGCGGATCATGCGCGCACAGGTGAAGAGCCTGCGCGAGCGCGTGTACGTGAAGCGCGCGCGTTCGATGGGAGCGAGCAACTTCCGCATCATCGGCCGACACATCCTTCCCCAGATCGCGCCGCTCCTAGTGGCGAACGTCATCCTGGCGGTGGCCATCGCGATCTTCGATGAGAGCGCGCTGGCGTTCCTGGGCTTGTCCGATCCCACCGCGGTCTCGTGGGGGTCGATCATCGAGCACGCATTCATCCGCGGGGCCATCAGCGGAGGCGCCTGGTGGGCGATCGTGCCGCCGGGGATCTGCATCGCGCTCGTGGTGATGGGCTGCTACCTGATCGGGCAAGCGATCGAGGATGCGCTGAATCCCCGCCTCAAGGTGGCGCATCTGTCCGTCCACGGGTTCCGCCTGCGGCCGCTCGTCGGCCTGGACAAGGACGCGCTGTGAGCGCGCTGCTGGAGATCCGCGATCTCCATGTGTGGTTCGACCTCCCTCAAGGCGCCGAACTCCATGCGGTGCAGGGCGTGAGTTTCGCGCTCGAGCCCGGCGACCGCATGGGCCTGGTCGGCGAGTCCGGGTGCGGCAAGACCACGACGATCCTGGCCATCATGGGGCTGCTGCCGCCCACCGCCTCCGTTGCGGGGCAGGTCATCCTGAACGGCGAGGACATCATGGCCGGCGCTGAACGAACCATTCGTCCGCACCGGTGGAAGGACATCGCCATGGTCTTCCAGGGCGCGATGAACGCGCTGAACCCGGTGAGGACCGTCGGGTCGCAGATCGTGGGGCCCATGCTCCTGCACGAGATCGCCGAGGGAGCCGAGGCCAAGACCCGCGCCGGCGAACTGCTCGAGCTGGTCGGGATCCCGGCCGCCGCGGCGGCGCGGTTCCCGCACGAGTTCTCCGGCGGCATGCGCCAACGCGCCGCCATCGCGATGGCGCTCGCGTGCGAACCCAAACTCCTCCTAGCGGACGAACCCACCACCGCGCTGGACGTCATGGTGCAGGCGCAGATCCTGGAGCTGCTGGTCCGGCTGACGAAGGAGCTGGGGCTGACGATGTTGCTGGTGACGCACGACCTCCCCGTGGTGGCGCAGGTCTGTGAGCAGGCTGCGGTCATGTACGCGGGCCGGATCGCCGAGGCCGGTCCGATGGACGCGCTCTTCCACGATCCGCGCCACCCGTACACCCGGCTGCTGTTCGCGGCCACGCCGGACCTCTACGGCGAGGACGCCGTGGTTTCCATCCCGGGATCGCCGCCTCGGTTGGATCATGACATCGCCGGGTGCGCGTTCAGCGATCGGTGCGACCGAGCGTTCGATCGATGCCTGGCCGAGGCGCCGCCACTGCTCGATATGGGAGCGGCGCACCGA
>JBBRTK010000070.1:0-11249 GCA_038244455.1 Actinomycetota bacterium
AGACCAGGTCCTGGAGATCACGATCGACAGGCCGAAGGCCAACGCCATCGACTCGGCAACCAGCCGCGAGATGGGCGAGGTGTTCGCGGCGTTCCGCGACGATCCGGCGCTGCTGGTCGCCATCATCACCGGCGCCGGCGACCGGTTCTTCTCGGCCGGCTGGGACATGAAGGCCGCGGTTGCGGGGGACACCGAGGACTGGGGTCCGGGCGGGTTCGCCGGCCTGACCGAGATGTTCGACCTGGACAAGCCCGTGATCGCCGCGGTGAACGGCTACGCAGCCGGAGGGGGCTTCGAGCTCGCCCTGGCGTGCGACCTCATCGTCGCGTCCACCAAGGCGACCTTCTTCGTGCCGGAGGTCCACCTGGGGTTCGTGGCGGATGCGGGCGGGGTCTTCCGGCTCCCGAAACGTCTGCCGCGCGCGATCGCGATGGAGATGCTCCTGACGGGGCGCCGGATGGAGGCGGAGGAGGCCGCCCGCTGGGGGCTCGTGAATCGGGTCGCGGATCCGGCACAGGTGCTGACTACCGCCCGTGAGCTGGCCTCGGAGATCGCCCGCGCGGCACCGCTCGCCGTCCGCGCGACCAAAGCCATCGTGCACGCCACCGCCGAACTCAGCGAACGGGACGGCTACGATGCGATCCGGAGTGGGGGAGTGCCCGCCTATCAGCGTGCGCTCGAGAGCGAGGACGCGCAGGAGGGGCCGCGCGCGTTCGCGGATGGACGCGACCCTACCTGGCGCGGCCGCTAGCCGAGCGTTTCCAGGAACGCGACCACGTGATCGCGGAACCCGGCCGGTTCCTCCATATGTGGGAGATGGCTCGAATGTTCGAGCATGACCCACTCGGAGCCCGGGATCCGCTCGTGGATCTGGCCGACGATCGTGGGGGTGGCCTCGTCGTGACGACCGCTTACCAGGAGCGTTGGGACGGTGATCAGATGCAGATCCTCACTGATATCCCAGTCCTTGATGACACCGGTGATGTGGAATTCGCTGGGGCCGTTCATCGTGTGGTACACGGTCGGGTCGGCTGCCTCCTGCGCGGACGAGCGCAGGTAGGCTTCGGGCTTCGGGATACGGCAGACGTGGCGCCTGTAGAAGACGTCGACCGCCGCCTCGTAGTCCGGGCTGTCGGTGGTCCCGGCCGCTTCGTGCCGGCGGAGGGTCGCTTCGACGTCGGGAGGCAGGTCCTTCCGCAACCGGTCGGCCTCGGCAACCCAGAGCGGGATGGACGCCGGTGAGTCGCACACGAGGATCGCGCGCAGACCCGCGGGCTGCGCAAGGGCGTGCTCCATCGCGAGCATCCCGCCCCAGGATTGCCCCAGCACGATGTAGTCATCCGCGAACCCGAGGTGCTCGACCAGCTGGTTGAGTTCGTCCTTGAAGAGCTGGACGGACCAGAAACCCGCCGGCGCATCGGGCAGGTGCTGGGAGTTGCCACAGCCGACCTGGTCATAGAGGACACACTGCCAGCCGGCCGCCGCCAGGAGATCGGCCGCGGGCTCCAGGTAGTCATGGCCGAAGCCCGGCCCTCCGTGGCACAGGACGATCGGAGGCCGCCCGGAAGCGCCCGGCTCGCCGACGATCCGATACCAGGTGGCGAGCTCCAGGCCGTCATGGCTCCAGGTGAAGGTCAACGTCAACGTCAACGTGCCCTCCTGTAGGTGATGACCCACCGTTGTTCCCACTGTGACCCGTCATCCGAGAACTCCCAGCGCCACGCGAAGCCGTCGGCGCCGATATCGGAGAAGACCATCCGCTTGTACACCTGGTCGGCATCCACCGGGCGTGGCGTTGCGAACACGAACGTGCCGTCGTCCTGTGGTCCGCCCTCGAAGTGCCAGTAGCTGCCGGTAGAGTCGACCCAGGTCTGCCGCCAGAGGCCATCGGTGCCTTGGACGGACACGCTGAGTCCGCTGAACGGCTCGGGTTCGAGCGCCTCGAAGCGTTCGATGATCACGTGGCCGTCCATGTCCCGAGTCACCGTGTTCGTGCCGTGGCCGCCGTCCCAGGTACAGATCCACCGCCCGAGCCAGAACCCCAGTCCATCCATTGAGAGCCAGCCTAGTCCACGGAGCCGCTCCGTGGATCCGTCGACCGTTCCAACGCAACGGACTCGCGTTGACCGGTTCGCGTACTCGGGATAGGCTCCGCGCGTCTCGACCGGCCCGGCCGTCTCGAGCGAGGATGGGGGTTCGGTGCAGGAAAGCCCGGAGTGCGACGTCGAGTTCCGTGGCATCACCAAGCGGTTCGGATCACTCACGGCGGTCAACGCCGTCGACCTGCAGGTCCGCAAGGGGGAGTTCCTGTCGCTGCTCGGGCCCTCCGGGTGCGGGAAGACCACCTCGCTTCGGCTCATCGCGGGGTTCGAACAACCCGACCAGGGCGAACTCCTGATCGGTGGCGTCGATGCCGTCGGGATCCCGCCGTACAAGCGCGACGTGAACACGGTGTTCCAGAGCTACGCGCTCTTCCCACACATGTCCATCCTGGACAACGTGTCCTACGGCTTGAAGCAGCGGAAGATCTCGAAGACCGAGCGGCACAAGAAGGCGCACGAAGCGCTCGAGCTCGTGCAGCTCAGGGGCCGCGAAACCCACCGCCCCTCGATGCTTTCGGGAGGACAACAACAGCGCGTGGCCCTCGCTCGCGCCTTGGTCATGAACCCCCGGGTCCTCCTCCTAGACGAACCCCTCGGCGCACTGGACCTCAAGCTTCGCAAGGAGATGCAGATCGAACTGAAACGCATCCAGGAACAGGTCGGCATCACGTTCATCTACGTGACGCACGACCAGGAAGAGGCGCTCTCCATGTCGGATCGCGTCGCCGTCATGTCCAACGGCGTCATCGAACAGTTGGACGAACCCCGCCGGATCTACGACCAGCCGCTCACGCCGTTCGTGGCGGACTTCATCGGCGACATGAACTTCCTTGACGGCGAGGTCACCGAGGCCGCCGGCGACCGGTTCACCGTCGACGCGGGCCAGTCCGTGGTCGTGTCGGGTCGCGGCGAAGCGATGAAGGGCGACCGCGTGCGCGTGGGGATCCGCCCCGAGCGCATGATCGCGCACGCCGGCACGCCCGCGGCTGCTGTGAACGCGGCCGAAGCCCAAGTCATCACGAAGATGTACCTGGGCGACCAGATCCAGGTGGTCGCCACGCTCGTCAACGGCACCAACGTCGTGGTTCGGGAACAGCGCGCGAGCGCCGACCCGGCCCTCGACACCATCCATCCAGGAGACCGCATCGCCGTGAGTTGGGACGAAGCCGCCCCACTCTTGCTCGGCGAACTCACGGCCGCCGCGAGTTCGGAGGAGGAAGCATGAACGAGCCCCGCCCGGAGGACCTGAAGATCCTCGCCCCCATCGAGATGAAGCCGAAGCTGGATTACCTCCATCGCGAGGTGCAGCGGGCGGCGGGCCGTTCCATCACACGCCGGCATGCGCTCGGGCTGGGCGGGATGGCGGTGCTCGCCGCGGCCTGCGCCAAGAAGACCAGCACGGGACCAGGAGGCGCCTCCGACACCGGTTCCGCGGGCGGCGGCCTTGCCGGTCAGCCGCTGGAGAACCACCTGGAGATCTACAACTGGTCGCAATACGACGACCCCTCCACGTTCAAGCTCTTCGAGAAGCTGCCTGCCGAGGCGGCCGTGGGCATGACCACGAACGAGACGTTCTACTCGAGCAACGACGAGCTTATCGCCAAGCTGAACGCCGGCGGTTCGAACTTCGACATCATCGCGCCCAGTCAGAACGCGGTGGCCCAACTCATCCAGGAGGGCAAGCTCCTGTCGATGGACCAGTCGCTCCTTCCGAACCTGAAGTATCTGGACCCGTCGTTCCTCAAGCCGTCGTATGACCCGACGGGGGAGTTCCACGTCATCAAGGACTTCGGGATCACGCTCTTCTTCTTCAATAACACGATCATCACCGACGACCTGAAGACGATGCACGATTTCTACGAGGCGCTGCCCAAGTATGTGAGCAAGGGCCGCACCAACGTCCTGGATGGGGCAGAAGAGGTGGTGCCGCTGGCTCTGATGGCATTGGACCTCGATCCCAACACGAGCTCTCAGAGCGACTTCGACACCGCGAAGCAGTTCCTGCTGTCGATCCGCCAGGGCGTCACCACGATCAGCTCCTACAAGTACATCAACGACGCCATCGCCGGGAACATCATCCTCAGCCAGGGCTGGAACGGCGACGTGCGCCGGATCGTCGAGGGGCGGAAGAAGCAAGGCGACATCACGGCCGTGATCCCGACCGGAACCTCGGAGATCTGGGCCGATAACTGGTGCATCCCCGCGGCGGCACCGCACCCGGTTGCGTCGCACGCATGGATCAACTGGCTGCTCACCCCGAGCACCGCCGTCACCGAGATGAACTACCACAACTACCCGATCCCGATCCCCGACGCCCTCTCGCAGTTGCCGGCGTCGCTGACCAGCGACCCGCTGTTCAACGTCCCCGCGTCGTACACGGACAACTACAAGTACATCCTGAACGTCAGCCCGGCGGTCGTGCAGGGACGGACCGCGATCTATACGGAGTTCAAAGCAGGTTGATGGCAGCGGACCCGGAGACTCCGGTCGCCGTGGCCTCCGGGACCGTTCGACGCAGGCGGTCGTTCTCGCCGCGCTATCCCGCGTGGCTCCTCGCGCCCTCGTTCGTCTACGAGGCCATCTTCTTCCTGGGCGCGATGGGCATCCTGGTCGCGTACTCGTTCGCCACGCAGACGGGGTTCACATCCGTCTCGTACGCGTTCGACCTCTCCCAGTACCACCTGGTCCTGGACCACGTCTACCTGTCCATCTTCATCCGAACACTGATGATGGCGGGCATGGGGTCCCTCTTGACCGTCCTGGTGGGGTATCCGGTGGCCTATTGGATGGCGCGCTACCTCTCGACCTACAAGATGCTGGCCCTGCTGCTGATCGTCGTGCCGTTCTGGACGTCGTTCCTGATCCGAACCTACGCGCTCCAGATCATCCTGGATCCCCAGGGCTACCTGGCGAAGACGTTCGGACTCAACATCCTCTACACGAAGTACGCCGTCGGGGTCGGGCTGGTCTACAACTACCTCCCGCTGTTCATCCTGCCGGTGTTCGCATCGCTGGAGCGGATGGATTGGACCCTGATCGAAGCTGCGACCGACCTCACCGCGAAGCCGTTGAAGGCGTTCTGGCAGATCACGTTCCCGCTCACGCTTCCAGGGATCGTGACGGGCGCCCTCCTGGTCTTCATCCCGATGACCGGCGAATACATCATCCCGAACATCCTTGGTGGTGGGAAGTACGAGTTCGTAGGGAATCTCATCGGGGACCAGTTCAACGAGGCGCAGAACAGACCGTTCGGATCGGCGTTGGCGATATCGCTGATGATCGCCCTCTCGGTGTTCGTGCTCGTCTACATCATGTTCGCGACGAAGGAGGAGCGCTTCGGTGCGTAAGGTCCCGACAGCGAAGGTCGGCTTCACCATCTGGGCGGTTATCGTCTTCCTCTTCCTGTTCGTGCCGATCGCCGTCATGGCGCTGTTCGCGTTCAACAAGCCTTCGCCAGCGGCGCTGGCGAGCTTCCACGGCACGAACATCTGCTCCCTTCCCCCGGACAAGATAGGCAACATCGATGTATGGAACGGTGGTACCACCTGTTGGTTCAACGCCGGGCTCCACGACAAGTACTACATCCCGGCGATCATCGTGAGTCTCAAGATCGCCGCGGTTGCCGCGACCGTCGCCACTGCGTTGGGTCTGTGTGCAGCCCTCGCCCTGGCCAGGATGCGGCCGAAGGCGCGGGCTCCGTTCGACGTCATCGTCTATCTGACCCTGGTGGTTCCCGAGATCGTGATCGCTGTGGCCTCGCTCATCTTCTTCGTTCAGGCCAAGACCCTGTTGCCGGCGTTCCCGGGGCTGGGCTTCTGGACCATCGTGTTGGCCGAGATCGTCTTCAACGCCTCACTGGCCATGCTCATCATCCGCGCTCGGTTCGTCGGGATGGGCGACACCTTGGAGGAAGCCGCCTACGACTTGGGATCGGGGCCGTTCTCGACGTTCAGGCAGATCACGCTGCCTCGCTTGATGCCGGCGATCGTGGCGGCGGCGCTCCTGTCGTTCACGTTCTCCTTCGACGACTACGTGCTGGCTGCATTCAACAACGGGACCACGAACACATGGCCGATCGTGCTGTACTCCGCTGTTCGGTTCGGCATCACGCCTGCGGTCAATGCCCTCGCCACGATCATGCTGGGCGTGACCGTCCTGGTCGTCGTGATCACCGGCCTGATACTCCGGCGCTCCCGCGTGAAGGTGGGGACCGGCCAGGAGGCCGTTCAGAGTTTGGGTACCGCCGTCGGTCTCGTCAGGAACCGTTCGGTCTAGCCTAATCACGTCCGTCCGTGGCATCCTTCCCCGCATGGACGAAGAGACCCTGGCGAAGCAAACCGCTCTGGCGAAGTACTCGATGTCGCTGTCCGCGCGCGCGATCAGGTTGCTCGTTACCGGGTCCGGAACCGATGCCGACCTGGTGCGGGGGAGCCTCGACATGATGCACCGCACGCAGGCGCTCTCGCCGCAGGATCCGATCGCGGAGCACCTGGCGGTCACGATGCTCCGCGCGGCTCTGGATCAGCTACGGGCCGAGGAAGCCGAACGCGGATAGCGCCGGCTTGACCGGGTCGTCGGTGCGCTAGGGTCTCTGCCGATGCCCGAGACGAAGGCCAGAACGAACCGACTCGCCGTGCGCAGGCGACGCGCGTCGTTCGTCTTGATCCTGGCGGCCGGACTGCTCGCGGCGGTCGCATGGACGCTTCAGGCAGGCTCGCGCTCCGGAACGCCGGGGCCGGGGGCTTCGCCGAGCACCCCGACGGGGAGTGCCGGGTCGTCCGGGGCCGCATCGTCGCCCGCCACGGCGAGCGGCGGTACGCAGACGCCTAACGTCTACCGCGGGATCATAGGTCCCAGTCTCAGCCCGAAGGTCGCGGGTGACCCGACCTACGTTTACGTCCCGAACGGCGTTCCGGGGACCATCGAGGTGATCGACCCCGCCACGTTCAAGATCGTTCGCACCATCCACCTGGGGTATCGGACCTTCCCCGAACACGTCACGCCGTCGTGGGACCTTCGATGGCTCTATGTGGACACGTCCGCGGCGAGCGAGCTGGCGGTGATCGACCCGAAGACCGGGAAGCTGGTGCGGACCATCCACAACATCGAACATCCGTACAACCTCTACTTCAGCCCCGACGGAAGCGTCGCCATCGACGTGGCGGAGTACTACAACCAGCTTCGGTTCTACGATCCGACCACGTGGAAGTTGATCAAGACCGTCCCCATGCCGTGTAACGGTCCAGATCATCTGGACTTCTCGGCGACGGGCACGTTCCTGGTGATGGGCTGCGAGTTCGACGGCAACGTGATCAAGGTGGATTGGAAGGCGATGAAGGTCCTGGGCAAGATCAACGTCGGAGGGCTCCCGGTGGACGTGAAGCTCTCGCCCGACGGCCGGTACTTCTACGTGGGGAACCAGGGGACCAGCGGCGTGTCGGTCATCGACGCGGCCACGTTCAAGCAGGTGAAATTCATCCATACCGGGTCCGGGGCACACGGGATGGCCATCAGCCGCGACACGAAGTATCTCTATCTGACGAACCGGCTGGCGGGCACCATCTCGGTCATCAGCTTCGCCCAGCAGAAGGTCATCCACACCTGGAACGTGGGTGGAAGTCCGGACATGGTGCAGATCTCGCCCGACGGAACCCAGCTCTGGGAGACGAACCGCTACGGCACCACGGTCACGGTGGTCGATACCTCGAACGGGCACATCATCCAGCAGATCCAGGTGGGGGCCGACCCTCACGGGCTGACCTACTTCCCCCAGCCCGGCACCTACAGCCTGGGCCACAACGGCGTCTACCGGTAGCTGCAGCACATCTTTCGGCCTAGGGCACCGCCGGGCGTCGGTCCCCGTCTTTCGGTCCCCTTGCTACTCGAAGATGGGTATCCTGAGCTATCTAAGACAGGGTAGGGCCCGTCGATAACAGTAGCGAGGTGCAAGCCCGCATCTCGCGGATCGGCACCGTGAGAGGACGCCGGACCATGCTTGGACGTAAGAGGACGCGCGGACCGGGACTCGTCGCGTTCGGCGTCTTCCTCTTGACCTGCTTCGCCGGCACCGTTTCAGGCCTCGCAGCGACGGGTCCGGCGAACTTCCCCCAACTCACCCCCGGGACCACTGGTGTCTCCGCGTGTCAGACGGCTCCGCTCCAGGTGAGCTTCGTGACCAGCTACGACGCCCAGCTCGCGGAGTACGGCGTCACCGCTGTGGTCGTAAGCGGGCTGGATAGCGGCGCACCCGCGAACTGCAGCGGCAAACGGTTCCAGGTGGCGCTGGCGGACAACCATGGGAACGCCCTCTCCGAGACAAGTGGCACGGTTCCGATGTCGGGAACCACCTTCTCCACGGACGTAACCGGCGCCAACGTCCGCGCGTCGGAGGTTGCAGCCGTCCATGTGTTGATCTCGGACTGACCGGGGAGGGCGCCGCCCGGCGCCCGGCGTCATGCGAATCGGACGGACGTGACCTGCGGCAACCCGGCGAACGCCCGCGCCCACGCGGCCCCCCCGTCCGCGGAGCCGTACACGGTTCCCGACGTGGAACCGAACGCGAGCGATCGGGCGCTCGCGCCATCGCTCCCGAATGCCTGGCGCAGGATGGTGAGCCACGCGTCCTGCTGCGGGAGCCCTCTCCCACGCGCGTTCCATGTCGAGCCCGCGTCGCGTGTCTCGTACACGGCCGCGCGGCCGCCGGGTGTCACACGATCCTCGGCTCCGACCAGCGGGATCACGAAGGCCGCTTCTGGATCCGCCGGATCGATCACCAGAGGGAACCCGAAACCGCTGGGCAACCCCGCCGCGATGTCGTTCCAGGTTTCACCCGCATCGTCGGAGCGGTAGACGCTCCCGTGGAACTGCATGAACATCCGCTCCGGCCGCGATGGCGCGCGGTGCATGTTGTGCACGCACAGGGCGTGCGTCCCTTCGCGCATCTCTTCCGGCAGGTACTCCGGGACCAATCCCGTGTAGCCGGTTCGCCATGTGTCCCCACCGTCCTGGGTCAGCCAGACTCCGGCCGCGCTGATCCCGATCGCGAGGCGCGAAGGATCTCCCGGCCACGGACAGATCGAATGCAGCGCCAGCCCGCCCAGCCCTGGGTTCCACTCGGGCCGCGTAGGCACGTTCCAGAGGCCGCGGTTCAGTTCCCAGGTCTCACCGTTGTCCGACGACATGAAGAGCGCTGCGGGGTCGACGCCCGCGTAGAGGAGACCGTCGGCTTCCCCGGGGGTGATCACCCAGGTCCGTTCGACCGATGCGTCGACGTGGTCGGGGAAGGCCGGGCCCTTGGCTTGCGTCCATCCGCCGAGGCCCGGGTCGTCGGTGAACATGACGCGGGGTCCGAACTGTCCGTTGGTCACCGATGCGAACGTCCGGGCGGTGCGCGGATCACGGATGGCGTATTCCACGACTTCGCCGGGGAACGCCCGCACGGCCACGTTGAATGGCTCACCGATGGTGCCGCGGAGTGCGAAGAGTCCCTTGCGCGTGCCGACGAGGAGTTCGGTCATCGTGATCCTCCCGAGATGGAGGGGAGGATGTGGAGGCGATCGGCGGGTTGGACCCGCGCATCCTCGCCCACCCGTTCCCCGTTGACGAACACGTTCACATGGCGGCGGATGTGCCCTTGTTCGTCCAGGATCCAGCCGGCGAGCTTGGGATGGTCCGCCTCGAGCGCGCGGATGGCTTGGCCAACCGTGGCGCCGCCCACCTGGATCTGGGAGGAACCCCCGGCTAGGTCCTTGAGCGGCGCGCGCAAGGTCACCGTCGCCATGGCGCGCAGTATAGGGAGCGAGGCCGACACGCGGAGGGAACCCCTTGGGTCACCCCGTGAACGGGTTCAGCGTGTGGCTGAAGTCCCACGTGTTCTGGATGATGCCGGAGCACGAGTTGCCGGCGCGGCCCCCGGGGCAGTTGCCGTTGTCGCGCTGTATCGCCCAGATCGACAACGCGCTCATACCCTTCAGTTTCGCGAAGTCCAGGACCTGCTGCGCGTCCGCCACCGAGGTGACTTCGGTTCCCTTCGGGTAGTCATCGACGCCGTTCATCATGGTTGCGCCTTCCAGCGCCCAGAGTTGTGCGGACGTCTTGGCCGGCAGGAGCGTGGCCAGCTGGCCGTGAAGGCCCTGCAACGCGCTCACGGCGGCCGCCCCCATCTGCGTCGTGGTTCCGTCGTAGTAGTCGAACACCATGGGGTTGACCAGGTCGATGCGAACGCCGTTGGACACCGCGTTCTGCAGCACGGCCAGGCCGCTCGCCTCCAGGCCGCTAGCGCTGGTTGGCAGCGTGTACTGAACCTGAAGGGTGCGGCCGTTCGCCGCGGCCCAGGCCTGCACCAACGCGATCGCCTTGTTGCGGCGGTCGATGCCGCCCGGCTTGGTCAGCGAACGCCCTTCGATGTCCATGTCCAGGCGGGTCACGTTGTACGTGGTGACGAGCTGTTCATATGCCGCGGCGATCGTGTTCACGTCCTTGCAGGAATCGCCGATCTCGGTTCCCCCTTGATCCGCGCTCCATCCACCGAGCGAGGGGATGACGTCCCCGCCGATCGCGCGGAGTGAGGCGATGTCGGCGAGATAGCGCCCCGAGGTGACCGTCTGCGTCCGTGAACCGCCCCACGCCAGGGTGCAGGAGCGCTTGCCGAGCGTCTGCAGGAAGGCCAGTGTGTAGAACTTCGTTCCGGACCGTTGCGCGGTGGTGGTGATGGAGTCTGTGGTCCATGTCTCGAAGTAGGGCGCGTAGACATGGGCGGGGAGGGGCGTTCCCGCAGCGAGCGCCGGGCCCGAGCCGGTGACGGCAGGCACGGCGAGCGCGCTCACGGCCGCGAAGGCCGCGAACGACGATCGAACGGTGCGTCGAAGCATGGGTTCTCTCCTGGGTACGCGCTTGCCAGATGAGCCTCGCACGCTGGCAGCCGAAGAGACAAGTCGCCGAAGGTCGCGACCCTGACGGCGTCTGCGCTCGACGGGGGTGAGGGCTATAGTCTCGGCGTCCGTCCAGAAGGAGCGTCGTGATGACAACCACGTTGTGGACCACCCGCGTGAAGGCCAGCCCCGACGCGGTCTTCGCGGAGTTTTCGGACCTGATGAACCACGCCAAGTGGTCGAAGACGGCCTATCGGGCTCAGAAGACCAGCGAGGG
>JBBRTK010000071.1:0-11194 GCA_038244455.1 Actinomycetota bacterium
ACCTGCGCACGCTTGCCGCCGAGGCGGACGTCCAAGTCTTCAAACCCGGGCAGATCATCGTGGAAGAAGGGATGCCGGGCGAAACGCTCTTCGTCGTCCTGGAGGGCCAGGCCAAAGTGACCCGCAAGAAGCGGAAGGTCGGGCAGGTGGTCCCCGGAGACTTCTTCGGCGAGCTGTCGGCGATCGACGGAGGCGAGCGCAGCGCCTCGGTGGTCGCGGAGACGCCGATGAGCCTGCTGCGCCTGTTCAGGCACACGCTGGTCGACATGGTGAAGTCGGAACCGGACTTCTCGACGAAGTTGCTGGACGGGATCGTCGCGCGGCTCCGGCAGATCTCCAGCGCCGGCCTCTAGCGGGACCGACTCAGAGCAACGCTTCGATGGTCTGGAGCGTTTCTCCGTCCAGCACGAGGTCGCCGGCCTGCGCGTTCGTCCGGACATGCGCGGGGTTCCGGCTCCCGGCGATGGCGGCCGTGACGCCCGGTTGCGCGAAGTTCCACGCGAGCGCGAGCTGCGCGAGGCTCATCCCGAGGCGCTCGGCGATCGGCCGGAGCGCCTCAACGAGCGCGAGATGGCGGGGCAGGTGCTCGGGTCCGAAGAGGTTCTGTCCCTCGGTGAGGCGCCAATCGCCCGGACCGAACGTGGTGGCGGGCCCGATCGCGCCGGTCAGGAGCCCCGCGCCGAGCGGCGAGTAGCTGACCACGCCGACCCCCACCTGCCCGCACCAGGCGATGAGCTCGCGGTCTTCCAGCGCGACCATCGAGAACTCCTGCTGCAACGAGTCAACGTGCCGGACGGCCAGGCACCGCTCGATCTGATCCCGATCGAAGTTGGAGACCCCGATCCAGCGGGCTTTCCCTTCGGTCTGGAGCTCGGCCATGGTGCCCCAGGCCTCTTCTACGGGGATGACCTCGTCAGGCCAATGGAGCTGGTACAGGTCGATGACCTCGATCCCCAGCCGGGCCAGGGACGCGTCGCAGGCTGCGCGGATCTGCTCGGGACGGAACCCCGACCCCTCGGGAGCGGGCGCCGCTTTCGAGGCGACGATGACCTCTTCGCGACGACCGGCGACGGCCTTGCCGACCAGCCCCTCGGAGACACCGTTCCCGTAAACCTCCGCGGTATCGATCCAGTTGATCCCCGCATCCAGCCCGGCCCGCATGGCCTCGACCACTGCCGACTCGGACGCATTCGGGCCCCACGCGTCGCCGCCGGCTTCCCAGGCGCCGTAGCCGATCACCGTCAACTCCGGCCCATGTGATCCGCATCTGTTGATCTGCATGGCGAGAATGTACTCGTCGGGACCGTTCTTGGCTGCCGGCCGCGGTAGATTGCATGGGCAGCTCGACCGGCGAAGGAGCGAGGGCCCTGCGGCTCACGACATGACCAAGACCGTCGAAGAGAAGGAACGCGTCGTCATCCGGTTCGCCGGAGACTCGGGCGACGGGATGCAACTCACCGGGGATCGGTTCACCTCCGCAACCGCCGTCTTGGGGAACGACCTGGCCACCCTGCCGGACTTCCCTGCCGAGATCCGAGCGCCGGCCGGCACGGTTCACGGGGTGAGCGCGTTCCAGATCCAGTTCGCGTCTACAGACGTGACCACGCCGGGAGATCACGCGGACGTGCTGGTCGCGATGAACCCCGCCGCTCTGAAGGCAGACCTTGGCACCGTGAGCCCCGGCGGGATCGTCATCCTCAACGAGGACGCGTTCACCCAGAGGAACATCGAGAAGGCCGGCTACCGAACCGACCCCAGGGCGGACGGGACGCTCGATGGGTACCAGGTGTACCCGGTCCCCATGACGTCGATCACCACCCGCGCCACCGAGTCCATCGGCGTCGGGAAGAAGGAGTCCGAGCGGGCCAAGAACATGTTCGCGCTCGGGTTGGTGAGCTGGATGTACGGGCGTCCCCCCGAGACCACGCTCAACTGGCTCGAGAAGAAGTTCGGCAGCAAGCAGGAGATCTTCGACACGAACGTCGCGGCGTTCAAGGCCGGGTACAACTTCGGTGAGACTACCGAGTTGTTCGCCCATTCCTTCTATGTGAAGGCGGCGCCCGCGGAGCCCGGCGTGTACCGGAACATCGCGGGCGCCACGGCCACCGCGTGGGGACTGGTGAGCGCAGCCGAGCGGAGCGGCCTCCACCTGTTCTACGCCAGCTACCCCATCACCCCCGCGTCAGAGCTGCTGCACGAACTCTCGCGACACAAGAACTTCGGCGTGCTCACCCTCCAGGCTGAGGACGAGATCGCGGCCGCCAACATGGCACTCGGCGCCGCGTTCGCCGGCCACCTGGCGGTCACCGGCACGTCGGGGCCCGGCATGGACCTCAAAGCTGAAACGCTGGGGCTGGCGGTCATCATGGAGCTCCCGCTGATCATCGTCGACGTCCAGCGCGCCGGTCCCTCCACGGGGCTTCCTACGAAGACCGAGCAGTCGGACCTGCTGCTGGCCATGTTCGGGCGCCACGGCGACTCTCCGATGCCCATCCTGGCCGCCGCGTCGCCTTCGGACTGCTTCGCCATGGCGATGGAGGCTGCGCGGATCGCCGTCCGCTACCGGACCCCGGTGATCCTTCTGACCGACTCGTTCCTCCAGAACTCCTCGGAGCCCTGGCGCATCCCGTCCCTCGGCGACCTCCCGGTGATCGACCCCGACTTCGCGCAGGCCGAGGGCGATCTGTTCCTTCCGTACGCGCGCGATGAACGTCTGGCCCGCCCCTGGGCGGTCCCCGGAACCCCCGGTCTGGTCCATCGCATCGGCGGGCTGGAGCGTGAGGACCTCACGGGGAACATCAGTTACGACCCTGCGAACCACCAACGTATGACCGATCTTCGAGCGGCCAAGGTCGCGGGGATCGCCCACGACATCCCCCAGCTAGAGGTCGACGACCCAACCGGCGACGCGGACCTGCTGGTCCTGGGCTGGGGTTCGTCCCTCGGGAGCATCAAGGCGGGCGCGCAACGGGTCAGGGCGCAGGGGAGGCCGGTGGCGACGAGTCACCTGCGCTACCTCAACCCGTTCCCCTCAAACATCGGGGACGTCCTCGCCCGGTACCGCACGGTGCTCATCCCCGAGATGAACTCGGGGCAGCTCTCCCTGCTGATCCGGGCCAAGTTCCTGGTGGACGCCCACGCCTACACGAAGGTTGAAGGGCTGCCGCTCTTCGCCGAGGAACTCGAAGGAGAGATCATGAGGTTGCTCGATGGCTGAGACCCTGGCGAAGAAGGACTTCACTTCCGACCAGGAGGTGCGCTGGTGTCCCGGCTGCGGAGACTACGCCATCCTCTCCGCCGTTCAGGGCTTCCTCCCCGAACTGGGTATCGAGCCGCACAAGACGGTGTTCGTGTCGGGGATCGGCTGCAGCGGGCGATTCACGTACTACATGGACACCTACGGGGTCCATGGGATCCATGGGCGGGCGCCCGCGATCGCCACGGGGATCGCGACGGCCGACCCCGAGCTCAGCGTATGGGTGGTCACCGGTGACGGAGATGCACTCTCGATCGGCGGCAACCATCTGATCCACGCGCTCCGCCGGAACGTGAACCTCAAGATCCTCCTCTTCAACAACCAGATCTACGGACTGACGAAGGGTCAGTACTCGCCCACGAGCGAGGAAGGCAAGGTCACGAAGTCGAGTCCGTTCGGATCGGTCGACCACCCGTTCAATCCCATCGCACTGGCTCTGGGTGCCGAAGCCACGTTCGTTGCGCGAACGCTCGACAACGACCGACCGCATCTGACCGAAGTCCTCCGCCAGGCCGCGGCGCACAAGGGAACAGCGTTCGTCGAGATCTATCAGAACTGCAACGTGTTCAACGACGGGGCGTTCGATCTGCTGCGTGAGAAGCCGCAGGGGGCGCACAACCAGATCCGCCTGGTCCACGGTGAGCCGATCATCTTCGACGAGGGCAACCGGTGCGTGGCCGTCGGAGAGAACGGGCGGCTGGTCGTCGCCACCGTCGCCGACACGCCGGCAGATCGGATCATCACGCACGACGTCAACGGACGCCCGTCGTTGGCGTTCGCGCTGGCGCACCTTTCGCACGGACCCACGGAGCCCACGGCGATCGGGGTGTTCCGCGAGTTCGAACGGCCGGTATACGGCGAGGCCATGCACGCGCAGCTATCGCACGCGATCGAACGATCGGGCAGGGGCGATCTGGAGAAGCTGCTGCACTCGGGCGACACCTGGACCGTCTGAGCGGCGGAGCGTCGGAGCTAGTCGTCGCCAGGTGGCCGGAACCTCGCCAAGGCGTCCGCGCTCACCTGCTCCACCTCTCGGAGTTCCTGAACCAGGGACGGCAGGGTTTCGACGAATGCCTCGACCTCCTGATCCGTGGTAGCCGAGCCGAGGCTCACGCGGAATCCGGAGACCCCGGGATACCCCGCCTGCTCCAGGACAGGGGAGGCATCCCCGGGGTGCCCGCTGCACATCGAGCCCGCCGCGAGCCGGAAGCCGCGCGAATCCAGGGCCATCATCAAGGTTGCGGCATCCAGACCGTCGATGCTGAAACAGACCAGGTGCGGTGTCCGGTGGGTCGGATGACCGTGCACGCGAGCGCCGGGGATGGACTCGATCTGTGAGCGGATGCGAGCGGTTCGGGCCCAGTTCAGCGCCGCCAGATCCGCCATCGAGGCCAGCGACGCGCTGAGCGCCGCCGACATCCCCGCGATGCCGGGGGTGTTCTCCATCCCGGAGCGGCGCTTGCGTTCGCGGTCGTCCCCGCACGGATACGCGGTCACGCCGACCCCCCGCCGCACATACAACGCGCCGACGCCCGGGGGGCCTCCGAACTTGTGGCCCGACAGCGACAGGAGGTCTACGCCGAGAGCATCTACCGAAACGGGAAGGCGGCCGACCGTCTGGCAAGCGTCGGTGTGGAACCGCACGCCGGCCTCGCAAGCGAGCCGCGCCGCCTCGCCCAGCTGCTGGATCGTTCCCAGCTCGTGGTTCGCATGCTGCACGCTGGCGAGCAGCGCGCCGGGCTTGCGGATCTCAGCGGCGTACCGATCCAGATCCATCTGGCCGAACCGGTCGGCCGGCACGCACGTTACCTGGAAGCCGTCGCTCTCCAGCACGTTGCAGACGCCGCCCACAGCGGGGTGCTCGACCGCGCTCACCACGATGCGATCCCCCAGCTCGCGCTGGGCGCGGACCGCGCCCCAGATCCCCAGCGCGACCGACTCCGTGCCACCCGAGGTGAAGACGATCTCATCGGCCTGCGCGCCGATGCCGCGGGCGATCGTGTCCCTGGCGTCGTCCAGGAGGCGACGGGCGGCCCGCCCGTCGGCGTGGATGTTCAGCGGGTCACCGAACGCGTCGAGCGCGGCCAGGACTGCCTCTCGCGCCGCGGGAAGCAGGGGAGTGGCGGACGCGGAATCCAGGTAGATGTCTGCCATCAGCGGTGGGTCAGGGCGTCGCCGGTTCCTTGCCCCGGAGGAACACGCCCCAATAGAGGACGGCTGCGATGATCGCCCCGGAAACAGGCCCCGCGATCCAGACGTACCAGTTGTCCAGCTTCCCGGTTGCCAGCGCCGGTCCCAGCCATCTTGCGGGGTTCATCGCCGCGCCGGTGAACGGCCCGAAGGCCAGGATGTCGAACGCGATCGTGAGGCCGATGGTGAGGCCCGCGGTCTTGTTCCAGGGACCTCTATCGTCGATCGCCGTGCCGAAGACGGCCAGCACCAAGAAGAAGGTCGCGACGGCTTCGATGAGGACAGCTTTGCCGACCGCGAGCCCGCTCATGACCGCGGCCCCGCCACCGCCAGCTGCCTTGAACATCTCCGTGGGGACCAGGAACTTCAGCAGGAACGCGCCGGCGATGCCGCCCAGGAGCTGCGCGAGGATGAAGACGACGGTCTTCGTCGACGGCAGTTTCCCGGTGACCCAGAGCGCGATCGAGATGGCCGGGTTGAACAACCCGCCCGAGATGTGGCCGAAGATCGAGATCATGATGAACAGCACCAATCCGTGAGCCAGTGCGATAGCAACGAGACCGTTCCCGCCCCCTTGCGTCGCTGCAACGATGGAACCCGCGCCGATGAAGATAAGGGCGAACGTGCCAATGAATTCGGCGACGGCGCCCCTTCCTGTGTCTTCCACGTGGACCTCCTCGATGAAGAGCCTTGTTGTTGAGTTGTCCGCGAGCGTAGTGCAGGGGCTCGTTCGGGGCAAAGACCGCAGCCTGTGCGTAGTAGCATTCCCGCCGTGGACGTCCTGCTGGTCTCGCCCGACCCGAAGTCACGGGAGCTCATGGCCCTGGCGGTTCGTTCGATCGAGCGGCGACTGGGGAGTGAGATCACGTTCCGGGCGGCGAAGAACGGTGAGCTGGGGGCCACCGCGGCCCTTCGGGACCGGCCGGACATGGTGGTCGCGGATCAGATCGCATCGCGCGAGGGGGCCTTCTCCCTGGCGAAGACCCTTCGAGATGCTGCAGACCCCTACACGGGCGTCATCTTCATCTTGCTGGAGCGCCGGCAGGACGCGTGGCTCGCGAAATGGTCGGGAGCAGATGCCTGGTTCGTCAAGCCGGTTGATCCATTCGAGATAGCCGATCTGTCGTTGGAACTGGTTCCGCAGAAGGAGAGCGCGTGAAGATCAAGGGAACGTGCAAGCGTGACGGCCGGGAGTTCATGGTCGACCAGGTCATCGAGTCGGGAGGCGGCTGTCCCTGGGACGGTGAGCCGTTCGAGAGCGACTACGCCGTGGTGCTGGTGGATTCGCTGCGTGACGCGCAGGAGCAGGCGAGCCTCCTGGTGCAGTCCCTGGAGAAGATCGCCGCGCTCCGACCCGATCTCACGCTCCAGTCTGCGTCGCTGGTTGGGCCGATCCGCGCCCAGTTGGACCGCCTCGAGCAGAATCTCGTGACCCAGGGATAGGGGAACTCGCAAGGTGACGGTGGCGCCCGGAACCTACGCCGTAGAACTGCGAGACACGCCCGCGGGTTGGCGCGTGACCATCACCGATCCCCACGGCGGGGTCGCCGCCGAGCGGGCGTGCCGGGACGGCGCGGAGGCGCGGACCTATGCGTCCACCGTCCGCCAGCATCTGTATTGGCTGTCTCCGGAGAAGTTCCGCGAGTACTATCGGATCGACGAGGACTGACGTGGGGTTCAACTACCAGCAGCCCGGGAAGATCAAGAAGGCGGATTGGATCATGTTCATCTCGGCACTCGTGGTTATCGCGGGGCTGGTGGTCTGGGCGACCCGGTGATGGCATCGGACCCGGCCGAGCCGGACCTCGCCTACCTGGTCACCAGCGGACGCATCTCCGGGAACGCGCATCAGATCGAGATCTGGTTCGCGACGAACGAACAGACCGCCTACTTCCTTGCCGGTGACGGCGATCGGTCGGACTGGGTCCGCAACATCATGGTGTCTGCCGACGTCGTGTTGCAGATCGGAGATAGGAAGCGCCCGTCGCGGGCGCGAGTCCTTCCCGCCGGGAGCGAGGAAGACGCCACGGCCCGCAAGCTGCTCGTCGAGAAGTACACCGTCAGAGGAGAAGCCAACCTGTCGGACTGGGGGAGCAGGGCCGTTGCGGTTGCGGTCGAGTGGCCGGACTAGGCCCGTTCGAGCAGGACCGCGAGCCCCTGGCCCCCGCTGATGCACAGCGTCGCCAGACCCAGGGACACGCCGCGTTCGCGCATCTCGTACGCGAGCGAGAGGATGATCTTCGACCCGCTCATACCGATCGGGTGGCCGATGCTGATCCCGCCGCCGCGCACGTTCAGTCGCTCCCGATCGAACTTCAGCTCGCGCTCGCAGGCGATGACCTGCGCCGCGAACGCCTCGTTGATCTCGATGAGCTCGATGTCGGAGATGGTGAGTCCAGCCTTCTCGAGCACCTTGTGAGTGGCCGGGACGGGCCCGATGCCCATGATCTCGGGCGGAACTCCCGCCCAGCTCATGCCGATGACTCGGGCCAGCGCCTCGCGTCCCTCGGCTGCCGCGCGCGAACCCGCCATCAGGACCATGGCGGCGGCCCCATCCGTGAGGCCGGAGGAGTTGCCGGCGGTCACGCTCCCCGTGTCGCGGAAGACGGGTTTCAAGCCGGCCAAGGAGGCGAGGGTGGTGCCGGGGCGGATGTGCTCGTCTTCGGTGACGGTCACAGGCCCTTTTCGCCCGGGAGCCTCCAAGGGGAACATCTCCTGGGCCCGTCGATCCGCGGATCCGACCGCGAGCTGCTGCGAGCGCAGAGCGAACTCGTCCTGCTCCTCGCGGCTGATGTCGTACAAGTCAACGAGATTCTCGGCCGTCTCTCCCATGATCAAGCCACAGAGTGGATCCAGGAGTCCGTCCGTGTACATGCCGTCCAGTACCTCGGCGTGTCCAAGCCGCTGGCCGGTCCGCATCTGCGGAAGCAGGAACGGCACGCGCGACATGTTCTCCATGCCGCCGGCCAGTACGACCTCCGCATCGCCGAGCCTGATCTGTTGGGCCGCCAACTGAACCGCTTTCATGCCCGAGCCGCAGGCGATGTTCACGTTGTAGGCGCTGACTTCCTTCGGAACACCGGCACGGATGCTGACCTGACGGCCGGTGTTGGGGCCGTTCCCGGCCTGGCGCGCGTGACCCATGATGGTCTGGTCGATCTGGTCGGGTGCCACGTCGGCTCGCCGCATAGCCTCGACGGCGGCGAGCGTTCCGAGTTCGACCGCGGGGAGCGTTGCGTAGGACCCCAGGAACTTGCCCACGGGGGTCCGGGCGCCCTCGACGATGACCACGTCCTCCATCGGGCCAGTGTAGCTGTGGGGCCGTCCTGGACCGGGCGCGCGGTCACGTCCTGGGGCGTTTCAACGACCGTGTCGTGACGCGTGAGACCGGTGGGAGCTGCGCTTCCCGCGCCAGCCCCAGCAGCGCGGAGATCTGGCGGCCACCGTCAACGGGCTCGGCCAACGGGAGGTCGCAGTGCTTGATCCGGGCCGAGGAGCCGTTGCCGGCGAGCCATGTCCTAACCGCGGCGAGCTCGTCGGCGCGTTCCCGTGGGCAGGGGAGGGTGATCGGAGAAGACGGCGGACCCGGATCCTGCCCGCTCGCAAGGCTTCCGGACCGGAACCGGAGCCTCCGCCCATCGGCGGTCATCAGCACCAGGTCGCCCGCGCCGACGATCCAGGCGTCCATCCGGCTCTTACGCAGCGCGTCCGCCAGGGTTCGCAGCCGGTCGCGAATCAACCCCGCCTCCTCGAACCGCTCCTGTTCGGCGAGGCGCTGCATCCGACCTTCGAGCGCTCCGAGGAGCTCGCCGGGCGCAGTCAGGGAGGAGACGAGCTCCCCGACGAGCTCTCCGTAGCGCTCAGGGTCTGCGAGTCCGATGCAGGGAGCGAGGCACCTGCCGAGATCGGCCAGCGCGCAGGCCGCGAACCTGGTCTTCGCCCCCATCGCCGTCTTGCATCGACGAACCGCGAAGACCTCTTCCAGCGCCTCCTTCACGAGCGCGGCCCGGCCGCCGCTCGAAAAGGGTCCGAGGTAGAGGCCGTCATCGGCGCCGACCCGGCGGACGGTCTTGAGCCGCGGGAACGCCTCGGCGGTGTCGAGCTTCAGGTAGGCATAGCGCCGGAAGGACTTCCCCCGGCGGTTGTACTTCGGTTCGTGCCGCCCGATGAGCCGCGCTTCCAGGACCAGGGCTTCGAGTTCGCCTCCGTCGGTCTGGATCGCGTCCACGCTGGCGACCTCGGCAAGCAGGTCGTTGATCTTCTTGCGCGCGTCACCGTAGAAGTAGCTCTTCACCCGTCCGCGCAGGTCGGTGGCCTTCCCGACGTAGAGGACCTGCCCGCCGCGGCCCTTGAACAGGTACACCCCCGGCGCCTGGGGAAGGTGATCGGCCATCCGGATCTTCGCGTAGTGCGGACGGCCACGCGCACGGGAGGCTTCCTGCAGATCGCCGAGGGTCAGGATGCCGAGGCGCCCGCCCAGGTCCAGCAACCCGTGCAGTACCTCGGCGCAGGCTTCGGCGTCTGCGAGCGCACGATGTGTGGGCTGGACCCGGGTCCGAAAATAGCCCGCCAGGGTGTGCAGCTTCACATTCGGGACGTCGGGCCACACGATGCGCCGCGCGAGCTTCGCCGTGCAGACCGGCGGCCCGGGGATGGGGTCGTAGTCGAGCCGGGCAAGGTTCGTGTTCATGAATCGGAAGTCGAAGCTGGCGTTGTGCGCCACGAAGACCGTCCCTTTCGAGAACTCCAGGAACGAGGGCAGCACCTGTTCGATGGGAGGTTGCCGGGCCACGAGGTGGTCGCTGATCCCGGTGAGCTGGGTGATGAACGGGGAGATGGCCACGCCGGGGTTCACCAACGCCTGGAAGGTGGCGAGCCGTTCGCCTGCCCGGTAGGTGACCGCGCCGACCTCGGTGATCCGGGAATCGACCGGCGAACCACCCGTGGTCTCCAGGTCGACCACGCAGAAGGTGACCTGGTGCAGCGGAAGGCCCTGCTCGAGCGTGGTCTGCGTCGGAGCGTCGAACAGCGACATCGAGCGGTAGGACCCGCGGGCGAGGGAAGCCATGCCCCATGGTGGAACGAGGGTCTGACATGGCAAGGGGCGAGGAGACGTCTGGCGGGCTAGGCGACCCGGCGGGCGACCCGGCGCCGCCGTTGCTCGGTCAGGCCGCCCCAGACCCCGTAGCGCTCGCCGTTCTTCAGCGCCCAGGCCAAGCATTCCTCCCGGATCTGGCACACGCCGCAGAACATGAGCGCCGGCCCGGCCTCCTCTTCAGAGATCGGGAAGAAGACGTCCGGATCGACGCCGAAACAGGCGGCACGGTCCTGCCAGAAGTCGGGTGGCGTGGGATCGGGGGGCAGGGTATTCAGGTCGACATCCGGAAACCGCTCGGTTCTCACCAGTCACTCCCCCCGTGCCACTCCGGTCACCGCGACCGGAACCGATTCATAACAGAGGGACCGCTCCCAGCGGAAGGGGGCGAAGGCATACATTCTCGAAACTCCCAGGCGGCTGACAAGAAATGACCCGAACGGGCTAGTACAGGTGTGGGATGCGTCAGTCACACCGTGCCATTGACGTCGGTGAGCGCCGTGTGGTCGGCGGTGGTAAGTGTTGCGCTGCGGGCCGTCCAGGGAACCCGCACGATGAGCAGGGTACCGCCGCCGCGGCCGGTAGCCGCACTGGTGACCACGCCCCGCGTTCCCTCGCCGTCTTCGACCGGCGAGCCGGAGGCTACCGAGCCG
>JBBRTK010000072.1:0-10880 GCA_038244455.1 Actinomycetota bacterium
ATCCGCCACATCGATGGCCGGGATCACCTGGAACATGGCGCCAGCCTAGCGGGCGGTAGCATCGCGGTCATGGATCTGCCCGTCTTCGCGCTCCACACCGTCGTGTTCCCCGGACAACAGCTGGGGTTGCACGTGTTCGAGGAGCGGTATCTGCGGATGCTGGAAGATGCCCTGCCCGAAGGCTCCTTCGTCGTCGTGGCGATCCGCAAGGGTCAAGAGGTGGGCGGCCCCGCCGAGCCCTATCGGGTCGGCGTCCGCGTGCGCATCCGGGATCACGAGGAACAGGAAGGCGGCTCCTGCACGCTGGAGGTGCAGGGCGAAGAGCGCGTGGCGTTGGTCGCGCCCCTCGAAGGCAGGCCCTATCCCAGATGGGAGGTTTCACCGTTCCCCGACGAGGGCGGGGCGGGCACGGACGACGTGGAGGCTGCCCTGCACGCGCTCGACCGATTCCTCGCGGCCTCCGGCGAAAAGGACACCGCAGCGGTGGATCATGAACCGGTGGCGGCGAGCTTCGCCTTGGCGGGCGCCGTCCCGGGCCTGGTCCCCCAGCGCCAGGCCCTCCTGGAAGCGCCGGGTGCCGGCGAACGGCTCCGGCTGACGCGCGAGATCCTCACGCGCGAAGCGAACATCCTCCGCGTCTTGCACTCCGTCCCCGGCGGCCCGCAGGCCGAGGTGAGCCCGAACTAGACGGTGACCACCCGCGAGGGGTCCGCACTGCGTTCGACGCGCGCGGCGTCGCCTCCAAGCAACGAGGCCAGATCGGCAACCAGGGTGGGAGCCGCGTCCACCTTGGCGGAGCCGACCTTCATCGGGGTGACCGACCCGTCCGAACCCACGACGCGGACATGAACAGGAGCCTGCCCCGGATGGGCGTCCAGGAGGTCGCGCAACCGCTGCAGAACCGCGGGCGTGCACGCGGCGATCGGAAGATCCACGACCAGCGAGGCGGACAGTGGCGCCGGACCGGCCTCGCCGAGCTTGGGCTCCTTCACCTCGGTGGCGCGGATCTGGAGTTCACGACCCCGTAGATCGATCCGCCCGGCCACCAGAACGATGCGGTCGATCTCGATGAGCCCCGGCACCGCCTCATAGACGCTCGGGAACGCCAGGACCTCCACGCCGCCCGCCAGACCTTCCAGGCGGAACTGCGCGTAGGCTTCGCCGCGTTTCGTGTACTTGCGGGCGACGGCCCCGATGATCCCGCCCACCATCACCAGGTCGCCATCGCCCAGCGACACCAGGTCGACGATCTCGTGGGAACACTGCGCCGCAAGGATCTCCTCCACGCCGAGCAATGGGTGATCCGTCACGAACTGCCCCAGCATCTCCTTCTCCGAGCGAAGCAGCGTCCGCTTGTCGAACTCCTGGCCCTCAAGGACCGATTCGTCGATCTTCTCCGCGTCACCGTCCCCGCCGCCGCCGCCGAACAGCGAGAACTGACCGGCGGCTTCGGCCTTGCGTTCGGATCCGATGGGGCCGGACACCTTGTCCTGGTTCTCGAAGAGCGGCCGGCGCGCGTAGCCGAGCGAGTCGAATGCCCCCGCCAGCACCAGCGACTCCAGCACGCGTTTCGTCAGCACGCCAGGATCGACCTTCCGGCAGAAATCGGCGAACGAGGTGAACGCCCCCTTCGTCGACCGGGCTTCGAGGATCTGCAGGACCGCGCCCTCGCCGACGTTGCGAACGGCGGAGAGGCCGTAACGGATGGCGGGCTCCTCGCCCGGCGCGGGTGCGAAGTCCAGTTCGGATCCGTTCACGTCCGGCGGCAGCACCCGGATGTCCATGCCGCGACAGGCGTAGAGGTAGTAGGGCTTGCGATCCTTGTCGTCCTTCACCGATGTAAGGACGGAGGACATGTACTCGACCGGGTGATGCGCCATCAGGTAGGCGGTCTGGTACGCGAGCAGGCCGTAGGCGCACGCGTGCGAGGCGTTGAACCCGTAGTCGGCGAACGGCACGATCATCTCGAACATGTCGTCGGCGAGCCGCTTCGTGTAGCCGCGCTCTTCCGCGCCCGCGACGAACCGTTCCTTGAACGGCATGAGGATGCGAAGATCCTTCTTGCCCATCGCCTTGCGCAGGATGTCGGCCTCTCCCATGGAGAACCCCGCGATCTGCACGGCCACCTGCATGACCTGCTCCTGGTAGATCATCACGCCGTAGGTCCCCTTGAGGAACGGCTCGAGGTCCTCGTGCGGATAGGTGACCTTGCGTCGCCCGTGCTTGCGCTCGGCGTACTCGGTGTGCAGCCCATTGTTGAGCGGGCCCGGGCGGTAGAGCGCCACCAGCGCCATCATGTCCTCGAACCGGTCCGGCTCCAGGACCTTGATCAACTGGCGCATCCCGGCGGACTCCATCTGGAAGACCCCGGTGGTCTCGGCGCGCTGCAGCATCCGGTAGGTGTCCGGATCGTCCAGCGCTACGTGGTCGATATCCAGGTCGATATCCCGCTGCCGCAGATGCCGCAGGGTGTCTTCGATGACGCTCAGGTTCCGCAGACCCAAGAAGTCCATCTTCAAGAGCCCGAGATCCTCAACCCCGTGCATGTCGAACTGGGTGACCACCCGTTTGGAGTCGTCACGAGAGTCCTTCGACAGCTTCAACGGGAGGTAGTTCACGAGCGGCTTGTCGCCGATGACCACGCCCGCCGCGTGGACCGAGTCCTCGCGACGCAATCCCTCGAGCGCCCGGGCGGTTTCGATGATCTCCTTGGCCTCCGACTCCCTCTCGTAGGCGGCGGCCAGGTCGGGTGAGAGCTTCAGTGCGTCCTGGAGGGGGTAGTCGCGGCCCATCACGGCGGGCGGATACATCTTGCAGAGCCGGTCCCCGACCATCGGCGGATACCCCAGTACCCGGGCCGCGTCGCGGATGCCTTGCTTCCCCTTGATGGTCTGGAACGTGACGATCTGCGCGACGTGGTCCGCCCCGTACTTATGGGTGGCGTAACGGATGACCTCGTCCCGCCGGCGTTCGTCGAAGTCCATGTCGATGTCGGGCATGGAGATGCGTTCGGGATTGAGGAACCGCTCGAAGATGAGGCCGTACTTCAGCGGGTCCAGATCCGTGATGCGCAGGCAATAGGACACGACGGACCCCGCGGCCGACCCCCGTCCGGGCCCGACGCGGATCCCCTGCTCCCGCGCGTGGCGGATGAGGTCCCAGACGATCAGGAAGTAGCCGCCGAAGCCCATCGACGTGATGACGCCGAGTTCGTGATCGATGCGCTCCTGGATGTCGGGGGCAACGGTGCCGTAGCGCGCTAGGGCTCCGTCCTGGACCAATCTCCGCAGGTAGTCGTCGCGGTCCAGCCCTTCGGGCGTCTCGAATTCCGGCAGGTGGTAGCGCTCCTCCGCCGGCGCGCGCGAGCCGTAGACCAGATCCAGCTCGCACCGCTCGGCGATCCGCAGCGTGTTGTCGCACGCTTCGGGCACCTCGCGGAAGACCCGGCGCATCTCCTCCGGGCTCTTCAGGTAGAACTCCTCCGAATCGAACCTCAACCGTTTCGGGTCCGTCTGGAGCTTCTGCTGCTGGATGCAGAGCAGGACGTCGTGCGGCTTGGCGTCCTCGCGAAGGGTGTAGTGGAGGTCGTTCGTGGCCACGAGCGGGATACCCAGCTCGCGGGCGAGCGCCACCTGTCCGGGCAGGATCCTCCGCTGGTCGTCCAGCCCATGATCCTGCAGCTCCATGAAATAGTTATCCGCGCCGAAGATATCGCGATACTCGGAGACCGCCGTTCGGGCGCGTTCGTCCTGGCCGTTCTTCAGGTGGGTGGCCACCTCGGACGACAGGCAACCCGAGAGACAGATCAGGCCCTCGGCGTGTTCGGCCATGAGGGGTTTGTCCATCCGGGGCTTGTGATAGAAGCCCTCCAGATGCGCGGCGGAGACGAGCTTCAAGAGGTTGTGGTAGCCGGCTAGGTTCTGGGCCAGCAACGTGACGTGGTAGTACTTCTCCTCGCTCTCACCCGGGTTCCTGTCGAACCGCGAGCCTGGGGCCACGTAGGCCTCGACGCCGATGATCGGCTTGATCCCGCTGGCCCGGCCGGCCTCGAAGAACCGCAGCGCGCCGAACATGGATCCGTGGTCCGTCACGGCCACTGCCGGCATCCCCAACCGCTCGGCCTCGGTGAAGATGGTGGGTGCCCCCGGGTTGGTCGCGGGCGCTTCGATCCGCGCCGCGCCGTCCAGCAGCGAGTACTCCGAATGCACGTGGAGGTGGACGAAGCTCTGGTCTGGGTCGCTGCTCATCTGCGCTGGTCAGGCCTCCTGTTGGGGCGTCTCCCTCAGCGTTTTCCCCAAGAGCCCCGGCGACTGTGGAGAACTACATCGGTGTGATTCTACGGGAGCCTCAAGGTACGCCGGGCTCCGGGAGGCGTCAAGGTTGCAGGTCGCGAGCATCGCCGCGGAGCGCGATCAACGCCGCCGCCAGATCATCGGGGAGCGGCTCTTCGAGTTCGATGAGCTCGCCCGTGAGCGGATGCGTGAACTTGAGCCGCCAGGAATGCAGGAACGGACGGGTCAGGCCGAGCCGCTTGGCGTCATCGCCCATCCCGCCGTAGGCCCGGTCCCCCAGGATCGGATGCCCGATCGCACGGAGATGCACGCGGATCTGGTGGGTCCGCCCGGTTCTGGGCGTCGCATCAAGGAGGGTCGCGTTCTCGAAGCGCTCCCGCACCTCGAACCGCGTCTCGGCATCGCGCCCCTCGGTGTGGTCGATCACGACACGGTCGGCCTTCCGGCCGAGCGGCGCGTCCACGGCGAACTGTTCGTTCTCCACGTGCCCACGGACGAGTGCCAGATAGCGTCGCCCCACCAGATGGCTCCGCATCATCTCCTGGATCGCTTCGTGGGCGCGATCGGTGAGGGCCACGAGCATGAGGCCTGAGGTGCCCGCATCCAGCCGATGGACGATCCCGGGCCGCAGCGGGCCGCCCACGGAAGAGAGCGAGAGGTCCATCGCAAGGAGGCGGTTCACCAGGGTCCCCGTGCGATGGTTCTCGGTGGGATGCGTCACCAGGCCGGCCGGCTTGGAGATCACGATGAGATCCGGATCCTGCCAGCGGATCGGCACCCCGCCGGGTTCGGGTTGCAGCGCCTCCGAATGACCAAGCCGAACCTCCAGCCGTTCGCCGCCCTCCAGCTGGAAGGACTTCTGCTTCGCCGCGCCGTCCACCGTGACGTCGCCGGCCACGATGGCGCGCTGGATGTCAGCCCTGGCGGCCCCGGTCAGGCGGGCGAGCACGGCATCCAGGCGGCCCGCCTCTCCCACGTACAGCTCAGCTTCCATCGCGCACCTGCCTTTCCGCGGGCCGGTCTCGCCGCCACGTCGTGAGCGCGAGCAGCAGGGCTCCCATGACCACGGCGCTGTCGGCCAGGTTGAAGATCGGCCAGATGTGAAGATCGACGAAGTCGACGACCTGTCCGGTCAGATGGGGGCCGCGGAGCAGCCGGTCGGTCAGGTTCCCGATCCCCCCGCCCAGGACCAGGCCGAGCGCGACCGCGGGCACGACGCGGGTGTGACGCAGGCTCGTCACCACGATCGCGCCGCAGATCAAGATGGTGGCCGAGGCGAACACTAGAGGGGCGCTGGTTCCCAGGCTGAAGGCCCCCCCGGAGTTGGTCGCGTAGCGGAAGGTCAGCATCCCTTTGATCACGTCCATCGGATGTCCGGGGAGCGACCTTGCCGCCCAGCGTTTGGTCAGCCGGTCGGCGATCCAGACGCCGGCGGCAACAACGAACAGGGCGAACGCGGCACGGCGCCGAACCGCGCCCATGACTACCGGCGTGACTGCGCCTTCGCGTCGGCGATGCACATGTCCACGTACGGGAGCGCCTTGATACGAGGCTTCTCGATCGGCTTCCCGCAGAACTCGCAGATGCCGTACGAGCCTTCATCCATCCTGGCGAGTGCCCGCTCGATCTTCTGCAGGAGATCTCGGACGTTGTTCTCGATCGAGAGCTCCTTCTCACGTTCGAACGTGGTGGTCCCGGCGTCGGCCGACTCGTCGTCGACCCCGGAATCCCCGGTCATGTCCGTCTGGGAGGCGGAGAAGGTGTCCTCTTCGATCGTGGTGAGCTGACTTCGCAGTTCCTCCCGCTCAGCGAGAAGTGTGACCCGCAACGCCGCGATCTCGGGCTTCGTCAGTTTGGTGGTTCCAGCCATGGTCGGCGAGGGTAGCAGAGACACACCTTCAGGCCCCATCAGCGCAGGTCACCGAGCTTGCAGAGCATGCTCCAGCTCACCTGAAGACCACCCCTTCACGGCGAACACCTTGACCCGCGAACGCGCCCCTGAGATAAGGCGAACATCCGACCGCGCAACCCCGATCGCAGCTGCCAGAGCCCGGCGGGCCTCCTCGGTGGCTTTCCCGTCCTCAGGCGCCGAACGGACCCGGATCACGACCTCCCCGTTCGGCGCCGTCTGCACGAGCGTGCGCCCCGATCTCGGTCTGACGTGAACGGTGATGGTTCCCTCCATAGCCGTGTAGCATCCCCCATCACAGGCGTCGACGGGAACACGGTCGTGGGGGCCGAACGGCACGAGCGAGCCGGGGGTGGTGTGAGCCCGGTGCCGGATCCCCGCGAGCATCCTCCCTGAGCCCCTGCCCGAACCGGTGGCGGACGAACCGCCTCCGCAGTAGACGCAGGCGTGACCGCACGTCACAGCGGATGGCCGCCTTTTGCGGCACGGAGCGGCCGGCCGCCTTCGGCGGCCGGCAAGCGGGGTGGTACCGCGGGGCCAACGCCTCGTCCCTGCAAGGGACGAGGCGTTTCGCATGTCGGGAGGGAACGAGATGACGCGGTTCGAACCGGTGGATCAGAAGATCAGCTTCCCTGAGATGGAGACGCGCATCCTGGGCTTCTGGAACGCCGAGCGGATCTTCGAGGCGTCGCTGCAGCAGCGCGAGGGCGCCCCCGAATGGGTGTTCTACGACGGCCCCCCAACCGCGAACGCCAAGCCCCACATCGGCCACGCCGTCACCCGCACGTTCAAGGATGTCTACCCGCGCTTCAAGACGATGACCGGTCACTATGTGCACCGCAAGGCGGGATGGGACTGCCATGGCCTGCCCGTGGAGATCGAGGTCGAGAAGGAGATCGGCACCAAGGGCAAACGCGACATCGAGGCCTTCGGGGTGGCCGAGTTCAACCTGCGTTGCCGCGAGTCGGTCCGGCGCTATGTACGCGATTGGGAAGAACTGACCGAGCGCATCGGCTTCTGGCTGGACATGTCCGACCCCTACTGGACCATGGACACCGAGTACATCGAGTCCGTCTGGTGGTCGCTCAAATCCCTCCACGGGCGGGGACTGCTCCAGGAGGCCGATAAGGTCACGGCCTACTGCCCCCGCTGCGGCACGGCGCTCTCCGACGCCGAGGTCGCCCAGGGGTATGAGACCGTCGAGGATCCGAGCGTCTTCGTCCGGTTCCCGCTCACGTCGGTTCCCGAAGATCCGGAGCTGGCCGGTTCGTCCCTCCTGGTGTGGACCACCACCCCTTGGACGCTTCCGTCCAACACCGGAGCGGCCGTCGATCGAACCGCCGACTACGACCTGGTCGAACGGGACGGGGAACGGCTGTTGATCGCGACCAGCCTCCGCGCCCAGGTGCTCGAGGACGCTGCGCTGGTGCGCACGCTCAAAGGCGAGGTGTTGCTGGGCGCCGGGTACACGCCCCCGTACCTCAACGTCGAGAACGCGCACACGGTGGTGCACGGAGACTTCGTCACCATGGAGGACGGGACCGGCATCGTGCACATGGCGCCGGCGTTCGGTGCCCCCGACCTGGCCGTCGGCCGGGAGCACGGTTGGCCCGTTCACAAGCCGGTCGGTGACGACGGGCGCTTCACGGATCTGGCGCCGGAGTTCATCCGGGGGCTCTTCTTCAAGGACGCGGACCCGGTGATCATGGATGACCTTCGCGCCCGCGGGCTCCTCCTGCGCGAAGGCGTGTACGAGCACAGCTACCCGTTCTGTTGGCGGTGCAAGACCCCGCTCCTCTATTACGCGCGGACGTCGTGGTACATCCGCACCACCGAGGTGAAGGACCGACTCCTGGAAGTGAACAGCGCCGTGGACTGGCATCCCGAACATCTCAAGAAGGGCCGATTCGGGAACTGGCTGGAGAACAACGTCGACTGGGCTCTCAGCCGCGAGCGCTACTGGGGCACGCCGCTGCCCATCTGGCGTTGCGGCGCCGGCCACCAGACCGCCATCGCCTCGCTCAGCGAACTCACCACCAGAGCGGGCCGGGACCTCTCAGCGCTGGATCCGCACCGCCCGTTCATCGACGAGGTCACGTTCGCTTGCCCGGAGTGCGGCGACATCGCGACCCGTGTCCCCGAGGTCATCGACACCTGGTACGACTCCGGCGCCATGCCCTTCGCCCAGTGGGGGTACCACCCGGAGCTGGGTCGCGGGCTGGAGACGTTCGCGAAGCGCTACCCGGCCGACTTCATCTCCGAGGCGATCGACCAGACGCGCGGATGGTTCTACACGCTCATGGCCGAGGGAACGCTTCATTTCAACGAGACGGCGTATCGGAGCGTGGTGTGCTTCGGCCACATCACCGACGAGGACGGCCGGAAGTTGTCGAAGTCCCTCGGCAACGTCTCGGACCCCATGGAGATCATCGAAGCGCACGGGGCCGACGCCGTCCGCTGGCTGGCCCTCACCAGTGGCTCCCCGTGGACCTCCCGCCGCATCTCCCCCGCGATCTTGGACGAGATCGTTCGCCAGTTCCTCCTCACCCTGTGGAACGTCTATGCGTTCTTCACCACCTACGCGAACGCCGAGGGTTTCGACCCGGACGCGGTGGCACCGCCAGCCCAGGAGCGGCCGCTGCTGGATCGCTGGGTGCTCTCGCGGCTGGCGGCGACCTGCCGCGGGGCTCGTGCGGGGCTGGACGAGTTCGACGCAACCGGCGCGGGCCGCCTCATCGCCGCCTTCGTCGACGACCTCTCCAACTGGTACGTGCGGCGGTCGCGGCGCCGCTTCTGGAACCCCGGCGGCGCCGCCGATGCCGACAGCGCGGCGGCCTTCCATACGCTGTATGAGTGCCTGACCACCCTCGCCAGGCTGCTCGCGCCGTTCACCCCGTTCATCAGTGAGGAGATCTGGCTCAACCTCGCGGCCTGGCGTTCGACGATGTCCCGCTCGGTGCATCTCTCCGACTATCCTAGGTCCACCGAGTTCTCCGAGGATCCCGCGTTGGACCGGGCCATGGGAACCGCCCGCGCCATCGTTGAGCTGGGCCGCCGCGTCCGGACGGACACGAAGACCAGGACGCGCCAACCCCTCGCGGAAGCGGTGATCCACCTCCCGGAGGACCCGGCGGACCTGCGGGACCTTCTGCCGATCGTCGCCGAGGAGCTGAACGTTCGCGACGTGGTATTCGCCGAGTCCGTCGCTGGTTTCGGGCGATGGCACGCGAAGCCGAACTTCAAGGCGCTCGGTCCCAGGCTCGGACCCCGGGTGAAGGAACTGGCGATCGCGCTGGCGGCCGATGACGGCACGCTGGCCGGAACACTCGCTCGCGGCGAGGCGGCGCAGGTCCCCACCGCCGTCGGGAACGTCGACGTCGAGCCGTCCGAGGTTGAACTGACCCAGGAGGTTCGCGAGGGGTGGGGGGTGGCATCCGAAGGTGGCCTCACGGTCGCACTCGACCTTGAACTCACCGACGACCTTCGCCGGGAGGGACTCGCGAGAGAATTGGTTCGCGCGGTTCAGGACGCGCGGAAGGCGGCGGGCTTCGACGTGAGCGACCGGATCGCGCTGGGCGTCGAAGGCGACGCGAACGTCGAGGCGGCATTGACCGCCCATCGCGGCTACATCGCGGCCGAGACGCTCGCGACACAGGTCCTGGCGTCAGAACTTCCCGACGCCGAGTTCGAACGACCGGCGGCGTTGGAGGGAGCTGAGATCCGGCTCACGCTCCGCCGGATGGGCCCGGAGGCCTGACGCGCTGGCTTCGGGCCACCCCGGACCACAGCAAGATGAGCGCACCGGTGCCCGCCAGGACGGACAGCACGATGACGTTCGTCCGGTGCTCGCTCAGGAGGCCGATGGCGAGTGCAACCGCCGAGATCGCGACCAGCGCCAGCGCTGCCGCGTAGATCAGCGCCACACCGAGCGGCTCGCGCTCGGTCAGTCCTCACCCCAGAAGAGTTCGCGCAGCGACCGGTCCGGACCGTCTCCGGGGCCGTCGTCGTCTCGGCGCGCCGACGCAGGCGCCTGTTCCTCGACCCGGATGGGTTCATCTACCCTCTTGATCGGGGCCGTCGGGCGGGGGTCCATCGGGGGTCGGGCGGCCCGTGCGGGCTGTGGCGGAACCGAAGGAACGGCTATCGGCGCAGGCGATCGCGCCGCCACGGCTCGGTCGGCTCGAACCATGCCCTTGACGGCTTCGGCGTGCTCGTTCATCAGACCGGCCATGCTCTGGAGGAAGGTCTTCTCCTTGGCCAAGAAGGCGTTGACGGGGGCGCGATCCGGCGAGCCGGAGGCCCCTGCGGCCCCGACCGCCCCCGCGCCTCCCTGTGCGCCCCGGATGATCTGTTCGGCCTGGGCTCGGGCCCGTTGGATGATCTCATCGGCTTGGCGAGATGTGTCGGCGAGGTCGGGAGCGCCGATGGACGGGCCGCCGCCTTGGGTGCGCAACTTGCGGTTCTCCTCGACCATGCCGTTCATGGACTCGGTGATCTGGTCCAAGAACTCATCGACGTCGCGCATCTTGTAGCCACCGCTGAAGCGCGAGACGCGGAATTCCTTCTGTTGGACGTCGGCGGGCCCGAGCGCCTTGGGCGCCGGGGCTCCGGCGAAGTCGGCCACATCGTCGGTCTGCTTCTTCTTCATCGTTCCTCCCCGCGAAAACGGCAGTATCTCA
>JBBRTK010000073.1:0-10864 GCA_038244455.1 Actinomycetota bacterium
CGGATGAACGCGTCGAGCGCGGTCATCCCTTGAAGGTAGCAGCAGCGTCCAGCACGCGTTGGACATGCTCGTCGGTGAGGACGGCCGAGAGGGTCCAGAGTTCGTAGCCGCTGGGCGGCAGGTACACGCCGGCGGCAAGCATGTGGTGGAAGAAGCGCGCGTACCGCTCGTGGTCGGCGCGCTTGGCGCCGGTGAAGTTCCGGACCGGTTCGCCGGTGAAGAAGACGCTGAACAGCGACGTGGTCCTGTTGATGGTTACCGGGATGCCGCTCCGCCCGAACCGCTCCGTGAGCCCTTCGGCGAGGGTCGCTGCGATCTGCTCCATCCGCGGGTAGGGGTTGAACATCGCGGCCAGCGCGATGGCGGCGGAACCGGCCGCCACCGCGACGGGGTTCCCGCTGAGCGTGCCGGCCTGATAGATCGGGCCCGTGGGTGCGAGCTGCGACATGAGGTCGGCCCGGCCTCCGAACGCCGCGCACGGGAACCCGCCGCCCATGATCTTGCCGAACGTCGACAGGTCCGGCCGGATCCCGAACACGCTTTGCGCCCCGCCGAGCGCCATCCGGAACCCCGTGATGACCTCGTCGAACAGCAGGAGCGAGTCGTGGTGGTCGCAGAGTTCGCGGAGCCCTTCGAGGAACCCCTCGGCAGGCGGGATCACGCCCATGTTCGCCGCGACCGGCTCGACGATGACCACAGCGATGTCGCGTCCCCATTCGGCGAAGAGCGCCCGGGCGGCATTCAGGTCGTTGAAGGGGGAGGTGAGGGTGTCCTGCGCGGCGCCTGCGGTGACGCCGGGGGACGACGGGATGCCGAGCGTGGCCAAGCCGCTCCCGGCTCCCGCCGCGAGCAGCGAGTCCGAATGACCGTGGTAGCACCCTTCGAACTTCAGGAGCTTGTCCCTGCCGGTGGCGCCGCGCGCCAAGCGGATCGCACTCATGGTCGCCTCGGTTCCGCTGCTGACCAGCCGCACCATCTCCACCCCGGGTACCGCCGCGATGATCCCTTCTGCGAGTTCGACCTCGCCGGGGGTGGGGGCGCCGAAGGTGGTTCCCTTCGCGGCTGCCGCGGCGATCGCGCTCAGGATCTCCGGGTGCGCGTGGCCGAACAGCAGCGCGCCCCAGCTCTGGATCAGGTCCACGTACCGGTTCTCGTCGACGTCGATGAGCTCGGCGCCCTCGCCGCGTTCGATGAAGACGGGCGTGCCGCCGACCCCGCCGAACGCCCGAACCGGCGAGTCGACCCCGCCGGGGATCACCCGCTGGGCGCGTTCGAACAGCTCCTCGGACTTGGTCACAGGCAGGATTCCAAGGGGACTCAGCCTTCGCGGAGCCAGGTAGCGGCGTCGGCGGCGTGGTAGGTGAGGATCAGGTCGGCGCCGGCGCGGCGGATGCTCGTCAGGACCTCCAGGACCGCGCGGCGTTCGTCGATCCAGCTGTTCGCTGCCGCGGCTTTGATCATCGCGTACTCGCCGCTCACGTGATACGCAGCCATCGGGAACCCGGTCTCGTCCTTCGCGCGGCGGATCACGTCCAGGTAGGGCAGCGCCGGCTTCACCATGACGATGTCGGCGCCCTGGGCGATGTCGGCGCGGATCTCGCGGAGCGCTTCGTCCGCGTTCGCGGGGTCCTGCTGGTAGCCGGTGCGGTCGCCGAACTTCGGCGCGCCCTCGGCCGCCTCGCGGAACGGCCCGTAGAACGCGCTCGCGAACTTCGCGGCATAGGCGATGATGCCGGTGTCGATGTGACCTTCGCCGTCCAGCGCGGCACGGATCGCTTCCACCTGTCCGTCCATCATCCCGCTGGGTCCGACCATGTGTGCGCCGGCATCGGCCTGCGCGCGCGCGATACGCGTGTAGCGCTCAAGCGTTTCGTCGTTGATGACTTCGCCGTCGGTCCCGACCACGCCGCAGTGCCCGTGGTCGGTGTATTCGTCCAGGCAGAGATCGCTCATGATCACCGCGTCGTCGCTGAACTCCTCGCGAAGCGCCTGGATCGCGCGTTGGCCGATCCCCTCCGGGTTCCACGCCTCGGATCCTTCGGCGTCCTTGCGCGCGGGCACCCCGAACAGCATGAACGCGGTGACGCCGCGCCCGGCGATGTCCACCGCCGTCTTGCGCAGCGACTCCAACGTGTGCTGGAACTGCCCCGGCATCGACGCGACCGGCACGGCGGCGTCGATCCCCTCCTTCACGAACAGGGGAGCGATGAGCTGTCGCGGTTCCAGCGTGGTCTCGCGGATCAAGCCTCGGAGCGCAGGCGTGCGGCGCATCCGGCGCGGTCGCTGTTCGGGGAATGGCGTCATGGTGGCTGGATGCTACCCCGCACGCCGGGGCGCCAGCACGCGCTCCAGGGCGCTGACCAGGCCTTCCACGGTGTGCGGCTTCGCCACGGCGTGAACCGTCAAGCCGTGGCTGCGGGCTTCCTTCGCGGTCACCGGGCCGATGCAGACCACCTTGGGTGAACCCGCGACCGGCCCCAGTGCGCCCACGAACCCCCGTACGGTCGAGGCGCTGGTGAACGTGACCGCATCGACGGAGCCGACTCGCAGTGCCTCGCGCGCGTCGGCCGGAAGCGCGCGAGGCATCCGCGTCCGGTAGGCGTCCACGCGGGTCGGCTCCCATCCCTTCGCCTCGAGCGCCGTCTCCAAACCCTCGGGCGCGATGTCCGCCCGTGCGCAGAGCACGCGGCCGTCTCCGCGCGGGAACGCGCGCGCCAGCGCCGCGGTAGTGAACGTGGCCGGTTGCAGATCCGGTGCGCGCCCTGCCCATCTCCGGAACGCGGCCCCGGTTCCGTCGCCGATCACGGCAACCTTCGCGCGAACGTCGCCTGGCGAGGCCAGCCGGGTCGAGAGCATCTCCACCGTCGCGCGGCTGGTGAGTGTGATCCACTCGAACTCACCGGCGGCGAGTTGCTTCAGCGCCGTGGTGAGCGCAGCGCTCCTGATGGGCAGGAGTTCGATGGCGGGGGCGACGATCGCTCGTGCGCCGCGTTGCTCCAGGAGCCTGACCAGCACGGCGGACTGATCGGCCGGCCGTGTCACCACGATCGTTCGTCCGGCCAGGGATCGCGCAGGCTTGGGGCTCACGCGCCCGCGACCTGGGCCAGGATCTGTTCGGCTCCGCGTTCGATGAGGTCGGCAGCCACGACGCCCGCCACGGCCTCCGCGTCGGCGCCCAGGCCGTCGGAACGGAGCGACCTGGAGCCGTCGGCGAGCATGACGCACGCCACGAGCGACACCCCGTCGGCCCCGGCCATGGCGTACGCCCCGAGCGGCAGCGCGCAGCCTCCCCCCAACCGCCACATCAACGAACGCTCGGCGTCCAGGGCGATATGCGATGGCGCGTGATCGATCCGACGCAGGGCGGCGACGATCTCCGGCTCGTCTTCGAGGCACTGGACGGCCAGGCACCCCTGGCCGGGGGCGGGGACCATGACGTCCAGGTCCAAGCGCTGGATGTAGGCGGGTTCGATGCCCAGGCGAGCCAGTCCGGCACCCGCTAGGACGGCGGCATCGACCTCCCCCTCCTCGACCTTCCGCAGCCGGGTGTCCACGTTGCCGCGGAGTTCGACGATGTGCAGGCGGGGGTCGTGGGCCAGTAGCTGCGCCGCGCGCCGCACCGACGAGGTCCCGACGCGCGAGACCGACCCCAGCGACGTCGCTTCCCGCAGGACCAGCACGTCGAACGGATCGGCCCGGAGGGGAACGGCTGCGATGGTGAACCCCTCGTCGTCCTCGGCGGGAAGGTCCTTCGCGGAGTGAACGGCGAGGTGGATGGATCCGTCCTCCAGGGCATCCAGGATGGTGTCGATCCACAGGCCCTTGAGGCCCTGGGCCCCATCGGCAACGACCGCGCCCTCGTCACCCGAGGTGGTCATCGGGACGATCTCGGTGCGGACGCCGGTTGCGGCAAGCAGGGCCGCGACCTCGTCGGCCTGGGCCAGGGCCAGCCGGGAGCGCCGGGTCCCGATCCGCAGGGCGTCCGTCATGGCTCCAGGGTGTTCGTATCGATGCCCATGAGTTCGGCCAGGAGCCGCGCGTGCACGCCGTCGGTCCCCGGTTCCGAACGCTCTTTCAGCTCCACGATGGGGTCGTGCAAGAGCTTGGCGACGATGCCGCGAGCAAGGCCGTCGACCGCCTCTCGTTCGTCGGCGTCGAGCGCCACCAGACGTTTGGCGTAACGCTCCATCTCCGCGGCCATGACCTGGTCCCCTCGCGCCCGGATGGCGCGGATGAGCGGCGCGAGCGCATCCGAGCGCCGGCGAACCACATACCGATGGACCTCCTCGGCCACGATCTCGTGGGCGCGGCCGATCTCCTCGGCGGTGCCCTGGTCGTGGTCGGCCAGGCGTTCGCGCAGCGACAGGACATCGACCACCGTGACCCCGGCCAGGGCCTCCGTCCCGGCTTCCACGTCCCGCGGCACGGCCAGGTCGACCAGTACCAGCGGGCGTCCGTCCCGCTCGGCCATGGCCCGGAGAACCGCGTCGGTGGAGACCACGACGCCCGCCGCGCCGGTGGCGCTGACCACGATGTCGGCGCTCACCATCGCCGCCGGGAGCGTGTCCAGCTCGCCGTGATCCGCGTCGGTGCGCCCGGCGAGCGCGCGGGCACGCTCCAGCGACCGGTTCAGGATGCGAACGGGACCGACGCCGCGGCCGCGGAGCTGTTTGACGGCCAGTGCCGCCATCGCTCCGGCGCCGACCACCACCACGTTCTTTCCGTCCAACGCGCCATCCGTAGCCTCGGCCGCCAGGTCTGCGGCCAGTGACACGAAGGCATCCGGCGCCGCGCCCACGGAGGTTTCGCTGCGAACCCGCCGCCCCGTTCGGATGGCCGAATGGAAGAGCGCGGTCAGTGCGGGCCCGGCGGCGGACTCGAGCTCGGCGCGCCTGAGGGCCTCGCGAACCTGGGAGCCGATCTGCGTTTCGCCCAGCACCATGGAGTCCAGACCGGCGGTGACGGCGAACAGATGGTCCGCGGCGTCGTGCTCCCAGTGGGCGTAGAGGGGCTCGGCCATGTGATCGGGATCGACGCCCCGGGCCTGCGTGAGGAGCTGCTTGAGCGCCATGAACCCGGCGTGATACCCGGGGACGTTCGCGTAGACCTCCACCCGGTTGCAGGTGGACAGGATGACCGTCTCTTCGATGCCGTCGATGTCCTGGGCGACGCGGTAGGCCTTCGTCAGGTCGTCGTCGGTGAAGGCGAGCCGTTCGAGCAGTTCGATCGGCGCGCGGCGGAACGAGACACCAAGGATGAGGACGGCCATAGGACGCGTGGATTCTAGCCGGGTGGGCCGGGTACCATCCCCGTCCATGAGTCCGCGTGCCAGAGGCCTGGGGATCCGCATCGGGCGAGGCACCCCGGGCGAACTGAACGCCATCACGGACGTTCCCGGCGTCCGGGTGGGCCATCAGACGGTCATCCGTGGCGCCGATGGCGACCCGGCCGCCGTCCGGACCGGGGTCACCGCGATCTTCCCGCACGCGGGCGCCCCGTGGGAAGAACCCGTCTACGTCGGCACGCACATCCTGAACGGCTACGGCGAGCTCATCGGGATCAACCAGCTCCGCGAATGGGGCATCCTGATGAGCCCGGTGGTGCTCACCAGCAGCCTGGCCATCGGCAAGGCCTACGACGCCACGGTCAAGTGGATCGCGCACGGCTCACCGGGGTCCGCGGAGGAGGTCATGCCGGTGGTGAGCGAGTGCGACGACTCCTTCCTGAGCGCGATCCTCACGTTCCCGCTGACCGACCAGGATGTGGCTGCGGCGTTGGACGGGGCGGTCGGCGGCCCGGTGGCCGAAGGGTCGGTCGGCTCGGGCACCGGGATGCAGTGCTTCGACTTCAAGGGCGGGATCGGGACCGCGTCTCGCGTGCTGCCCGCCGATGAAGGCGGCTTCACCGTCGGCGTCCTGGTCATGACCAACCACGGCGATCGCGCTGGGCTGCTTGTGGACGGCGTGCGCGTGGGCGAGGCGATCACCGGGTACATGCCGGTGGAACATTCGGAAGGATCGTGTGTCGTCGTCGTCGCCACCGACGCGCCCCTGCTGCCGCACCAACTGGACCGCGTGGCCCAGCGCGCCGGGCTGGGCCTGGCGCGCGGCGGCTCCATGGCATCGAACGGGTCGGGCGAACAGATGCTCGCGTTCAGCACGGCGAACCGGTTGCCCAGGGCGCCGCGCGATGTTGCCGAGGTCCGCGCGGTGTTGGATGGGCCCGACCGGCCGCCGTGGCTCTTGAGCGCGTTGTTCGCGGCCACGGTCGAAGCCACCGAAGAGGCCGTGGTCAACGCGTTGTTCGCCGCGACCACGGTGATCGGGCGGGACGGGAACACGTTGTTCGCGATGCCGCACGAACCGGCGCAGGCAGCGCTGGACGCCGCCGGGCGTCTCGCGCGCTAGGCCCGGTGAGCCCTGGCTACAATCTGCGGCGGAGACGTGCCTGAGAGGCCGAAAGGAGCCGCCTGCTAAGCGGTTAACGGGGTAACACTCGTTCCCGGGTTCGAATCCCGGCGTCTCCGCCGGATCTCTGGCCCTGCTTAGGACGTTCTGTATGCTGGCTCTCCCGCGCCGGTAGCTCAGTCCGGATAGAGTGTCTGACTACGGATCAGAAGGTCGGGGGTTCGAATCCCTCCCGGCGCACCAAGCGGAATCGTCATGCACCCGGTGTCATGCCTGCGGGCCCCACATGCGGGCCGCGACGATGCCCGAACGAACGAAGACCGGCACGCCCACGCCGGGGCCGGTGAAGGCGTAGATGCCGGGGCGCGAGAACGATGTCCCGCACGCGCCTTCCCGCAGCTGCACGATCGCCCTTCCGCCGTCGTCCCACCCGAGCGCGAACGACTCCGGACCGGTCAGCCCGGGCTCGCCGGTGACGGCACGCGGCGCTGACCCCGGCGATACGAACAACGCGAGCGGGACCTCACACTCCCCGGACCATTGCGCGAGGGTCAGCGCGTGCGGTCCCGGAAGCGCGTACGCCCACTGACCGAACCCGGGGGTCGTGCCCTTAGGCCGGGGGAGCTTCAGGTGGTTCTGGAACTGCGGGTCGATGGCCCCCGCCGCCTCGGAGCTGGGGAGGGACTCCACGACACCGGCTCCAACCCGCAGGATCGAGAAGACGTGACGCGACCGCAAGATCACCGAACCCGGCACGTTCCACTGGTAGTAGAGCGAGGCGCCGGGAAGTCGGGCCAGCTCACGCCCGCGGACATCGACCAACACCACCTCGTTGCCCAGATCCACCGCCATGCCCTCGCTCGGGAGCGCGCCCACATGGATGCGTGTCACCAGGCTCGGCGCGGGTGAGGGCGTCGGCGCGGGTGAGGGTGCTGTAGGGCTCTCCAACACGGTCGGAGATCGGGATGGTTCAGCCCCCGCCCCCGAGCACGCGGAGAACGCCAGCAGCGCTACGGCCATCACCCCGCTGGACTTCCCCACGGCCCCTCCTCGTCTCGGGGGTTCGACCTGGGTTGAGTATGACTGTAACCCCCGCACTCAAGCGCGTCCCCCGGATGTCCGATGGGATACCCATGGAGGCTCACGTGCCCGCGGGGACTTCAGCCGACCGGTGGGTAGACCGATTCCTGGTCTCCTCTGGCCGCTGGAGCACCCCATTCGTCGTTGTGACGTTGGCTGCGGGCCTCGGCCTGGCGTACGCGATCATGTACGCAGTAGGGGGCATCGGCGCGTTCGGCCCCATCATGTTCGTGCTTATCGTCATGGTCTCGGCCGTTCGGTTCGAGTACATGGGCGCGGTGGTCGTGTCGATCGCAGCCGGGATCGTATCGGGGCCACTCATGCCCTTCGATGTCGCCACCGGAACGCCGCAGGTGGCGTCGGCGTGGATCTCACGGATGGTCTCCTTCCTCATCGTGGGGGTCGCGACGACGGCCCTGGTTGATCGCGTGCGAGTTGGGCAGACTCGGGAGTTGGTGATCGCGCAGCGGGAGCGAGATCTCGCCGTTGGGAAAGCGGCTGTGGTGGCCACGGTCGCCCACGAGTTCCGAAGTCCTCTCACGGTGATCAACGGCGTCGCGCGCCTGCTGGAGCAGGAACAGGCCATCCCCGAGGAGTTCGGACCGCTGTTCCACGGGCTGATGGATTCGACCGACCGCTTGATCGATCTGGTTACGACGATGGGCGCCGTCATGGATGGTGGCGGCGGCGCTGTGTTCCTGCGCACCGAGCAACTGGTCACCCGCGAGGTGCTCAGCGCGGTGGTGGCAAGGGTCGCGGTTCGCGACGCGCACGGCAGGGTGCAGATGACCATCGCCCCGGACGCCGAATTCGTTCATACGGATCGGGAACTGTTGGAGCAGGCCGTGCGGCACATCGTCGAGAATGCCCTGAAGTTCTCGCCGCCCGACCAGCCTGTCGAGGTCCGCGTCTCCCGGGAGGGAGGGCATCTGGTGTTCGAGGTGTCCGACCGCGGGCCCGGCATCGACCCGAACCTGTTGTCCGCGGACCCGTTCAAACAGGGCGATCAATCGATCACCCGCGAGCAGGACGGATTGGGCCTGGGTCTGTTCGCCTCGGGACGCTTGGCTGAGATGCTCGGGGGGTCCGTTGCGTTCGACCCTCGGCGTGGCGGCGGTTCGGTGGTCACGGTCCGGGTCGCGTCCCCGGCAACGCCCACGCCCGCGTCCACGCCCTAAGCGTCTACGCTCGCCGGATGCCTGAGTCCTCCCGCATCGGGATCTTCCGGCCGCTCGCCCACCGCGACTTCCGGTTGCTGTGGACGGGGCTCGCCGTCTCCCTCCTGGGAGATGGCATCTACCTGGTTGCCATCGCCTGGCAGGTGCTGCGCATCTCCGACAGCCCGAAGGCACTGGCGCTGGTCGGCCTGGCGTGGACGTTGCCCACCGTGCTCCTGTTGATGGTGACCGGTGTGCTGACCGACCGGCTACCGAGACGCCGGCTCATGCTGATCGCCGACGGCGTGCGGCTGGTCGCGATCGGCGTCATGGGTGTTCTCACCATCACCGGGCACGTTCTTCTGTGGCATCTGGTCGTGCTGGCGGCGGTCTACGGGGCGGGGGAAGCCCTCTTCGGGCCGGCGAACTCCGCGATCCTTCCCGACCTTGTTCCACCCGAGCAGTTGGTCGAGGCCAACTCGTTGGCGCAGTTCGTCCGGCCGTTCGCCCAGTTGCTGATCGGTCCGGCGCTCGGTGGCGTTCTGGTCCGGACGGTCGGTCCCGGCTGGGCGTTCGTCATCGATGCGGCGACGTTCGCGTGGAGCGCATCCATGATCCTTCGGATGACCGAACGGCCCTCGGTTCGCCATCCCGATGCCGACAGCACGCATTGGGCGGACCTGAAGGAGGGGTTCCGCTTCGTTCGCTCCCGCACGTGGCTCTGGGCCTCGATGGGTGTCGCGACGATCAGCCTCCTGTGCTTCTGGGGTCCGTTCGAGGTGTTGGTTCCTTACCTCATCAAGAACGAGCTCCACGGTTCACCACTTGGGCTCGGTCTGGTCTTCGCCGCCGGCGGGGCCGGGTCGGTCGCCGCCGCCGCCGTGTCCGGACAGCGTGGCATGCCGCGGCGTCCGCTCACGGTGATGTATGCGGCGTGGGCGCTGGGCACGTTCCTGCTGGTCGGGTTCGCGTTCGCGCGTTCGCTATGGCCGATGTACCTGGTGAGCGCGGTGTGTCAGGCGATGTTCACGATCTTGATGGTCAACTGGTTCACCGTGTTCCAGCTCTTGGTGCCGACCCACATCCGTGGCCGGGTCTCCAGCCTGGACTGGTTCATCTCGACCGCGGGGGTGCCGGTGTCGTTCGCGTTGACCGGGCCGGTCGCCGCGGCGCTCGGAGTGCGCCCCACACTCATGTGGGCGGGACTGGTGGGCGGCGGAGCCATCGTGCTCACCGCCCTTTTGGTCCCCGGGATCCTGGCTCCCGAACGCGACGGCTCGCTGGCCGCGGGACGTTCGGCCGAACCGCTCTAGACTGCCTGCATGGAGTACACGCATGTCGGACATCTGGGCCTAGTGGTTAGCCGCCTTTGCCTGGGCACCATGAACTTCGGGCCTCACACCTCGGAAGAGGATTCGCAGAAGATCATGGACCAGGCCCTGGCCCACGGCATCAACTTCTTCGATACCGCGAACGTCTACGGGCGGCACCTGGGGGCCGGCGCCACCGAGGAGATCATCGGGCGGTGGTTCGCCAAGGGCGGGGGGCGGCGCGACAAGGTGGTTCTGGCGACGAAGGTCTACGGCCAGATGGGCGATTGGCCCAACGAATCTCGCCTGTCCAAGCTGGGGATCATCAAGGCGTGCGAGGCCTCGCTCCAGCGGCTTCGAACCGACCGCATCGACCTCTATCAGATGCACCACATCGACCGTCATGCCTGGTGGGACGAGATCTGGGAGGCGATGGAACAGCTGAAGTCCGATGGCAAGATCCTCTACGTGGGCTCGAGCAACTTCGCCGGCTGGCACATCGCGCGCGCCAACGAGATCGCGAACTGGCGTCACTCCCTGGGCTTGTCGATGGAGCAGTCGCTCTACAATCTCACCGCCCGCACGATCGAACTGGAGGTCATCCCCGCGGTGCAGGAGTACGGGATGGGGCTGATCCCGTGGAGCCCGCTGGCAGGCGGCTTGCTGGCGGGCGCGCTCCACAAGGTCGAGGAGGGCCGGCGCTCGCAGCAGTACATGCTGGGCGAGGTCGAAGGCCGTCACGATCAGCTGAAGGAATGGGAAGACCTCTGCGAACAGTTGGGTGAACGTCCGTCCGACGTGGCGCTCGCGTGGCTGCTGGCCCAGCCCGTGGTGACGGCGCCGATCATCGGACCCCGCACGGTCGAGCAGCTGGAGGGTTCGCTCCGAGCGCTTGAGGTCAAGCTCGACG
>JBBRTK010000074.1:0-10549 GCA_038244455.1 Actinomycetota bacterium
GGTTGACCCCACCCAAACCGCGGAAGGCCCGCAGCCCCCGGCGAAGCGGGTAGGTCGGGCGGGAGTCACGGCCGGCGAGAAGGCTACGGCCGGTCTCCGCCGCTCGGTGACCCTTCGAGCAGTTCGGTGATGTCCGGCTCCGCGATGCCCAAGAGGCCCAATTGGTGTCGGGCCTCGGCCCGACGGGCCGCGGACGGTACGGGCGTGGTCGCGTGGCCGAGCCACCCCTGCGTCACGGTATCGAGGTGGAGGAGCTGCTGGAGCTCAACTTGGACCCCCCCGGCGAACCACGCATCGGCTGCGTCGGCCGCCCGGCTACGGGTCTCGGCCAGCGTCGCGCCGAAAGTGATGATGCGGGGCTCTTCGACCACGAACGCGTTCCACGCCGCGTGGTCGGGTTCCGCTTGGATGGCCAGATTGAGCAGCAGGCGGGGCGGCGCGTTCCGATCACGGCGCGGGGAGGTGGCAGTCGGGCCGGTTGGGGGTGCGGCCGTCAGCCAGCGCCGTCCGAGGCGCGGTTCGAGGCTCCACTCGATGACTCTCGCCGCCCAGGGCGACAGCTCCCGGGAGTGGTGGGGGACCACGATCTGGTCGCCATGGTGCTCGTAGAGCGAATGCCCCTCCGTGCGGTGCACCACCGTGTAGCCGTGCCGGGACAACCGGTGCTCGACCTCGTCGCACGTGATGTGCATCTGATCCTCTCCCGGCTCGACGAACTCAGGCGTAAAAGATGAAACTCACTTCCGGTATTCAACATCTGGAGTAAGGGGTTGTCAAGGCGTCGAGGACGGAGAGCGGCAGAAGATTCCGGTATCTAGGATCCTGTATTAGAGTTCGGTATATGTCGTCGCCCGGGGGAAGCCCGAGGAAGGAACCTGCAGATGCTGCGAGGCAAGAAGTTCGTCATCACCGGCGTGGTCACCACGGACAGCATCGCGTTCGCGACTGCCCGCCGGGCCCTCGGTCTCGGTGCCGAGGTAATCCTGACGGCGCCCGAGCGTGATCGCGAGCGCGCCACCCAGGCCGCCGTTACCCTCGGGTGCGATCTCCAGACCCTCGATGTCAACGACCCCGAGGCGTGGGCGGCACTGGAGGCCGTGATCCTTGACCGCTGGGATCTCCTTGACGGCGCGCTGCACGCGGTGGCCTACGCCCCGGCGGACGCGCTCGACGGTGACTTCTTCGCCGCGAAGCGCGACAGCCTCACCATGGCGTTTCACACCAGTGCCACGTCGTACGCGGCGCTGGCCGGGCTTGTCGGGCGGCTGGCCCCGGCGGGCGGGGGCAGCGTGGTGGGTCTGGACTTCGATGCCGCCGCGGCGTGGCCGACCTACAACTGGATGGGCGTGTGCAAAGCGGCGCTCGAGGCCACCAGCCGCTACGTCGCCCGCGATCTCGGGCCGCAGCGCGTCCGCAGCAACCTCATCGCGGCCGGGCCGCTCGAAACGCGGGCGGCCGGGGGCATTCCCGGGTTCTCACGGCTCTTGGAGGCCTGGGCCGGCCAGTCGCCCATCGAGTGGGACTCGACCGATCCGGGACCGGTCGCGGACACGGCCTGTTTCCTGCTGTCGGATATGGCGCGTGCCATCACCGGCGAGATCATCCACGTCGATGGTGGCTTCCATGCGATGGCCACGTCGTTGCGCACGCCGTGATGCGGGGGCGCTACTCAGCCGTGGGCCCCGGCGGCGCGCAGCGCGGTGATCTCGTCGTCGGACTTGCCGAGCACGGTGCGCAGGACATCGTCGGTGTGCTGGCCGAAGTTCGGGGCGCGGGTCGGGGTCGGTAGGGCCCCGCCGAGGATCTTCAGTGGCGGAGCCAGCTGATCCGCACCGAGCGTCTCCTTCGGATACCAGCGGACCCGGTCCCGGAACTGAGGGTCCTGGGCGATCTCGCCCGGGCTGTTGACCGGGGCGATCGCCGTGTTGTGGGAGGCGGCGAACGCCAGCCAGTGCTGGGAGGTGTGGGTGCGGAAGATGGCGCGCAGCTCGGCTTGGAGCTCACGGTTGTTGCGGGCGTGGTCGGCGAAGGTGGATCCGGGCCAGCGCTGAAACAGGTCCAGGCGGTCGACGCCGGCGCAGAAGTTCTTCCAGAACGCTTGCTCGGAGGCCATGAACAGCACGTGGCCGTCGGTCGTTTCGTACACCTGGTAGCGCACGCCGTCGCGCAGGCCGGCCGTGCCTGGCGCGCGCCGCTCGTAGCCGTCGGCGGGGTTGCCGGTGACTTCGTCCTCGGGTCGCTCGTAGGCGCGCCAGGTCTCGTGGCGATACCAGTCGAACGCCACCGCGGCGTCGGCCTGGGCGAGCTCCAGGTGGCAACCCTCGCCGGTGGTGCGGGCCGCGACGATGCCGGCGAGGAGGCCGAGCGCCCCGTAGAGAGGTCCGGCGTTGATCCCGATAGACACGTGCTCGGGTAGGTAGCAGAAGCCGTCCTCGTCGACGACCGGCGAGACGATGCCCGCCCACGTGTCGAAAGCGACGCCATGCGAGGGCAGCGTCCGGTAAGGACCCGTGCTGCCATACCCGGAGAACTCCATGAGCACGATCTTCGGGTTGATCGCCTTCATCGTCGAGTAGCCGACGCCGAGCTTGTCGAGCTGTCCGGGGCGCATGGCCTCGACGACGGCATCTGCGCCCGCCACCAGTTCCAGGAACAGCGCTCGGCCCGCCTCACTCTTGAGGTCGACCACGACGGACCTCTTGCCCCGATTGATGTGGAGGTGCATTAGCGACACCCCTTCGACGATGGGCCACGTCATCTCGCGGATGTAGTCACCGGCCGGCGACTCGACCTTGATGACCTCGGCCCCCAGATCGGCGAGCGTCGTGGTCATCGCCGCGCCCCCGAGGAGGGACACCTCGATGATGCGCACCCCGGAAAGGGGACCGCGAGCCGCGGTCGGCGCGTCGATCCCGGGCGCCGGATCGGTGTGGCCGTGACGTTGGCCGGAGGTCGCCGCGCTCACGGGCCGACGGGCTCCCAGCGCAGGCCACCGAGGTAGCGGTGGGAGACCGAGCCGGTCTCGTCCATGGCGAGCAGTTGCAGCCAGCCGTTGTCGCACAGGTCGCGGACCGAGGTGTGCGCGGCGAGGACGTCGTTCATTGCGTCGATCGGCGCTTCGATGATGACGTTGAGTCGTAGCGGTTCGTGCTGGAGCCGTTCGCCGTCGTGTACCGATTGCCAGGGCAGCCCGGTGCGGAGGTCACCGGCGTTGCCCTCGAGCACGCCGATCCGGCCGACGACGTTGTGGAGGGTCTTGTTGCCGGAGCCGAACAGCTCGTTGTCCACGGTCGACGCGTAGTACTGGAGGCTGATCCAGCTGGCGACGACCATGGGGGCGGTCATGATCAGCTCCAGCACCCCGAAGCTGTCGTCCTGGCGCCAGTCGTAGGAGTGGAGGAACGAGCGCCCGCCCAGGTCGAGGCCGCGCGTGCGGTTCCTCGGCGCGGCGATGAAGGCCTGGCATCCGGCGAGACCCCATTCGGGGCGCACCTGCGCCCAGTCGGTGCTGCGGCCGATGATGGCCGCGTCGATCGACTCGTTGTCGGCGAGGGCGAACCGCTCGGCTCGCTCAGCGCGGGCACGGCGGCCCGCTTCGGCCAGATCCGCTTCCAGCGCGGTGAGGAGTTGCGCATGTCGGGCGGGCACGAGATGTCGCTCGAACATCGTGATCTCGTCGGTGGTCGTGTTGTGCAGGGCCGCGACGAACCAGGTGTCGTCGGGTACGCAGATGCCGCGTGTGGCGAGGGACTGGCGAACCTCGGTGTCGTTGAGGATGGCGGCGGCCACCCGGGCGTTGGTCTCGCCGGTGTGCCCGCCACAGGCCCCGCAATCGAGGCCGGTGGCGTAGGGGTTGTTGACGGTGGCGGCGCCGTGGCCGACGATCATGACCAGGGGGGCGAAGTTGTCGGTGAGCGACATGCCGCGCAAGGCGCCTTCCGCCAATTCGACCCGGTCCGCCGACGCGATACCGCCGGCGGCCGTCATCGGTTCGGTCGACTCGAGGCTCGGTGCGGTGTGGCCCACCGCCCATGGGGGGAGCGCTTCGTCCTCGGGACGGGTCACTGGCCGGGTCACGCCGTGACCGTCGGTGAACAGCTTCGGGAGGTAGATCAAGCCGACCGGCCCGACGAAGCTGAAGCACGAGATCGCCCCCATCTTGAACGACTTCCACGCTCGTCGGACATGGTGCGCGAGGCGCCGAGCCGCGATCGCCTCCTCCTGGCGGGCGGGGTCGGGCGCCGTCTCCGCGACCGTGTACCCGGGTGTGAGGAGCACCGGGCACTGCGCCTCGCCTCGGTCGTGGGCCAGGGGTACGTACTCGATCGCGACGCCGAAGAACCCGGCGAACCCGATGCTGTCGACGTCGTCGGCCACGGCCTCGAGGTGCCGGCGGAGCACCTCGGAGCGGACGTCGATGCAGAACACCGCCTGCACCTCGGGCCGCCGGCCCGGGACCGGGATCGCGTTCGGGTGGGACGCGAGCTGCTCGATCAGGTGGCGCTGCGCGGATCGGTCGAAGGCGTCCTGCAGCACCACCCTCGGTTCCAAGGGCTGACGCACCGGAGGCCGCGTGCCGAACGAACGGAGCTGAGTGGCGGCGTCGGCCCACGCCGCGGGGACCCCGTGGCGCGATCCGGCGTGCAGCACCGCGAGCTCCCAGGCGAGCAGGACCGCCAAGAACTGCACCAGCGTGTCGTCCTCCTCCCCGAGCAGCCCCTGGTCCCACACGACGCGGGCCGCGTGCGCCGCCCAGCCCCCCACCCGCAGCAACAGGGCATGGAGGTAGAGCTCGAGCGCCTCGTCGGGGATCCCGAGCTCGTCGACGGCCCGTTCGGCAGCAGCGAACGGATCGTCGGGCAGCGAACGCACCGTGGCCCGGAACCCGCGGAGTCCCATGACCTCGGGCGTGCGGTCGATGCTCGCCTCCTCCTTCCACGCCGCGAACAGCGGCCGGTTCGGGTCAGCCGACTTCCACAGGGCTTGGCCGGAGTCGAAGTAGGCCGCCGCCCATGCTGAGACCCGGTCCGTGGACAGCCGGATCCAGTCGTGGCCGGTGACCGCGGTCGCGACGGCGGCGACCGTGGGCACGCGCGCCGTCGTCGTCGCCTCGTCTTGCCCGTCGCGGATCGCCTGCAGCCAGCTGACGACATCGGTGGGCGGCCTCGCGGTTGACCCAGCCAGCGCGGCGGCGAGGTCGGTGTCGCAGATGCGGCCCTGCTCGATCGCGTCCAGGTAGAACGCGGCCGGCATCGTGCTGCGCGCCCCCGCGGTGCTCGCGAGCAACTCGGCGGCCTCGCCGAAGCGGAGGTCGGCCAACCCCAGGTACGGGTTGACGGCGACGAAGCTCTCCAGAGGCCAGAGGGGAGCGATCCGCCCGCACGTGACGCGCATGGCTTGTTCGACGTCTGCCCCGGCCGGCCGGGTCGGGCCCTCGGGCGTGCGGGTCAGTTCCACGGTGTCGTCTCCAGGTTCGTCGTCAACGGTGGGGGTGTTCGAGGTGGTCGAGGCGGTCGGGGTCGTCGTCATCGGGCCTGCTCGGGCTGCAGCGCCGGGGGTCGCAGGCCACCGACGGCGCGGTCGAACAGGGCGTTGGCGTAGAGGCCGTTGCGGAGGTGGATCGCCATGGCCCGCCGACGGGCACTCTTGGGTCGGGTCGGCTCGAGGATCTGCAGTCCGACCACCGCGGCGAACGAAACGAGGATCATCGCGACGAGCGCGATCTGGACGGCGTCGCGGCCGGCGGTCTCGGGCACGGTGTCGGCGAGGAGGTGATGCGCGCCCGCTTCGAGCGTGAAGAACGAAAGGGTCACGGCGAGAGCCAAACCGCCGGCCCGGAGGGTGCCGATGATCGGGCCGGCCGAGTCCAGGGCGGGAGCGACGAGCTGGGTCGTGCCGATGACGAGGATGCCGCCGATGGCGATCACGATCGGGTTGCCCCCGAAGTCGACCCCCCACAACAACGCGAGGGGCAGGTACAGCCCGAGGGCGATCATGGCGCTGCCGGCGATGCGTAGCGGGCTACCGAGCCGGCGGGGCAAGGCCACCTTGGCGGCGCGTTTCTCGTCGATCACGCTGCCCGATGACAAGAAGGCGTGGGCCTTGTAGAACGAGTGGGCGACCAGGTGGAGCAGGGCGGCCGGGTAGAAGCCCATCCCGCAGACCAGGAGCATGAAACCCATGTGGGCCGCGCTCGAGTAGCCGAGGGCCACCTTCACCGAGGGTTGGGTGAGCAGCACCACCGACGCGAAGACCGCGGTGAAGCCCCCGACGATGATCAGCGAGGTGGTGGCCGGGCGAGCCCCCTCGAGCACGTAGGCCATGCGGATCGCCAGGAACGGGCCGGCGTTCAGGATCCCTGCGTGCAGGAGCGCCGAGACCGGCGTCGGCGTCTCCATGACCTCGACCAGCCAGCCGTGGGTTGGGAACTGCGCGGACTTCAACATGGCGGCCACGGCGATGCACAGCGCCGCCCCCTCCACGGTGCCGAACGCCCAGCCCGTCTGGGTCGCCGCCCGCGCCCCGGCGAAGATCTGCTCGAGGTTCCCGGTCCCGAAGCGGTGGTACAGCAGCGCCGCGCCGGCGATGAGGAACGCATCGCCGATGCGGGCCGCGATGTACTTCTTGCGCGCCGCGGTGATCGCCCGGGGGCGGTCCCGGTAGAAGACCAGCAACCGGTGCAATGCCAGGCTGGTGGCCACCCATGCCACCACCAACAGGGCCAGGTTCCCGGACACCACGAGCACCTCGACCGCCGCGAAGGTGGCCGCCAGCCGGCCCAGGAACACGCCCTGGCGCTCGTCACCGTCGAGGTAGGTCGCGCTGAAGCGGAAGATGACCACAGCGAGCAGAGAGATCATGGTCAGCATGGTCATGCTGAGGGGATCCAGCCGCACCGAGAGCCCGAGACCGCTCGAGCCGAACGTGGGGCTCTCGACCAGACCGTGCCATGCCATCGATGCGCTCGCCACCAGGGCGACGATCACGCCGAACCACGCGGCGCACGCCCCCAGACGTTCAACGGTCCGCGGCCTCGGTCCCGGCACCACCGCGCCGGCGATGGCGACCACGCCGAACGCCAATGGGGCGGTGAGCACCGCGAGAGCAAGGGGGGATGTCATCAGTTCACCTCTCGGTTCAACCCATCGGGGCGCGATGGGCAGCTCGGCTGGGCCCACGGAGGGGTGCTCATCGACGAGGTCTCCATGTCATCGCCGGGAGTCGCAGGCATCGACGACTATATAGGAGAAGTAAGACAGGAATCAAGCTTCCGCTGTTAGGCATGTCGTCGCGTGGGGTCGATAGCGCCACGAACGACTTGTCGCCCGGCGTCGTTCACGTCGGCGACGCACTCCTCGTGAGCCACCACGGGTGTGCCGCCTTTCGAGGATCGATGAGCGAGTCGCCGGTCGGCCGCGCCGGTCGAAATCGAGATCCAGCGAACGGTTCCGATCCCCGGCGGGTGATCGGCCAGCTGTCGCTCAGACCTGGGTCGGCCGGAAGCGGGACTTTGGGCCCTTCCCATCGCCGCCATCAAGTGGTCCGCTGGTCCCATGAAGCTGGAGGCGACTCCCGGGCCGCTGCCCCCCTTGGCGTGCATGGATCTGCTCGGCGCGGGGGGCCTTGGGCGGATCGCGATCAGCGAGGGCGCCCTGCCACTCATTTTGCCGGTCCAGTACCAGGTGTTCGGCGACCAGATCTTGTTCTGCTGTGGAAGTCGACTCGGCCAGGCCCGCGAACCGATCAACCAGGTCATCGCCTTCGAAGCCGGCGGCATCGCCGCGCGCCCGTTCGAGGGGTGGACTGTACAGGTGCGCGGCATCGCCAAGCCCCACGCTGAACCACCGGCGTCGACCTTCGAGCACTGCATCCAGCGGCGAGGCGCCCCGACTCCCGTGTTCAGCGTGCTCGATGCCCGCGACGCCTTCGGCTACTTCTATGAACTCTGCGGCGACGAACGATTGGCGCCGAGATCGGGCCCGTAGCCTCATGTCGGTGCGACCCGATGTGGTGTTCCCGACGTTGGCCGCCCGGAACCTGGAGGGCCTCGACGTCACCATTCCCGACGCGTTCGAGGGCGACCGCAACATCGTGCTGGTCGCGTTCGATCGTCAGCACCAAGAGCTGGTCGACTCCTGGTCCGCATGGCTCGAGGAACACACGGCGGCGGACCCCGGGTTGCGGTTCTACGAACTACCCACCATCGGCCGGATCTGGGCTCCTGTTCGCAACTTCATCGACGGCGGCATGGCCGCGGCGATCCGGGAACCAGTCGTGCTGCGGCGCACGCTGACCGTCTACGGCGACGTCACCAAGCTGACCGCGCCGCTCGGCATCAAGGATCGCTCGACCATCGCGCTGTTCCTTGTCGATCGCGGGCACACCGTGCGGTGGTCCGGCAGTGGTCGGTTCAACCCTGACACGGCTGAAGACCTCGAGCTTGCCCTTCGCAAGGACTGATTGGTCAAGAAGTCCTGGTTGTCGAACTGCTGCAGATTCTTCATCGTCTCCTCTGCCTGATTCGGCGACCTTGGTTGTGTGTCAGCGTTGCTGGCCTGCGTCCACGCACCGTGATCAGGTCGTTTCACGTCCCGTCGCGCAGTGCTTCTTCGTAGACATGGACGAGACCTCCCAGGAACCCCGCAACGGTCGACCGTTCATCAGGGGTGAGGGTGGCGGTCAATTGGTCGATGCCGTCGATGACCGGGTGGGCGTGTTCGTAGGCCGATGCGATTGACGCCGGCGCCGGCGTCACGACGACCTTCCGCCGGTCCGACGGATGCGATTGGCGTGAGATGTGCCCCGCTGTCTCGAGCCGGTTGAGCACGAGCGAGGTCGCGGCCGTCGAGGTCTCGAGGGTGTGGGCGATGGCGGTCGGGGTGTCTGAGCCCACCTCCGCCAGGTGGATCATCGTCGTCAGGCCGGCAGGATCGACACCGAGACGGTCCTGTATGTGTCGACGAAACCTCAGCTGCAAGGTGAGCAGCTCCATGAGCCGATCACGGATGCCGTCGTCGCCGCTTGGCCTGACAGGACCCTGCGGCTCCTCTGCAGGACGGTCACCGGAGTGTCGTGGTGTCGCGCTCGCGGTCATTGGCGACATTCTAGAACAGTCTTAGCAAGATATGTAGTAATCAAGATCCTTGGTTAATATGATGGAAGTTCGCATGCTCGACGCTGCGTGTTCGATCGAATGCTCCATCGACAACCGGAAGGCTCCCGTGAGCACGCCGACTCCCATCACCGAAGCCGACATCCAACCGCTGCGACGCCTCAACGTGGGTGCCGGCCTCCTCCACGCCGCGTCGTTGGTGGCGGTCTTGATCCTGGCCAACGGGTTCGCGCTCCCGGTCACCTCGACCTATACGACCGACGGACCCGGTACCGGTTTCTCGGCGCCGGTGCTGCTGTTCAACATCCGCGTCGCCTACGCCATCGCCGCGTTCCTCGGGCTGTCCGCCCTCTTCCACTTCATCGTCGCCTCACCCCAGGGCTTCCCCCGCTATCGGGTATCCCTGATCCAGGGCCGCAACATCTTCCGGTGGGTCGAGTACTCGTTGAGCTCGTCGATCATGGTCATCGTGATCGCCCAACTGAACGGCATCAGCGAGATTGCGGCGCTCATGGCGATCTTCGGCGTCAACGTCTCGATGATCCTGTTCGGGTGGCTGCAGGAGAAGTTCACGACCCCCGGCGACGGCGAATGGCTCCCCTTCGTCTTCGGCTGCGTGGCCGGCGCCGTGCCGTGGCTCATCTTCGCCGTGAAGCTTGCCGGCCCGAACAGTCCCCCCGGCTATGCGGTACCAGGGTTTGTGTACGGCATCGTGCTGACGTTGTTCGTCCTCTTCAACTGCTTCGCCCTGGTCCAGTGGAAGCAGTACCGGGCGAGAGGCAAGTGGGCGAACTACCTGCGAGGCGAGCGGACCTACATCGTGTTGAGCTTCGTCGCGAAGTCACTCCTGGCCTGGCAGATCTTCGCCAGCACACTCGCCGCAACGAGCTGACCTCGCGCTGCGCGCCGCACGCACCACGTCGACTCGAGCACCCTGCTCGTCGACCGCTCAGCGCCCTGACCCTCCTACTGATCACAGGTTGCCGCGACTGTGGCGGCCTGAAGTTGGCCCGGCCTCATGGACCCTGTTCCCAACGGCGACACCATCAATCGCGGGTTTCTCAGCGACGCGACCCGCCTTTGGGGTGGGTATGCACGTAGGGGAGTCGTTCCGGGCACCGCAGCGGCATTCCTGGCTTCACGCGGCCACCGAGTACTCCGAAGGGCGAAATGCGCGTGGGGTTAAGGTACAAGTCCCCCCTCCGACACGAAATAGATGCAACAACAAGTATCTCGCTTGGTGGGCGAGTCGGGTGCGGTGAGCCCTTGTTGGCGGGGGTGACGTGGAGCCTTGAGGGGCCCTCGTCGTGTTCGTGTCGCAGGTTCGGCGGTGGCTCTGCGATGTTCCCTTCTCTATACATACCCACCCCAAAGTGGGTGGTGGTCGCCCGAAATTTCCGGCGATTCCCCGTGGGCGTACAGGAAGGCTGGCGCCGA
>JBBRTK010000075.1:0-10471 GCA_038244455.1 Actinomycetota bacterium
CTGCATAGGCGGCGCGCACAGCCTGGTTGATCTCGTCCTGGAAAAGCATGTCCTTGTTCCCGTCCGCCTTCACAGTTCCTCCACGAAGCGTTCGAGGCGCTCCTTCACATCGACGGGGATCTCATCCACCACGTTGGAGGCCAGGAAGGCTCGCAACTCCTCCGCGAACTCCAGCTCGCCGCAGCATCGGCGGCAGAAGGCGAGATGGCCTTCGACACGGGCCTGATCCTCGGGGGAGAGCGCCTTGTCGAGGTAGTCCCAGAGCTGGCGCACGGCATCGGAGCAAGGGATGGCGCGATGGGTCATCGCGCCGCTCCCTCTTCCAGAAGGCCGGCTTCCTCGGCGTAGGTCCACATCTCGCGTTCGAAGAGTTTCCGGCCCCGATGCAGTCGCGCGAGCGCCGTACCGAGGGGGGTTCCCATGATCCGGGCGATCTCCTTCGTAGCGAAGCCCTGCATGTAGCGAAGCACGAGGGGGGCGCGGTAGATCTCGGGCATGCGCGCGAGCACCGCGTGGACGTCCTCGCGCCCGAACGCGCTCAGGAAGTCCACGTGCAGCGTGTCGGAGTAGGGGAACGGGTCCTCGTCGGCGACCGTACGGTAGAGGGAGAACTCGTCGACCTCATCGACACCCACCTCATCGACCGAGCGGGTCTGCTTTCGCAGCCGGTCGCGGAAGACGTTCACGAGGATCTGCTGGAGCCACGCGGGGCCGGCCTCGGCTGCCTGCAGCGTTGCGTAGGACCGGTAGGCCTTCAAGAGACACTCCTGCACGAGGTCTTCGGCGCCGTCGCTCGTGAGCCGCCGTGCCAGCCCGTACAGCCGTGGAAGTTGCTCTCTCGCCAGCAGTTCGAACGCCGCTTTGGCCTCGGGCTCGATCGCGGTCTCCCCCACACGTTGCTCCGTCCCACTCCGTAGTCCTTCGTCGGGGTATCCAACCCAAAGACGACGACAGGCCCGAAGTTATTGCATCTGCGGGAAAACGCAATCGGTTGGCTTCTCGCGCCGTCTTGACCGCATGTAACCGACGGAAGGGGGCACGGCATGGCAACGATCACCGTCAGGAACGGCGTCGACGTGGATCGGCTGGTCCAGACGATCGGCGCGATCGGGCGGGACTCGAACATCGGCCGGTTCACGTTCAAGGCGCGAACCGACTGGACCGACGGAGGGACCAGCACCGCGAACATCTCGTCGTTCAGCCACGCGGGGCAGGAGGCCGGTCACGCGACCGCGCACACCCTGACCGGCAGCGAGCCCGCCGTGCTGCTCGGCGACGATGCCGGCGCTAACGCGGTCGAGTTGGTCCTGGCCGCGCTCGGCTTCTGCTACTCGGTCGGGTTCGCCTACAACGCGGCTGCGCGGGGGATCGAACTGGAAGAGCTGTCCTACGAGCTCGAGGGCGACATCGACCTTCGCACGTTCGTGGGTCTAGATGGCGGTCCGCGAGCCGGCTTTACGGAGATCCGGGTGAAGGGGACGGCCAAGGCCAAGAACGCCGACGCCGCAACCCTGGAGGAGCTCTGCCAGTACGTGCAGGACACGTCGCCCGTGCGCGACATCATCGCGAACGCGACGCCGGTCGTGACCGACCTGGTGGTCGGATGAGCGGGGAACACTGCGTGAAGTGCGCAGGTGCGACCTCCGGCTGGAAGTACGCGATCTGCGGCGGCGAGTACGACGTCTGCACCTGCGTCAGGGCAGGCTGACCGACCGGTCATCCTAGGGGACGGCCCGACACGCGTGCTAGCGTGTGCCGCCATGAGCGAGGACACTGCGGCGCCCACCTCCAGAACCCGGGTTCACCGCATCCCCGAGCTGGCGGCGTACGACCGCCCGACCATCGACTCCATCCTGGACGCCGCGCTGGTCGCGCACCTGGGGTTCGTGGATGAGGGCCAGCCGTTCGTCATCCCGACGTTGCACGCCCGGATCGGGGACCGGCTCTACTTGCACGGGAGTGCCGCCAGCCGGCCGCTCAAGTGTGCGGCCGCCGGCATCCCGGTCTGCGTGACGGTGACGCTGGTGGACGGGATCGTGCTCGCGCGGTCGATCTTCGAGCATTCGATCGACTATCGCTCGGTGGTGGTTCTGGGCACGGCGACGCTGGTCGAAGACCCCGCCGAGAAGCTCGCCGCCCTCCACGCGTTCAGCGAGCAGGTCCTGCCCGGCAGATGGGACGATTCGCGCGAACCCACCGAGAAGGAACTGAAGGCCACGACCATCGTGTCGCTCCCACTCACGGAGGCCAGCGCCAAGATCAGCGCCGGTCCGCCGGAGGACGCGGCTGCGGACGGTCACCTGGACGTGTGGGCCGGCAACCTCCCCTTCGTGGTGAAGGCGCTTGAGCCCATACCGGACCCCGAGCTTCGCCCCAGCATCCCCGTCCCGGCGTACCTCACGCACTACGAACGCAAAGGCCTGACTACCCCGCCGGACTACGCCTGAGACGGCCTTCAGTTCGTCTGGAACTGCGCTTCCTCCGTAGACCCCTTGAGGGCCAGGGTGGATGAGTCGCCGCCGGTGATGGTCTCCGACACCTGATCGAAGTAGCCGGTACCGACCTCGGCCTGGTGCCGGGTGGCCGTGTACCCGTCGGCCTCCATCGCGAATTCGCGCTCCTGCAGCTTCACGTACGCGGTCATGCCCTCGGTGGCGAACCCGCTCGCGAGCTCGAACATCGACTCGTTCAGCGCGTGGAAACCGGCGAGCGTGATGAACTGGAACCTGTAGCCCATGGCGGCCAGCTCCTTCTGGAAGGACGCGATGGTGGCGTCGTCCAGATGCGCCTTCCAGTTGAACGACGGCGAACAGTTGTACGCGAGCACCTTGCCGGGGAACTCCGCGTGGATGGCGTCGGCGAACAACCTCGCTTGTACGAGGTCCGGCGTTCCGGTCTCGCACCAGAGCATGTCTGCGTAGGGCGCGTAGGCGAGCCCGCGCGCGATCGCCGCGTCGTTCCCGTTCCGAACCCGGTAGAAGCCTTCACCGGTGCGCCCGCCCCCGACGAACGCGCGGTCGCGTTCGTCGATGTCGCTGGTGAGCAGGGTGGCGCCCAGGGCGTCGGTGCGGGCGACCACCAGGGTCGGGACGTCGAGGACGTCGGCAGCCAGCCGCGCGGCGGTGAGCGTCTTGACGAACGCGTTGGTGGGGATGAGGACCTTGCCGCCCAGGTGGCCGCACTTCTTCTCGGCCGCCAGCTGATCCTCGAAGTGCACGCCGGCGGCGCCCGCCTCGATCATCGCCTTCATGAGCTCGAACGCGTTGAGCGCGCCGCCGAACCCAGCCTCCGCGTCGGCCACGATGGGCGCCATCCAGTGGCGCCCGGCGCCCACACCCGAACTCCACGCGATCTGGTCGGTCCGTTGCAGGGCGTTGTTGATGCGCTTGACCACCGAGGGAACGGAGTTGGCGGGGTAGAGCGACTGGTCGGGATAGGTGTGGCCGGCCAGGTTCGCGTCGGCCGCGACCTGCCATCCGGAGAGGTAGATGGCGTTCAGGCCAGCCTTGACCATCTCCACGGCCTGGCCTCCGGTGAGGGCGCCGAGCGCCGCCACGTACTCCTCGGAGCGGATCAAGTCCCAGAGCCGCTCGGCGCCGCGCCGGGCGATGGTCTGCTCCACCACGAACGAACCCCGGAGTCGGATGACCTCCTCGGCGGTGTAGGTGCGCGTGATGCCCGCCCACCGTGGGTCGGTGTCCCATGTTCGCTGCAGGGCTTCGGCGTCTCTTGCTATCTGTTGCTCGGTGCTCATCGGGGCCTCCTGGTGGCGAGGAATGGAAAGACCCTCCGCCACGGGCGAAGGGTCAGGGGACGCATCCCGGCCCGCGAGGGGCCTCGGGATACGCCCTAGCTACCGGATACCTTGCGCGAGCGCAGGTCGGCGGCAGGATTGAATGCTCGTTCAAACATCTCGTGAAGGATGGCAGAAACGACACCACCGCGTCAAGCCTGAGGGCGGAACCGTAGCCCTTCGGCTTAGAACGGCTCGCTGGACACCACGTTCGGTGCACCGCGTAGCCCACCGCTCCCCTTCGGCAGCGGGGCGACCTTCCCACCCTGACCGAAGCAGGAAGATCCGTGGTCGGGATGCTCGCATCCGTCGCCTCCTGGGTTGCGGCGCGAGCCTAGGAGCGCGCAGCCGCGGGCGCAACCCGAGTGCTCCGCCCGCCCGGGCCTCAGGGGACGATCTTGGAGATGGGGAGTTCGAGGATGTCGCTGGCCCCTGCGGCCAGGAGCTGGGGGATCAGGCGGTTGACCGTTCGTTTCTCGGCGACGGTTTCCACCGCGTAGCCGCCGTGGGCTAGAGGAGACACGGTGGGTGCCTTCATGGACGGGACCACCTTCAGCACTGCTTCCAGCTGGTCCTCGCCCACGTTGAGCTTGATCAGGACCCGGCCCTCGGCGCGGAGCGCGCCGAGCAGGAGCGTGGTGATGTCGTCCATGGCCGCGCGCCGCTCGGGGTCGGCGGCAGACTCGCGGTTCGCGATCAGCACGGGGTCCGAGGTCATGAGCGTTTCGATGATCTTCATGCCGTGGGCGCGGAGCGTACTGCCGGTCTCCGTGACGTCGACGATGGCATCGACGATCTCGGGCACCTTGGCCTCAGTGGCGCCGTAGCTCCACGCGACCTGCACCGCGATCCCCAGCTCGCCGAAGTGCCGTTCCGTCAGCTTCACGAACTCGGTCGAGATGCGCGAACCGGGGGGCATCTCTTTCGCGCTGTTGGCTGGGTGTTCGTTGGGAACGGCCAGGACGATCTTCGTCCCGTGACCGGTGCCCGTCTTCGCGTACTTCAGGCTGGTCAGGACCTCGACGTCGGCCTGGGTTTCGGCGATCCAGTCTTCGCCGGTGATGCCAAGGTCGAACAGCCCTTGACCCACGTAGACCGGGATCTCTTGCGGACGAAGGACGCTCACGCGTTCGATGCGGTCGTCGTCGATAGTCCCGTGGTAATCGCGGCTGGATCCGCGGCGCACGTCCAGGTCGGCGGCCTCGAAGAGTCGCAGCGTCTGTTCCTCCAACGACCCTTTCGGGATGACGAGTTTCAGCATCAGCTGTCCCTTCCTGAGATCGCGCGATAGAAGCAGGTTCGTTCGCCGGTGTGGCAGGCGGCACCCTGCTGGTGAACGGTGGCCAGGATCACGTCGGCGTCGCAATCTACGTTGAGCGCCGTCCAGTGCTGCGCGTGACCGCTGGTGTCTCCCTTGCGCCAGAGCTCGCCGCGGCTGCGGCTCCAGTACACCATGCGTCCTTCATCCAGCGTGCGCTGCAGGGCTTCCCGGTTCGCCCAGGCCATCATGAGGACCTCGGCCGTGTCGGCGTCCTGCGCGATCACGGGGATCAGGCCATCGGCGTTGAAGGCCAGCGCGTCAAGATCGACGGGCGAACGATCGAGGCTCACGTCCGGACCTCCAGGCCTTCTGCCGCCAGGTACGTCTTGATCTGGCGGATCGAGAGATCGCCGAAGTGGAGCCGGCTGGCAGCCAGGACCGCGTCCGCGCCGCCCGTGGTCAGTCCCTCGGCGAAGTGGGCGAGCGTTCCCGCGCCGCCGCTCGCGATCACGGGAACCGTGGTCGCCGACGTCACCGCATGCAGGAGCTCCAGGTCGTATCCGTCGCCGGTCCCGTCGCGATCCATGGAGGTAAGGAGGATCTCGCCGGCCCCGCGTTGGGTGGTGGCCTCCACGGCCCACTCGACCGCATCGCGGCCCGCGCTCGTTCGTCCCGCGTCGATGACCACGTCCCAGCCGGGGGCGGCACGCCGGCGGGCGTCGATCGCCACCACCATGCACTGCGTACCGAACCGTTCGGCGCAGCGCTCGAGCAGCGCCGGGTCGCGCACGGCCCCGCTGTTCAGCCCTACCTTGTCCGCGCCGGCGCGGAGCAGGTCGTTCACGTCGGTCTCGGTTCGAACGCCTCCCCCCACGGTGAGCGGGATGAAGACCTGTTCGGCCACCTGGGAGACGACGTCCAGCGTGGCCTTGCGTCCCTCAAGGGTCGCGGTGATGTCCAGGAAGATCAGCTCGTCGGCGCCTTCCCGGTCGTAGAAGGCGGCCAGTTCGACCGGATCGCCGGCGTCGCGCAGATCCTTGAACCGCGTGCCCTTGACCACGCGCCCGTCGGCGACGTCGAGACAGGGGATGACCCGTTTCGCGACGGCCATGCTCAGCCCCGGATGACCTGGGAGAGCTTGAGGGTGTGTTCGTAGAGCGCCTTGCCGGTGACGGTGGCTTCGCAGCCGAGGTCGCGGAGTGCCCAGACGTCGTCGGCGTGGCGAACCCCGCCGCTGGCGATGATCGGCGTCTTCGTGAGCTTGAGCACCTGGGTGTAGAGCCGGATGTCGGGGCCCTCCAACGTGCCGTCACGAGCGATCGAGGTGACCAGGTAGCGCGGCGCTCCGGCTTCGTCGAGCATGGCGATCGCGTCTTCCAGTGCAGGCCCCTCTTCCTTCCAGCCCTTCACCATCACCTTGCCGCCACGGATGTCCAGCCCGACCACGATGTGTTCGGCGAACTCCTCCACGGCGCGAGCGACGAACTCCGCGTCGGCGGCCGCCGCGGTCCCCAGGATCGCCCGGGCCGCGCCCCGCCCCAGCACCCCGTCGATGGCCTCGATCGAACGGATGCCGCCGCCGACCTGCACGGGCAGCACGACCGCGCGACAGATGGCTTCGATGGCGTCGCGATTGTCTCCTTCGTCCAAGGCCGCGTCCAGGTCGATCACGTGGAGCCGCCGTGCGCCCTCTTCCTGGAACTTCACCGCCACCGCCACGGGATCCTCGGAGTAGCTGGTCTCGTCCTCGGGGTTCCCGCGCAGCAGGCGCACCGCGCGGCCGCCCCGCAGATCGATCGCCGGGATGACGATCATTCCGCCACCGCTCGAACGAAGTTCCGGTAGAGCTGCAGGCCGGCGGCCCCGGACTTCTCCGGGTGGAACTGCGTCGCGAAGACGTTCCCACGCGCGAGGGCCGCCGAGAACGCGCGTCCATGTTCGGTCCGGCCGATGGTGGCCTCACCCACATCGGGCGCGAAGGAGTGCACGAAGTAGAAGCGCGTGCCGTCGGCGATCCCGTCGGCGTAGGGGTGCGGCGCCGTCCACGACACGGTGTTCCAGCCCATGTGGGGAACCTTCACGGTGGCGGGGAGCTTGCGCGAGGCGCCCGGCAACAGCCCCAGCCCGGTCTCCCCGTCCTCTTCACTCCCGTCGAACAGGACCTGCATACCCACGCAGACGCCGAACACCGGGCGCCCGCCAGCCGCGTAGTCGCGGATGGGAGCCTCCAGCCCGGCCGCGCGGATGGCGCGGACACACGCCCCGAAGTGGCCGACGCCGGGGATGACCAGCGCGTCCGCGTCCGCCACGACGGCGGGATCCGCGGTCACCACGGGCCGGCCGCCGGCCGCGGCGAGCGCTCTGGAGACCGAGTGCAGGTTCCCGCTCCCGTAGTCCAGCACCGCGATCGACGTCACAGGGTTCCCTTCGTGGAGGGGACGTCGCCGCGCCCGGTCAGCGAGCACGCGTCGCCGAACGCCTTCGCCATGGCTTTGAACTCGGCCTCGCAGACGTGGTGGGGCGAGCGCCCGTAGCGCAGGTGGACGTGGATGGTCAGTTCGGCGCTCTGTGCCAGCGCCCGAACGAAGTCTTCGACCAACCCGGTGTCGAACGTCCCGATGGTTTCGGCGGGGACGGGAACCTCGTGCACGACGAAGTTCCGACCCGCAAGGTCGAGCGACACCTCGACCGCCGCTTCGTCCAGCGGCACCACGATGGAGGCGAACCGCCGGATCCCGCCCTTGTCGCCCAGCGCTTCCTTCAGAGCTTGGCCCAGCGCGATGCCGGTGTCCTCGACGGTGTGGTGGCCGTCGATCGCCAGGTCTCCCTTGCAGGTCACGTCCAGGTCCCATCCTGCGTGCTTGCCCAGCTGTTGGACCATGTGATCGAAGAACGGGAGCCCTGTATCGGCCGAGGACCGTCCGGTTCCGTCCAGGTCGAGCGTGATGCTGATGTCGGTTTCCTTCGTGGTTCGGTTGATGGTGGCGGTGCGGCTCATCGGTCGTCTCCTGCTGTAGGTGCGGGCGTTGGCGTAGGCGCGGGTTCTGTGGTGAGTACTTCGGTCAGTGCGGCCAGGAACAGATCGATCTCTTCTGCGGTGCCGGCGGTCACGCGCAGCGCTTCCGGCACCACCGCGGTCATGTCGCGGACCAGGACCCCACGGTCCAGCAGACCCTGCCAGACCTCGGCCGCGGGCTTGGGCGGAACGAAGAGCACGAAGTTCGCCTGGGAGGGGAAGACGGTGCACCCGTCGATCGCCGTCAGGGCTCCGACGATGCGATCGCGCTGGGCCGTGATCCCTTCCAGGAGGCCGAGCGCGTCGTTCATGTGGCGCAGCGCCACCAGACCGGCGGTCTGACTGAGCGCGGAGAGGTGATACGGCAGACGGACGCGCTGGAGATCCTCGACCACGCCGGGGGAGGTCAGCACGTAGCCGATCCGCGCGCCCGCCATCGAGAACGCCTTGCTGAACGTGCGAACCACGGCGACGTTCGGGCGCTCGCCGACCAGCGGCAGCGCGCTGTCTCCACCGAAGTCGATGTAGGCCTCGTCCACCACGATCAGCGTCTGCGGGGCGGCCTTCGCCAGGTGTTCGATGTCGACCAGCGGCTGCGTGTTGCCCGTCGGGTTGTTCGGTGAACACACGAAGATCACGTTAGGGTGCAGGCCGAGCGCGCCGGCGACGTCGTGGGCGCCCAGGGTGAACGGCGGCTTCAGGCGCAGCTGGATGGGCCGGGTCTCGGTGAGCCAGCACAGGCGCGAGTGCAGCAGGTACGTCGGCTCGAACATGATCGCTTGACGTCCGTGACCGCCGTAGGCCTGCAGGAGCTGCGTCAAGATCTCGTTCGAACCGTTCGCGGTCCAGACCCCTTCGATCGGGTGGCTGTGGCGCTGGGCCAGCGCGGCGCGCAGCTCAGTCATCTGGCCGTCGGGGTAGCGGTTGAGCGGGACCTCGCGGATCGCGCCGGCCAGGTCGGCGTGGAAGGCAGCGGGGAGATCGACGGGACATTCGTTCGTGTTGAGCCGCGCCCGGCACTCGAGCTGGGGTGAGACGTAGGCGGGAACGTCGCGCAAGCCGGCGCGGGGAGCGGGAGCCGTGAGCGCGGTCACGGCGAGTCGTCTTCCGTGCGTGCTTCCATCGCGCGCGCGTGACCGACCAGCCCCTCGGCTCTGGCGATCGTCGAGGCACCGGGTGCGTAGCGGCGGGCGGCGTCGGCGGTCATCTGGACCACGGAGCTCACCGTGACGTAGTCGGACGCGCGGAGGCCGCTGCTGAAACGTGAGGTCCCCGCGGTCGGGAGCACGTGGTTGGACGCCACCCCGTAGTCGCCGAACGGCACCGCAGTCGACGGCCCCATGAAGATGGCCCCCGCGTTGCGAACATCCTTCAGGAAGGTCTCGGGGTCGGACAGGAGCAGCTGGAGGTGTTCGGCGGCGACGTCGTTGACCACCTCGGCCGCCTGCGCCAGATCGCGGACCAGCACCGTCCTGGTGTAGCGCATCGCCGCGTCCACGATCTCGCGTCTGCCCGCGCCCGCGAGCGCTTCGATGAGGGTTCCGTCCACCCGTTCGATGAGACCCCGGTCGGGGGAGATGAAGCAGCACCGCGCCTCAGGGTCGTGCTCGGCCTGAGCGATGAGGTCCAAGGCGGCCATGGCGGGGTCCGCGGAGGCGTCGGCCACGATCGCGAGCTCGGTGGGCCCGGCGAGACCGTCGATCCCGACCGTCCCGGCCACCTGACGTTTCGCCTCGGTGACGTAGGCGTTGCCGGGGCCGACGATGCGATCGACCCGGGGGACCGATTCGGTGCCGTAGGCCATGGCGCCGATGGCTTGCGCGCCGCCCGTCTTCGCCACGTAGGTGGCTCCTGCGCGGCGCGCGGCGTACAGCACCGCGGGCGCCACGGTCCCGTCCGCGCGCGGCGGGGTGCACAGGACGATCTCCTCGACGCCGGCAACCACGGCTGGGACCACCGTCATCGCGACCGACGACGGATAGGTGGCTCGTCCTCCCGGCACGTAACACCCCACGGACTGCAGCGGGCGAACGATCTCGCCGAATCGCACGCCGTCGCGTTCGTCCCACCACTCGGGCGGAAGCTGGCGCGCGTGCAGATCGCGCAGCCGCTCGATCAGTTCGTCCAAGGCCCGGCGCAGCTCGGGGGGAGTGGCCGCTTCGGCGGCGTCGAACTCCGGCTCGGTCACCATCAGCGCGCCGCGCAGGTCGGCGCCGTCGAACTTCTGGGCCAGTTCGAACAGCACGTCGTCGCCCTCGACGAATACGCGTTGAAGGATGCCTCGGACGGTTTCGGCGAGGGCAGGATCGATCTCGAGCTTCGAGGGCTCGAGCCGCCCGCCCCGCTCGCGCAGGTCGAGGAACTCGAGCATCAGCTCTCCCCGACTACTCCGGGATGGTCC